>JAFYDS010000087.1 GCA_017544665.1 Clostridia bacterium | reverse complement strand
GTCGGCGGAAATCGTGAAGTAAAAAACTTTTTTCAAAAAATCGAAGAAAGCTCTTGACGAAAGGGAAAGATTGTGGTAGAATCTTTTCACCTCTGCGCAGGGCTTTCTTTTTGTGCTCAAAACAGAGGGAGGTCTACCGGCCTGCGGGAAGCGCACCCGGAGGTCAAAATAATCCGATTATGGAGGTGCCGATCATGCGAGTGAAAATCACATTATCTTGCACGGAGTGCAAACAGCGCAACTACAACACGATGAAAAACAAGAAAAACAACCCCGAACGTCTGGAGATGAACAAGTACTGCAGATTCTGCAAGAAACACACGCTCCACAAAGAAACCAAATAAGAACCGGGAGGTAAGAAACATGGCTGACAACGAAAACAAGATTGCCCCGGCTTCCGACGTTGAAGAGACCGCAACGGACGAAAAAGGCGCGGCTGCGAAGGTCGCAAAAGCTGCCAAAGGCAACAAGAAAAAGTCAGACAAACCATCCGGTGCACGTTCAGGCAAAATCAAGAAGTTCTTCAAGGATTTCCGCGGTGAAGTGAAGAAGATCGTCTGGCCGGACGCGAAGATGGTGCTCAAGAGCACCGGCGTCGTGCTGCTGGTCGTCGCGATTCTTTCCATCATCATCTACGGAATCGACCAGGGACTCTCCGCCGGTATCACCGGACTCAAAAAGCTTGCCACAAACGATACGTCCGTTTCCGAGACCGTCGATGAAGAGACCGGTGAAGAGAAAGACGCCGAAGCTGACGCCGATGCTGAAGCCGAAGCTGAGGACGAGGCAGACGCTGAAGAAGAAGCCGAAGCTGATGCAGAAGCAGACGTCGAAGCGGATGCGGCTGAAGAAACGCCGGCTGACTAATCAGGCTTTTTGGAGGTGTCACGATGGCAGATAACGCCAGATGGTTTGTTGTACACACCTATTCCGGCTATGAAAACAAAGTAGCCGAAAACATCAAGACCGCGGTGGAAAACCGCAAAATGGACGATCAGATCTTCGATGTCTTCTATCCAATGGAGGAAGTGGAGCAAGTCCGCAACGACAAGATGGAAGTCGTCAAACGCAAGAGCATTCCCGGCTATGTGTTTGTCAAGGTTGCGTGCACCTACCGGCGCCGCAGCGAATTCGAAGACGAAGAGCTCGCCATGAGCGATGAGGCGTGGTACCTCATCCGCAACACAAGGGGAGTCACGGGCTTTGTCGGCCCCGGCAGCAAGCCGATCCCCCTGACCGAAGAAGAAGTTGCCAAGCTCGGCATCGAGAAAAAGTCGGTCGAAGTCAATTACAAAGTCGGCGATCTGGTCAACATTCTGTCCGGCCCGTTCGACGGCAACAGCGGTATCGTCGATTCCATCGACCTGACAAAGAAGGTCGTTGTGGTCCTGATCTCCATGCTCGGACGCGAAACGCCCGTGGAACTGGATCTCGACCAGGTGGAAAACGCGATCGGCTGAACAATCCACATCAACTGGTATAATGACGGCGAAAGCCGGTCCATTATAGCGAGGGGACGCGAGTCCTCTGTGGGAGATCCGAAAAACAACACATCGGATCGCCATCAACCACATCATTTTGGAGGTGCAAATTAAAATGGCTCAAAAGGTAGTAGGCTTAATCAAGCTCCAGATTCCTGCAGGCAAGGCGACTCCGGCACCGCCCGTCGGTCCGGCGCTCGGTCAGCACGGCGTGAACATTATGGCGTTCACGAAGGAATTCAATGAGCGTACAAAGAATGACATCGGTCTGATTATCCCGGTCGTCATTACGGTTTATGCCGACCACACGTTCTCGTTCGTGACGAAGACCCCGCCCGCGGCTGTCCTCATCAAGAAGGCCTGCGGTATCGAAAGCGGTTCCGGCGTGCCGAACAAGACCAAGGTCGCAACGATCACCACGGAACAGATCCGCAAGATCGCCGAACAGAAAATGCCCGATCTCAACGCTGCCACAATCGAAACCGCGATGAGCATGATCGCCGGTACCTGCCGCAGCATGGGCGTAGTTGTCGCAGATTGATTCGCCTTAAGCGATTCCATTGATTCCGGGTGGGAGGAAACAATTGTTCCGATGAACCACTCAACAGGAGGATGAAATTATGAAACATGGTAAAAAGTATGTCGAAGCTGCAAAGCTTTACGACAAAGCAACTCTTTATGATCCCGCGCAGGCGCTTGAGATCGCGATCAAGACCGCGACCGCGAAATTCGACGAAACGATCGAAGCGCACGTCCGTCTGGGCGTCGACTCGCGTCATGCGGATCAGCAGGTCCGCGGCGCCGTCGTGCTGCCGAACGGTACCGGTAAAACCGTCCGCGTCGCTGTCTTCGCAAAGGGCGATGACGCGAAAGCCGCCGAAGCCGCAGGCGCGGAAGTCGTCGGTGCGGAAGACCTCGTCGCCCGTATCCAGGGCGAAGGCTGGATGGAATTCGACGTGGCGATCGCTGCCCCGAACATGATGGGTCTCGTCGGTCGTCTCGGTAAGATCCTCGGTCCCCGCGGCTTGATGCCGTCGCCGAAGGCCGGTACGGTCACCCCGAACGTGGCGCAGGCCGTCACCGAGGCGAAAGCCGGTAAGATCGAATACCGTCTTGACAAGACCAACATCATTCACTGCCCGATCGGCAAAGCTTCGTTCGGTACCGAAAAGCTGAACGAAAACTTTACGACGCTGCTGGACGCCATCATCAAGGCGAAGCCGGCTGCCGCGAAGGGTCAGTATATCCGCTCCTGCGTCGTCGCTTCGACGATGGGTCCCGGCGTTCGCATCAACCCGAACAAGGTCGGCTCCGCTGCGCAGGCCGCTGAATAATTTTTCAAAAAGTACTTGACACAGGGAACCCTGTGCGGTATAATAATCAAGCTGTCAGCCCGAAGACAGCAGGTGTTTCGACTGAAAGGCAATTTGCCGCCTGCCGAGGAATGAACGGCATAGTTAATGCGAATTGATTATGTTGTGCCTTTCCTTCGGTTCGAGGGAAAGGCACATTTCAGTTTAGACGCCCAAAGGGCGAAATACTAACAGGAGGTGAATTCATTTGCCCAGTGCTAAAGTTTTGGAAAGCAAGCAGGCCGTCGTTGCGGCGCTCACCGAACGTCTGAAGAACGCCTGCGCCGGTATCATCGTCGATTACAAAGGTATCACCGTTGCCGACGATACCGCGCTCCGTAAGGAACTGCGCGAAGCCGGTGTGGAATACACAGTCGTGAAGAACACGCTGCTGCGTCTTGCAATTGCTGCCACAGAGCTGAACGGTCTGGAAACCGTCCTTGACGGTACGACCGCCATCGCCACCAGTGCAGATGATTACGTCGCTGCTGCTCGCATTCTCAGCAAGTTTGCAGACACACACAAGGAATTCAACATCAAGAACGGCTTCCTCGATACGGAAGTCATCGACACCGCGAAAATCGCCGGTCTTGCAAAGCTTCCGTCCCGCGAAGTTCTGCTTGCTCAGGTGCTTGGTGCGTTCCAGGCCCCGATCGCTGCGTTCGCGCGCGCCATTCAGGCGATCGTGGACAACGGCGGCGAACCGACCGCCGATGCTGCTGCCGAAGCAGCCGAACCCGAAGCCGCTGAAGCTGCCGAACCGGTTGCCGAAGCTGCTGAACCCGAAGCCGCTCCTGCCGCTGCAGAAGCGCCGGCCGCTGAAGAAGCCGCCGCAGAATAATCCAATCTAAACTATTACAAAATTTGGAGGTAACAACCATGGCATCTGAAAAAATTACTGCTATCATTGAAGAACTCAAGACTCTGACCGTGCTCGAACTCTCCGAGCTGGTCCACGCTGTTGAAGACGAATTCGGCGTTTCCGCCGCTGCCGCTGTTGTGGCTGCCGGTCCGGTCGAAGCTGCCGGTGCTGCTGTTGAAGAAAAGACCGAATTTGATCTTGAGCTGACTGAAATCGGCGCCAACAAGATCGCTGTCATCAAGGAAGTCCGCGCTCTGACCGGCCTCGGCCTGAAGGAAGCGAAGGACGCCGTTGACGGTGCGCCGAAGGTCATCAAGGAAGGCATGAGCAAGGACGACGCGGAAGCCGCGAAAGCCAAGCTCGAAGAAGCCGGCGCGAAGGTCACCCTGAAATAAGGAACTTCATGAACAGAAAAAGCAGTCGAACGCTCGGCTGCTTTTCTGCGCTTTCCGGACAGGTCCCGCCAGTAAAAAAAGGCTTGCAAAGCGGCGGGACGGTGTGCTATAATGAGAAAAAACAACAGGAGGCGACCTTTCATGAGCAGAATCAAGTATATTCCCTTGCGCGCGATGGCGCTGATCGTAGCCGTTGTCGTGGTCCTCATCTTCGGCAAAACCGGCGGCGCGGAATTCGACATCAAGGACCCCGAAAACTGCAAGCTGAATTTCACCATCCTTTCCGACGTCCATGTGGAAACGAACAACTGGCCGCGTTATCCCGCGTTCACGCAGGGCATCCAGAACGTGAACAAAAACAAGAGCGGCAACGACCTGATCCTTCTCCTCGGCGACGAAGTCATGTGCGGTCAGTATTTTGAAAACGTGATCTTCCACGGGCTGACGTCGCTGTTTTTGCGGAACGAAACGATCCTGCCCGTGCTCGGCAACCATGACGCCGGCAACGGCGAAGGCGACCCGGCGAAGATTATGAAACGCTGGTACCGGTTCACGGACGCCTTTTATGACATCCAACTGGAGAACCCCTATTATTACAAAGTCATCGACGGCTATTACTTCATCATCCTCGGCTTCGAAACCGGTGTCACAGACGATTGTATCTATACCGAAACGCAGCTTGATTGGCTCGAGGACACCCTCGCGCTGGCAGCCGAAAGCGGAAAGCCCGCCTTCGTGATGGCGCACTTCCCGCTGCACTGGTCCAAGGACGAAAACCACCAGACGACATGGAGACCGCTGCAGATTTTGCAAAACTACTATCGTGAGCACGACCTGATTTTCATCTGCGGACACCACCACACGCCGCTGCAGATGGACCAGTCGTTCCGCTTCCAGAACGGGATCCCGCAGATCTATTCGCCGTCACTGTCCCAACTGGACAATGAAGGGCAGATGAACGAAAAGACCGGCGAAGGCATCATCGTGGAGGTCTATGAAGACTCTGTCGTGGTCCGCGGCCGCAACTTCGTCAAGAGCGAATGGGTGTTTGACGACGAAGAAACGCCGTGCGAACGGACCTATACGCTGAGATTCCCGATTACGGACTAAAACTGCCTGTCGGCGGAAGACGGTTTCGTCTTCCGCTGTTTTTTATCTGCATTGCAACATTTTGCCTCTCTCAAGGGAATTATCGGTGAAAGGAGGTTCTGCTATGGAAAAACAATCGCTTTGCGCGCACGATTGCTTTGACGAGACGGTTGACCGTTACGGCGACCTTGTCTACCGCCTTGCCTGTACCCGGGTACAGACAAAGACCGACGCGGATGACGTATTCCAGAACGTTTTCCTGCTCTATTTTCAAAAGAACCCCACCTTCGAAACCGAAGAACACCGCCGCAACTGGCTGATTCATGTGACGCTCAAATTCTGCAAAAAGCTGCACAGCAGCACATGGAGCCGCCGTGTGACGCTCTTTGACGAGTTCCCGCTTTTGCAGACCGACCTCAATACGGAGAACGTCGAACTGCTGCACGCCGTGCTGTCGCTGCCCGCCGATTACCGTACCGCCGTCTGGCTCTATTACTATGAGGGCTTTTCGACGAAGGAGATCGCAGCAATGACGAAGCAGAAGGAGAGTACCGTCCGCAGCCGGCTTAAACGCGGCAGAGAGAAGCTGAAAGGAGCTTTGCAATGAACGGAGAACAAAGAGGAGCGCTCTTCAAGGCGCTTCGTCCCGATGACGAAACCGTGCGCGCGCTGAAAGAAAAAGTGAAAGCGACGCAGCCCGCCCCGCGACGCAAGCTGCTGCCGGTTGCTGTTGCCGCTGCGCTGGTTCTGATCACCGCGATCGGCGTATGGCTTACCTTGCGGAACCATCAGACGCCGCCAAAAATTGAACCGTCCGACCCGATTGTCACGACGACGCAGCCGCCGGAGACTGTACCCACGAACCCTGACGGCAGCGTGAATTTCAGCGATCTCACCGTTGACGGCGCCGCTTGGCCCTCCGTTCCCCAAAGCTCCGGCACGGCGAGCATCGTGTCCTTTTCCGAATACGCCGTGAAAGGTTGCGATCTATGCTTTGAGGGCACGGTCACCGACGTCCAACTGAAGCAGTATGACTACCGCTATTATTACGGAGAAAAATTTGGCAAGGAAGTCATCATTCATGAACAGCCCATAACGCAGTTGACGACCTTTCGGATCGAAAAGGTCTGGCACGGTGATCCGACTCTTGTCGGCACAACCATTACGCTGGAAGACGACACCAGAGGTCTCGACGGCAAGTTCGGCTACCGCGAGGGGGTCTGCTACGTTGTGCTGATGCAGGACGTTACCGGCTGGAACATTGACATGTGGCATCCCGTGGGGGAGGAACGTCTGTTGGAGGGCGACATCAAACGCAGTTCGCCCTACGCGACCCATTATCCCTGGCAGCCGCAGGTGGAAAAGGCCAAAACCGGCGACTATATCGTGCCGCTTTCGTGGGAGACGGTGACCGCCGGCTGCGACGTGAAGGTCGTGTTCGATCCCGAAACGCCGTATTTCGGATCGGTGCAGGAATTGGAATGGTTCAGCGACCGGCTGCGGCTGGTCGACGCTGACACGTTCCAGACAAGGATGGCGGCGCTGCTGGCTGAATAAAACGATGCGCTTTTCCGTTTTGGAAAGGCGCGTTTTCCCTTTCGCGATCTTTTTCCCGAAATTTGCATATTTTGGTTGCAAAAGGCGGCGCGTTCCTGTATAATGTATAGGAACATCCACTTGAAGGGGAGTTTTCTTTTGAACAAACCTGTCTATCACAGAACATACGCCGAGATCGACCTTGCGGCGATCCGGCATAACTTCGACATTCTCAAGGCGAAGCTGCCGCCGCACGTCAAGGTGCTGTCGATCGTCAAGGCGGACGCCTACGGGCACGGCGCGGTCGGCGTCGCAAGGGCGCTCGAATCGCGGACGGACTTCTTCGCCGTGTCAACGGTACCTGAGGGCGTCGAGCTGCGCGAAGCGGGGATCACAAAGCCGATCCTCCTGCTGACCTATACCAGCCCGGCGGAGTACGATCTGCTGCTTCAATACGACATCCGCGCGACGGTCTTCTCTCTCTCTGACGCGCAGGCACTTTCTGCCGCCGCGACAGCGCAGGGGAAGAAAGCAATCGTCCATATCGCCGTCGATACCGGTATGGGGCGCATCGGTTTTCCCGTGACGGAGAAAGCGGCGGACGACGTTGAACAGATCAACCTGCTGCCCGGTCTGACGCTTGAGGGCGTGTTCAGCCACTACGCCACGGCCGATATGACCGACAAGACAGAGGCCAACGCCCAGACCGAACAATTCCGCCTGTTTCTGGAGTATCTCGAAAACCGCGGGGTGGAGATCCCGATCCGCCATATCTGCAACAGCGCCGGCGCGATGGAGTTCGACGAGTGCTTCGACATGGTCCGTCTCGGGATCGCGCTCTACGGGCTCTTCCCGTCGGACGAAGTCTCCCGCGAAGGCTGGGACCTGCGTCCCGCGATGCGCGTCGTCAGCCATGTGATCCACGTCAAGACCGTGGAGGCGGGGACGCCGATCGGCTACGGACGCACATATATCGCGCCCGCGACAAGACGTATCGCGACCGTCTGTATCGGCTACGCGGACGGCTTCAACCGCGCGTTCTCCAATCAGGGTTACGTCCTGATCCGCGGCAAAAAAGCCCCCGTGGTCGGCAAGGTCTGTATGGACCAGATCATGGTCGATGTGACAGACATTCCGGACGCCGCCGTGGAGGACGAAGTGACGGTCCTCGGCACGGACGGGGACGAGACGATCACAGCCGAGGACCTCGGCGCGATGGTACAGTCGTTCGGCTACGAGGTGATCTGCAACTTCATGCCGCGGGTGGAACGCGTTTACCGTTCATAAAAAATTTACCGATCAGCACCGATTTCCGAAAAAAAGAGCGGAAACGGTGTTGATTATTTTTGATAACCGTGTTATAATCTAGAGTATCATGGCGTGGTGTCTCTGCACTGCGCTGAAAAACGTGAAACGATTTTATCAAGAAGGAGCGAATCAAACATGAGAAAAACAATCAAAAAGAGCCTCGCGCTCGTGCTCTCCCTGCTGATGATTCTGTCGATCGGTCAGCTGGGTCTGGCATATGTCGATCCGGCGTCTTGTACACACAGTTACACAAAATCGTATTCTCTGATCAAGAACGCTGATGGTACGTTCGATTTGAACGGCAGCGCATATTGCGCTTCGTGTAATACGAGAGTGAATGAGACTGTTTCTGCGACTTATTATCCAAGAGAGTCTCAGGCACCGACGTGTACTACCGGCGGGAAAGCGGCATATTCTGCGAAGTTTTCCAAAGACTTACTGAATGACGAGGGTGTAGATTTCTATATCTATAAAGAAGATGTTGATGCTCTCGGTCATGATTTCACAGGAGACGTCGTTAACAACGGCAACGGCACTCACAGCTGGAAGTGCGCCAATGCCGGCTGCACCGCGCTCGGCTATGTCAACGACAATGGCAAATCCGTCGAAGGCAGCAAACCCTGCACTGGCGGTACGGCTACCTGCACAGATAAGGCGATTTGCGAAGTTTGCAATACGGCTTACGGCGAAGAACCATCCCACAATCTGACTGCGATAGAAGCGAAAGCACCGACCTGTCAGGCGCCCGGTAATGAAGCATATTGGAAATGCTCCAAATGCGGAAAGTATTTCAAGGACGCAAACGCGACCGAAGAGTGGACCGGTGGTGAGCCCGTGATCGCAAAGCTGACGCACACGCCCAAAAAAATCTACGGATTGGAAAAACTATTGCAAAGATGAAGACGGCAATATTATTGCATATGATTGTACGAAACCGGGCTTCCACGCCAGATATTGCACGGTTGAAGGATGCGGCGCGCTTCTGACGGATACGGAAGACGCAATTCCTGCCAGCGGACACTCTCAGGCGGACGACTGGACTTATGTTGACAAAAACGGCGGCAAGTACGACTGCGCTGTCGGCGGCTACAAGGTCAAGCTCTGCGTCACTTGCGGTCAAGAAATCGCCGGAACGAGGCAGAATGTTGCGGGCGGTGCACACCAGAATGTTCAGCACCCAAAAGTGGAACCGACCTGCGAAAAAGACGGTATGAACGCCTATATGAGCTGCAAGATCTGCGGCAGGAATGTGACGGAGCCCGTGATCCTGGCGGCGACCGGACACACCTGGGTTACCATCGCGAAGAAGGATGCAACCTGCTCCGCGCAAGGTAATGTCAAGTACTGGAAGTGCTCCAAATGCGGTGCGGTATCGCCGGACGAAGACCACGCCCGGAAGTACTATGACGATGAAGATATGACGGCGGAAGATGCGCAGACCGCACAGGAAAAAGCCGGTGTTTTGCGTCCGAAGACAGACCATAATTTCCAGCAGGAAGTGAAGCCGAAGGCGGCTGACTGCACCACGGACGGCACGAAGGAAGTCTTTAAGTGCAAGGTCTGCGGACAGCTTGCAATGTATGCTGAACCGGATGAAAACGGCAAGTATGCGGAAGGCGTTTACAAGATCGGTTCGAAGTATTATCAGGATATCGCGAACCTGAACGAAGCGAAGATCCAGAAGCTGGGTCATACCTGGGTCAAGGACTATCAGGGTGTGAACTATGTCGCGCCGACCTGCAGCAAAGAAGGTCAGTGCAACGCGTTCTGCGCGGTCTGCAAGATCCCGACCGTCCTGACGCTCGATAAGCTGCCGCACCAGTCCAAGCGCATGATCAAGGCGGTTGAACCGACCTGCGAACGCGGCAAGTATGAGATCCATGAATGCAAGGTCTGCGGTCAGACCTATGAGGTCGACCTGTACGATCCCGATCTGCCGGAATCTGTCGATCAGAGCAAGATCAAGCCGATCGGCCATAACTTCAGCGGCTTTGTCACCCAGATCCAGGAAGCGACCTGCACCCAGATCGGTATCAGAGGCCGCGCGTGCCTGAACGGCTGCGGCAAGTATCTGGACGGCGTGGAATCCCCGATGCTCGCCCACAATCTCTCGAGCGTCAAAGTGGAGCCCGACGGCCATACCCCGGGCTACACCGGCAAGAAGTGCAGCATGTGCGGACAGGTCTTCGATAAAGTGGAAATCGCGCCCGTCTCGCTGGATCACATCGATAAGAGCCCGGTCGACGGCAAGTGCGACGTCTGCGGCTACATCATGTGCGACCACATCTGCCACGATGAAAACGCGTTCAAGAAGATCATCTGGTTCGTCGCGAAGCTGTGGTATCAGTTCCTCGGCATCAATCAGGTCTGTAAGTGCGGCGCGCTGCACTACACCAAGTCCGGCGACATCAATGTTCCCGCGTAAGTAACAATCAATCGTAAAAAGCATGGGCATAGCGCCCATGCTTTTTTTGTGTGCCCGTTGCCGTACGTCTTGCATACAGTCGGTTTTCTTTGATACGGCTTTGATGCGAACGGCATCCAGCAACATACTGCTCTAAAGCATGCAACAGTAGGGGATTGCAGCAACCTTGCAGTTCCATGCAATAGCAGCAACAGCCGTATCCATTTCATTCATGATAAAGACGTCAAAAAGAAACCCACCGGAGAATCGGTGGGCTTTTTTGATTAATGATTCAGCGTCCGGCAACAGCGCCGAAGAAGCTGACCAGCGCGTCGATGCCTTTCTTTGCCGTTTCGCGCGGGTACTCGCTGTAGCCGTTTGAGCCGTAGTGGCGATACAGGAAGTCGCTGACCGGGGTAAAGACGTCCGGTGTCGTCAGCGTTGCCTTTTCTTTGCCGCAAAGTACCAGCGCCTTGTGCAGCTGCGCCTCGGCGTCCGGCACGGCGTTCGGACCGTCCACGGTCTTGCTCAGAACCGTTTGCGCGTTTTCCACCGCAGCGTCGAGCCGTTTCTTCTGTCCTTTTGTGAGCAGCTTGCGATTGACGCCCTCCGCCTCGTCAAGCAGCGTGAGCAGGTTCTTGACGTTGCGCCCGTAATTGAACTGCGGGAAGTCGGGGGAGGAATAGACGTCCTTGATGTCGTCGTTTGCGATCAGCTGCATCGCCAGCTTGAGGATCACGTCGTTGTGCTGCGTCAGGTCGTGGCGCTGATTCTTGAAGTAGAACGTCGTGTCCGCGAGCAGACCCGTGGAAGCGTCGATCACGCGGTCGGGGGAGATGTGGTTGTGCGCCGGGTTGCTGCAGCAGGTGTTCTGCTGCTTGTAATCGTCTGGCAGCGTTTCGCCGACGTTGGCGCTCGTCGCGCCCATCGAGGTGGAATCCAGCTGGATGATGAAGTCGGCGTTCTGGTCGTTCCAGTGCGTGCCGACGTTGATCAGCGAAATATCATATTCAGCGACGCAGAACACCTGCACGCCCTTCTCCTGGAGTTTGCGGATGTTGTCCTTGTGGTGCAGCTGCGCCTGATAGTAACGGTCGGTCTGCGCCTTGATCGACGCCATCTCCGGCGAGGAGAGATAGCGCTGTGCCGCCGACGGATACGCTGCGGTCGGGCAAAGCGCCCACATGCCGGTGGAGTAGATCATCACGTTCTGAACCAGCTTTTGGACGCCCTTCTGCAGCGCCGCCATCAGCACCTCGTCCGGGAACAGCCGCGCGACGAGTTCGATCAGTCCCGCCGTCGATTGATCGAGCAGACGGATGTTTTCCAGAAAGCCGTGATAGAGATAGTCGCTGTCGGTGAAGGTGATCGCATCGTTGAAAACGTCGCCGATGATCCATGAGCCGTCGAGCGCCGGGACGACGAACATGATCTTGTGCAGCTCGTCCATGACGGCGGGCGTGTAGTCGAGCATGGCGCTGACGATCGACGCGCCCTGACTGAGCGGGACGAGGTTGACCTTGTCGTGGCCGGTCTGCGCCTTGACCAGCTGAATGAAGTCGTACAGCTCGTTCGCAAGATCAATGTGGTTGCCGAAGGAGTTGTATTCAAAGTAATACAGATGGTCGCGCGGCAGGTCGGTCGGATACAGCTCGAAGGGGATGTGCATATTGACGATGCTCTTGTCGTATTCGCTGTATTCCGAGTAGGGGTAGGGGAACTTCTCCGTCAGCACATTGCCGACCGGCTTCGCGTTTTCGTCGCACTTGTTGATCCCGAAGGCGTCCTCGATCGCGTCGGCAAAGGCGTCAGACAGCCCCATATCGCGCTGGGTAAAGAGAGAAAGCAGCGCGGGACCGAGCAGACTATTGATCAGCTTGTCGGTCTGGATCCACGCCGGAAACGCGGTGACCTTGTTGCCGTCCTTGTCGGTGATCGGCGTTCCGCTGTCGTCTGTGACTACGACGCTCGACTGCCCGAGTCCGGGCACGATGATCGTCGGATAATAGGGGCAGTCTGTGCCGCAGTCCGACTTCTTTTCGGCGGCAATGGCGAACGGAACCGCGCTCAGCAGCAGACAAAGAGTAACGGCGCAGCAAAGCAAACGGATACATGTTTTCTTCATTAGAAACGCTCCTTTCATGGGTGCTGTCAATCCTGATTGTAGCAGATTTTGCGCCGAGATGCAAGCTTTTCACAACGGCAAATGAAAAAAAGGGCGGGGCAGTTTTTGCCGCGGTGTTTCATATCAGACAAAATATGAATAAATCGTGTAAATTGTGACACTTTCCTGCTTGTTTGTCATTGCGTTTTTCCTGCGAGGTTGCTATAATATAAACAATCTGTAAACGCTGCGGCGTTTTGAGAAGGAGAATCATTATGCTGAAAATACCTGTCACTGCACAATCCCGCGAATACCCGCCGACAGACATCACCTGTTGGAAATACTTCATCCGCAACAGCAACCAGTACGGCGATTACACGATCTTTTCCCACGCCGGAAAGGACCACAGCAGAAGCGAATTCATCGCCGACGTCGAGGCGCTCGCCGCGTTCTTCCACCGTGAGCTCGGGCTCAAGGAACAAAACGTGTTTACGATCTTCATGCCCACCAACGCCGAAAGCATCATCACTTTCATGGCGCTCAACAAAATGGGTATCATCGTCAACTTTGTGCACCCGCTGCTCCCGCCCGAAAGCGTCGAGGAAATATTGGAGTTCACCGAATCCAGGGGCGTTATGATGCTCGATATGTTCGCGCCGAAATACGCTTCTATGCTCAAGAAGACCGGGCTGCCCGTCGTGCTGTGCTCCCCGAAGGAATACGCTTATCCCGATAAGACGGCCTGCCCGATCGACGAAACGGCGCTGCGCGCGCTCTCTTCCGGTCACAACGCCATCTATCAGTATCCGACGATCCTCAAACGCTACGCCGGCCAGCACGTCAACTCCGTGCCCGAGGGCAAGGGTTATATCGCCGTCTATATGAACGGCGGCGGCACCACCGGCAAAAGCAAGACGATCAAGCTGTCGAACTACGCGCTCAACTGCGTGATCTACGGTCTCGCGGGCGTCATCACGCCGGTCGAAAACATCGGCTACGACACCGAAATCTGCACAATGCCGTTCTTCCACGCGTTCGGTCTGTGCGCCGGCGGTCTCTCCGCGCTGAGCAAAGGCTCGCGGGCGATTTTCCTGCCGAAGTTCGACGCCGACCAGTTTATCGCGCTGATGAAGACGAACCACGTCGTCGAATTCAACGGCGTGCCGAATATGTATAAGAAGCTTGTCGAGCATCCCGACTTCGACGATCCCTCGCTGAAAAACATCAAGGTCATGTATTCCGGCGGCGATTTCGTCAGCCCGCAGCTGCTTGAAAAGATCTACGCCGTGATGCGCAAAAACGGCTCCAACGCCGAGTTCTGCCCCGGCTACGGTCTGACGGAATGCGGCGCGGTCTGCTCCGCGAACCGCCCGTGGGCGAGCAAGCCCGAAACGATCGGTCAGCCGATCCAGGGTCTGCGCTTCGAGATCTGGGACGACAACGACCAGCCGCTTCCGTACGGCGAGGTCGGACAGATCGTCATCACTGGCGCCTCCATCATGGAAGGCTACCTCACGAAGAACGGACCCGACGACGCGGGCATCTACCGCGACGCGCTCGGGACCCGCTGGGTGCTGACGGGCGACCTCGGCAAGATGGACGATGAGGGCTACGTCACCTTCGTCGGCCGCCAGAAGCGCGTGATCATCATCTCCGGCTACAACGTCTATCCGGTTGATATTGAACAGCTCGTGGAAACGCTGCCGTACGTGCGCGAATGCTGCGCCGTGCAGGGCTTCCTCGGTGACAAGCCGATCGTCCGCCTGTTCGTCGTCAAAGCAGAAGACGGTGACGAGAACGCCTACCGCGAAGAAATCACGAAGCTGATTGCGGACAACCTTTCCAAGTTCAGCGTCCCGAAGGACATCCGCTTCATCGACGAGATCCCGCGCACGAATCTGCAGAAGGTAGATTTCATGAAGCTTTCGCAGTTCACGCCCGACGCGGAATAATTCAATCTCACGCACCTGCGGCTGCTGCCGCAGGTGTTTTTTCTTATGCGACATTTTTAGGAATTTTGTACTAATTTACTGAATTGTGACACATTGTTTGATTTTGTACTTGCGCTCACAGGAATGGATTGCTATAATAGTGAAAAATAAAACACTGTGTCATATAGAGAAGGAGCAAACGTATGTCTATTATGCCCGTCATTCAGCAATCGAAGGAATATCCGCCGACCGACATTTCCTGCTGGAAGTATTTCATCCGCAACACTGCACAGTTCGGAGATTACACCATCTTTTCCCACATGGGGCAGGATCACAGCAGAAGCGAGTTCATCGCCGATACGGAAGCGCTCGCCGCGTTCTTCCACCGTGAGCTCGGGCTCAAGGAACAAAACGTGTTTACGATCTTCATGCCGACCAACGCGGAAAGCCTGATCACCTTCATGGCGCTGAACAAAATGGGCATCATCGTCAACTTCGTCCACCCGCTGCTCCCGCCCGAAAGCGTTGAGGAGATTCTGGACTTCACGGATTCCAAGGGCATCATGATGCTCGATATGTTTGCGCCGAAGTATGCGCCGATGCTGAAAAAGGTCGGTCTGCCCGTCGTGCTGTGCTCCCCGAAGGAATACGCCATGCCCGACAAGACCGCGTGCACGATCGACGAAGAGGCGCTGCGTTCGCTTTCCACGGGCGGTCTGACCGTCTATCAGTATCCGCAGATTCTCAAGCGTTACGCTGGCCAGCACGTCAACTCCATTCCGGAGGGCAGAGGCTATATCGCCGTCTATATGAACGGCGGCGGCACCACCGGCAAGAGCCACACGATCAAGCTGTCGAACTACGCGCTCAACTCCGTGATCTACGGTCTCGGCGCGGTCAATATTCCGGTCCAGAAGATCGGTTACGATACCGAGCTTTGCGCGATGCCGTTCTTCCACGCCTTCGGTCTTTGCGCCGGCGGTCTCAATGCGCTGAACAAGGGCGCGCGGTCCATCTTCCTGCCGAAGTTCGACGCCGACTAGTTTGTCGCACTTATCAAGAAATATCACGTCACCGAGTTCAACGGCGTGCCGAATATGTATAAAAAGCTCGTTGAGCATCCCGGTTTCGATATGCCCGAGCTGAAGAGCATCAGCGTCATGTATTCCGGCGGCGATTTCGTCAGCCCGACGCTGCTCGAAAAGATTTATGCCGTGATGCGCAAGAACGGCTCCAAGGCGGAGTTCTGCGCCGGTTACGGCCTGACGGAGTGCGGCGCGGTCTGCTCCGCGAACCGCCTTTGGGCGAACAAACCCGGCACGATCGGTCAGCCGATCCAGGGCCTGCGCTTTGAGATCTGGGACGACAACAACAAGCCGCTGCCCGCGGGCGAAGTCGGCGAGATCGTCATCACCGGCGCTTCCATGATGGAAGGCTACCTCACGAAGAACGGGCCTGCCGATGCGGGCATCTACCGCGACGCCTACGGTACCAAGTGGATTCTCACCGGCGACCTCGGCAAGATGGACGAAGACGGCTACGTGACCTTCATCGGCCGCAAAAAGCGCGTCATCATCATCTCCGGCTACAACGTCTATCCGGTGGATATCGAACAGCTCGTGGAGGACCTCCCGTTCGTGCGCGAATGCTGCGCGGTCCAGGGCTACCTCGGCGACAAGCCAATCGTCCGCCTGTTTGTGGTCAAGGCCGAGGACGGCGACGAGGACGCCTGTCGCAAGGAGATTACCGACCTGATTTCCGGCAACCTGTCGGTCTTCAGCATCCCGAAGGATATCCGCTTCATCGACGAGATCCCGCGCACCCGTCTGCAGAAGGTTGACTTCATGGCGCTTTCGCAGTTCGAGCCGGAAGCATAAAATTGAAGAATCATAAAAAAAGATTGCAACATTCGATCAGCTATGGTATAATGTACCATAGCTGATTTTGAGGAAAGAAGGACGTCCCGTGATTTTGGAAGATTTGACGACTTTGCGCAATTTGAAGCACATGGTGGACTACGCCGCGGAGAATTACGGCGCCGACCCGTTCGCGACGTGGAAAACGCCGGACGGCATCGTCAGCCGCACTTATGCGCAGTTCAAAGCGGACACCGAAGCGCTCAGCCGTTTCTATATCGAAAACAACCTCAAAGGTGCGCACGCCGCGATCATCGCCGCGAACTCCTACGGGTGGCTGACCGCCTATTTCGGCACCGCGAACTGCGGCAGCGTCGCCGTGCCCCTCGCCGCGAACGAAACGCCGGAACAGCTTTGCCGGCTGGTCGATTTTGCCGACTGCAAGGTCGTTTTCCTTGATCAGGCGCACGCCGCCCTCGCCGCCATGCTGCGCGAAAAGGCGCCGCAGGTGGAGTACATCATCTTCCTCGACAAAAAAGGCGCGGATGACGCGCTGCTGCTTTCCGATATTCTGCGCGATTACGCAGGCAGCTACACGACGGAACCCGACGGCGACGACTACGCTGCGATCCTCTTTACCTCCGGCACCACGGGCTTCCCGAAGGGCGTTATGCTGACCCACCGCAACTTCGTCCTTTCCGCCGTCTGTGTCCACGTTGCCTGCCCGACGCATACGCTGCTTTGCGTGCTGCCGTTGAGCCACGCGTTCTGCTTCACCGCGATCGTCACCAAGGGTATCGCCAAGGGCAAGGAGATCTTCATCAACGATTCTCTCCCGAACATCATGGAAAACATCCGTCTGTTCAAGCCGGAATCCATGGCGGTCGTGCCGCAGCTTGCCAAAAAGCTGATGTTCGGCGCGCTGCAGTTCGCGAAGGCGCGTCCCGACCTCTCCGAAAACGAAGCCGTCAAAGCCTTCTTCGGCGGCAATATCATCGACATCATCTCCGGCGGCGCCCCGCTCGAGCCCGAGCTGGCGATCCGCTTTGAACAGACGGGCGTGCCCGTCCTCAACGGCTACGGTATGACAGAGTGCGCCCCGATCATCGCGAACAACGCCTCGTTCTGCCACCGCGCCGGCTCCGTCGGCAAGCCCATCCCGTGCATGGACGCGATCATACGCGACGGCGAGCTGCTCGTCAAGGGTCCGACCGTGTTCAAGGGCTACTATAAGAACCCCGAAGAGACCGCGCAAGCCTTCACCGACGACGGCTATTTCAAGACCGGCGACCTCGGCTACTTCGACAACGACGGCTTTTTGTACCTCACCGGCCGCAGCAAGAACCTCATATTACTCGACAACGGCGAAAACGTATCCGCCGAACAGCTCGAAGACCGCTTCGCCAACGAGCACGCGGTCAAGGAGGTCGTATGCTACGGCGAGGGGAACGTCATTGTGGCGGAGGTCTTCCTTGACCAGGACTATCTCAAAGCCAACAATATCACCGACACGGACGCCTATATGATCGAGGTGCTTCAGCGGGTCAACAGCGGACTTGCGTCGTTCCAGCGCATTTCGCGCCATGTGATCCGTCCGGTGCCGTTCAAACGCAACGCCTCGCTGAAGATCATCCGCAACTTTGAGCATACGAAGCAATCGCGCAAGATCGTCCCGCCCGAAACGCCGACCCAGAAGAAGGTGATCGCCGCGGCGCAGGATCTGCTGATGATCGACGAGATCGGCATCGACGACAACTTCTTCGCCCTCGGCGGCAGCAGCCTTTCCGCTGTGGAATTCGCCCTCGCGCTGAATATCGAAGCGCAGCTGGTCTATGATAAGCCATTCTTCGGTCTGCTTGCCGACGCGATCGACGCGATGCAGGAAGAAAGCGACAACGCCGACGACAGCGCGCTGAACGATCTGATCAAAGAGACGCGCGGCGGCGTTCGCGACGGAGAAGCAAAAGAGATTCTCCTCACCGGCGCGACGGGCTTTCTGGGCGCGCACGTCCTGCATGCATTGCTGAAACGCGACGTCAACGTGACCGTGCTGGTCCGCAATGAAGAACGTTTCGCGCGGCGGATGCGCTACTATTTCGGCGACCTCGACCTGTCAAAGGTGCGCGCCGTGATCGGCGACGTCGAACGGAAAAACCTCGGCTTGACAAAAGAACTCTATGATGAACTCGCGGCCAAGATCGACACCGTGATCCACACGGCGGCGAACGTCCACCACGCCGGCGACTACGCCGACCTCGCGCGGACCAACGTGGAAGGTACGAAGAACGTGATCGACTTTGCGCTGGCGGCGAATGCTGTGCTGCAGCACACATCCACCACGAGCCTGCACGGTGCGGGCACCGTGATCGAGGATCACAAGGACGTTTCCTTCGACGAAACGATGCTCTATATCGGACAGCATTACACCGATAACGTCTATATCCACAGCAAGTTCGAAGCCGAACGCGCCGTGCTGCAGGCACGCAAAGACGGCTTGAAGGCGAACATCTACCGTATGGGCAACCTGACCTGGCGGCAGAGCGACGGCGTGTTCCAGCCGAACGCGGCGGACAACGGCTTCCTGCACCGCGTCCGCTCGATCCTCAAGCTCGGGCTTGTCAACGACAACATGGACAAGTATCCGATGGACCTGACCGCGATCGACGAAGCCGGCGAAGCGCTTGCCGCGCTGTCGCTGCAGCCCGCGGTCAACGAGATCTATCATATCATCAACCCCAACTATCTCCCGACGCGCGAGATGTTCCGGCTGCTCGGCGTACCGTGCAAAGAGGCGTCCACCGCCGAAACGATTGAGACCGTAATGGCGAACACCGGCGACCGCGACGTGCACGTGTTCGAGTTCTACTCGCTGATCTCCGGCCGCAGCGAAAACGTCGACGTTATGACCGGCTTTACCGAAGCCGCCCTCGCAAAATGCGGTTTCCAATGGACGAAACCCGACGCGCGCTATCTGAAACTCGGCAACCACTGTCTCGGCTACGACGCCTATCTGCCGAAGCCGATGCGCACGACCGGCGGCACGATGACCTATATCCAGAAGCTGTTCCTCGGCGTCCTGCGCGACGCGCAGATGCCGGTGAGCGAAACGATCGCGCAGTCCGGCTGTATCGACCTGCTGCCGCAGCTCGCCGCAAAGTACGGCATGTCCCGTCCTCTCGTCATCACGTTTGACGTTGCGCTCAAAATGCCGTCAGTCGAAGCGGCGCTTGAAAAGCTGCCGGGCTTTGTCCCGTTTACGGAGATCCCCGGCGAACCGACGCTGACCGACGCGGACGCGGCGCTCGCGCGTTACGAAGCCAAGGGCTGCGACGGCGTGATCGCCATCGGCGGCGGCTCCGTCCTTGATATTTCGAAGATCACCGCCCTGCGCGCGGGCAACCCCGGCGCAGTCACGGATGATATCTGCAAGATCGATTCCAAAGCGAACCGCTGCGTGTCGTTTATCGCCGTCCCGACAACAGCCGGTACCGGCTCCGAAGCGACGCTCTTTGCCGTCATCACCGACGAAAAAGAGGATAAGAAAAAGCCGTTCGCCAGCACGAAGTTCTTGCCGGACGCGATTCTGCTCGACCCGGTGCTGACCTGCTCCGTGCCGAAGGGGACGACGGCGTTCACCGCGATCGACGCGCTCAGCCATATCACGGAAGCGTCCGTGAGCCTCTATGCCGGCGCGTTCGCCGAAGATCTTGCCGGGGCGCCGGAAGCGGCTGCCGCGATCTTCCAGGCGCTGCCGCAGGCGCTCAAGGACGGCAAGGACCTCAAGGCGAGAGAAGCGCTTCTCTTCGCGTCGCATAAAGCAGGTATCGCGTTCCGCCGCGCGAGCACGGGCTATATCCACGCGGTGGCGCACCGTCTCGGTGAGTTCTACCACGTTCCGCACGGTCTCGCGATCGCTGCCGTGTTCACCGGTGTGCTGCGCGCCTCTCGTCCCTACGCGGACGCCGCGCTCGCTTCTCTCGCGAAGGCCTGCGGCCTCGGCGATACCGCCGACGCCTACCTTGACGGCGTAGATAAGCTGATCGCCGACGCAGGGATCGACCTTTCGACGATCAAGATCCGGCAATCGGACCTCGATGAGATCGTCCGCAAGGCGCAGGACGAAGCGAAGGTCACCGGCTATCCGAAGCCGTTCAGCGACGACGCGCTGTGCAAGCTGATCTCCGATCTGTTGTTATAATCAAAGAATCAAACAGACCGCTGCGCTCCAAAACGCGGCGGTCTTAGTCTCTCTAAAAGCGGCTTTTTTGCTGCAAGCTGTGCACGGCAGGCGGCGACGGCGCCCGATTTTTTGTTTATTCTGCCCGCGAGATATGAAAAAGTCTTGCAATCTTACGGATTAAGAGGTATAATGAATAAAAATAGGCGCAGTTCCGGCTCTGGAAGGGCGCTTCTAAGGTGGAATGAAAAACCGATGAATTCCAAAAACGTTTTATACATCGTCAAGCGGATCTTGCTTGCGCTGCTGACGGTCTGGGTCGTGATCACGATCACGTTCTTTGTGATGCACGCCGTCCCGGGCGGTCCGTTCCTCGGCGAAAAGGCAATGAGCGAAGCAACGGTCAAGGCGCTCGAAGCCAAGTACGGCATGGATAAGCCCCTGATGACGCAGTATTTTACCTACCTCAAGGATATCATCACGCGGTTCGACTTCGGCCCCTCGATCAAACAGCGCGGCCGGATGGTCATCGACGTAATCGCCGACGGCATGAAAACGAGTGCAAAGCTCGGTCTGATCGCCGCCTTTATCGCGCTGATCATCGGCGTGGTGCTCGGCGCCATGGCGGCGCTGCGGCGCAACCGGATCATCGACAAGGTCATCATGGTGATCACCACCGCCTTTGTTTCGATGCCATCGTTTATCATGGGCGTACTATTCTTGATCGCGTTCGTGATCCGGCTCAAATGGCTGCCGGGCAACGGCGCGTCCGCGGGCGGTCTTGTTCTGCCGATCATCACGCTTTCCCTGTATCCGATGGCATACATCACCCGTCTGACGCGTTCCTCGATGCTCGACGTTCTCGGCCAGGACTATATCCGCACCGCGCGGGCGAAGGGCGTTT
Source organism: Clostridia bacterium (assembly GCA_017544665.1). Lineage (GTDB taxonomy): Bacteria > Bacillota > Clostridia > Oscillospirales > Acutalibacteraceae > UBA6857. Next base: position 1,101 of record JAFYDS010000087.1, on the reverse strand, counting down.
CCAAGTGGAAGATCATCTTCGGCCACGCGATGAAAAACTCCCTGATCCCGGTCATCACCTACTTCGGTCCGATGATCGCCTATATCGTCACCGGCTCGATCGTTGTGGAACAGATCTTCGCCGTGCCGGGTATCGGCCGCTTCTTTGTGTCGAGCATCATCAACCGCGACTATCCCATGATCATGGGTACGACGATCATCCTCGCAATCTTGATCGTTGTGATGAACATGGTCAGCGACATTCTCTACAAGGTCGTTGACCCGCGGATCAAACTGGATTAAGGAGGGGATGAAGCATGAAACATAAACCGTTTTCCATGCAGGTGAATCTCGACGATTTCATCCCTGCCACAGACGAAGAAAAAGCCTATATGGTGCAAATGCGCCCGTCCACGACCTTCTTTAAGGACGGCGTGAAGCGCCTTGTCAAAAACCGTGTCGCGCTTGTCAGCTTTATCGTGATCGTGCTGATCACGCTGTCCGCGATTCTGATCCCGATGTTCTGGCCCTACGGCTATGAACAGATGCTCGGCGTCACGCCCGGCAAGCCCGTCGATGCGTCCTATAACAATCTATCCCCGCTGAAATACAGCACAACAGAGCAGGCGAAGATCGACGCCGGAGAAAAGGTCTTCCCGCACCTGTTCGGGACGGACTCCTCCGGCAGAGACTACTTCATCCGCGTCGTCTATGGCACGCGCATCTCGCTGGCGGTCGGCTTCTTCGCAAGTATCATTGTTTTGATCATCGGCATATTAGTCGGGTCGATTGCGGGCTATATCGGCGGCAAGGTGGACCTCGTCATCATGCGTATCGTCGATATCATCTACTCGCTGCCCGATATGCTGATGGTGATTCTGCTCGCCTCGGTTTTGCGGCTGACGCTCAATCAGGCGCTCGCCGGAACGCCGCTTGAAAAGATCGGCTCGAATATCATCAGTCTGTTCATCGTCTTCGGTCTTCTCTACTGGGTCTCGATGTCGCGCTTGATCCGCGGCCAGATCCTTTCGCTGCGCGACCAGGAATATGTGCTTGCAGCCCAGGCGACCGGAGCCAAGAGCGGCTGGATCATCCGCAAGCACCTGATCCCGAACTGCATCTC
>JAFYDS010000086.1 GCA_017544665.1 Clostridia bacterium | reverse complement strand
TCGTTGGTTATGCCGATGACACGTACACCGTGACGTTCTATAACCGCGCGCAGAACGAGGCGGAAGCCCCGGTCGCGATCAGCACGCAGGAGGGAATCGCGGCGGGCGGCGCCGCGACCGACCCCGCCGCCGGCAAGAGCGAAGCGGAGTTGAAACAATTGCTCGCCTATCCCACCTATATGGAAAAGAGCTTTAACAAGTGGGGCTTCGACGGCTGGAGCATCGATTTCTCCAACGTCCAGAAGGATCTGCAGGTTTATCCGAAGTTTACGCCGGTACCAAAGCAGTATCACATCAACTATTTCAACTATGACGGCACCGCCGCAGAAGGACTCAACAGCGAATACTGCCTGTTCGGCGGTTACCCGAAGGAAAGCTCGACCCCGTCCCGCGACGGCGGCCTCGCCTACAACTATCTCTTCGACTGCTGGTCGCTGAAGGCGAACGTGGATCCGACCGTGAACGAAGACGACGCGAAGTATCTGCTTGACTGGTCGCTCGGTCTGGCGCTGCCCACCGATGAAACGCTCGGCCAGGTCAAAGGTCAGCCCGGTTATATCGATCTTTACGGTAAAGAAACGGATGAATCGATCGAACTGAACGTCTATGCCTACTACACCCGCCACAACAAGGAATATCCGCTGTCGCTGACGGTCGTTGACCGTTACGGCGCGCGCGTCGCCGGCGCCGACGTACAGGTGCTCGGCGCGAACGGCCAGCTGCTGGATCAGACGATCGCACAGACGGACGAAAACGGCAACTATACCGGCAGATTCGCCCCCGCCGTCGGTAAGACAGATGCGGAAGGCAAACTGTTCCTGCGTCTGCCCTATCAGACCGAATACACCATTCAGGTCAGCCACGGCGACTATGAAGGCGCGAAGATCAAGAAGACCAACATCGGTGAGATGCAGAGCGTCCAGGGCGTGACCATCCAGCTGGAGGATCCCGCACAGTACAACGAAGAGAACAAAGCCCGCTGCACCTGTGCCTGCCACTCCTTCATCGGCGGTCTGTGGGTCGTCGGCCTGAACCTGATGTACACGCTGTTCAAAGTCAAATACGTCTGCTGCTACGATATGTACGCAACACACGGCAGCCGTCTGGCTTACAGTGCATAACCGAAGCTGAACAAAGAGAGCTGCCGCAGAACACGCGGCAGCTCTTCTGCTTGCTCTTGAAGCAAAAAGCAGACAAAACGGAAGATTGAAAAAGGCGGTGCATGAGTAATGGAAGAAAACAAAAACGGACGCTGGAAGGCATTGCGCATTGTGTCCGTGATCTTACTGGTTTTCGCGGTCTTGATTTTTTTATTTGTGGCGTTCACCTTTCTGGTGTCCTTCGTGATCGGCGGACAAATCATTACCGACGGTACAGGTCTGATGCGGTTCTTTTTGAAAGCGACCTCCTTCGGACAGCGACCGATCGCTGCGGCGAAATTCGGAATGGCGGGTATGCCGGCGCTCGGCGCGGCAACGTGTTTCCTCGTCTATTGCTGCGTGCTGGTGACCTGGCTGCGCAAGCGGAATAAGAACGGTCCGGCCTTTCGCGGCGCGCGCGGCGGTCTGATCGCCATGTGGGTGCTGACCGGACTGGCGATCGTGATACAGCCCGTCCTCTGGCTCGTCTGCAGAAACGCCGTAGCCGGCAGCGGCTTCTTTACCCTGGTGTTCCAGTTTCCGTATCTCGGCGTGCTGATGCTGATTTTGACATTGCTGTTGATGAAAGACGCAGGAAAGCCGCAGGAGATCGCGGCGCCGGAACCAGTCCAGACAGAATAAGAAAAGCCCCCTCGGTGCTGACCGAAGGGGCTTTGTTTTGTTGGTTGCCGGCAAGGCAGCGTCTGCTGTGCCGGGGCGTTATCCGTTGTTCTGCAGCCGGTACACTTCGCTTTCAATCAGCGCCGTCACGTCGTCGACGTCTTTGACCAGACCGCGGCTCAGCAGTAAAGACAGGACATAGTCCTTCTTTTTTTGCCCTTCGCCGCTGCCGAAGAGCTGTTCCGCGGCGGCGACGCAGATCGCGACCCGGTTTTGCAGCGTCTGAAAGCGTTCTTCGCCGAGCCGCGCCTTGAGCAGCGGCACGCAGACCGTCAGGATCAGCGCACACACAAGACTGACCGCGGCGTTCAGGATCAGGCTCCAGTTCCAGTCCATCGTTTTTCATCCTTTCGTTCCAGATCGTTGATTCTGTGGTTCGCCACCCGGATCCGCTCTTCCGTGAGCTGCTGCAGCTCCTCGAGCCGATAGGTGCGTTCCACGAGTTTGTTGTGCTTTTCCACCTTCTGTTCCAGCTGCGCGATCCGGTAGGTCGTCAGCCGGCTGGACGTCAGAATCCCGGCAAAGGTGCCGCACAGCGTCCCCGCCAGAGAAAGCAGCGCCACAAGGACCGTTTCGCTCATAGGCACGCCTCGCAGTAGCGCAGACAGACCCAGCCGGACGGCGTTTTCGCCCAGCCGTCGCGGACCGTCTGCACCGTGAAAACGACGCCCTTGACGAAGCCGTCGCACGCTGTTCCGACCAGCGCTTTGATCTGTTTTTGCGCGTCGGCGGACAGCGCGGCAAACGGCTTTGCAGCATAGTTGAGGCCCGGTCCCGTCCGTACGTTCAGCAGCGGGACCGCCACGCGGAAGCGATTGCAGCGCCGGCTCTTCGCCAGACGGCGGAACGGCAGTCCGGCGTCGTCCAACACCTGCGTAAAGTGCGGGTCCAGCCAGAACGCCGCCTCGGGCTTCAGCGCGCCGCCGGTCGTGGTCAGCACCCATTTGCCGCAGCTGTTTTTGACCCAGCCGCCGCCCGAAAAGAAGCCGCGCCCGACGGAAAGATGCAGGTGGTTGCCCGACGCGCCGTCCGTCCCTTCGCGGCAAAGGACGCGCCCCTTTCGGATACACTGTCCTTCGCACAGGGACTGCAGGTCCGCGTCGTTGCTGTGGGTAAGCTGCATCGTCACGAAATCGGTCGTGCCGTCCGCCAGCCTTACCCGGTTTGCACTCTCGACCCAAAGGGTGTTGACGCCTTTCGTGCCGACGCCCCAGACGCGGCGCACGATCCAGTCGGTAACGGCGTAGCACCCGTCCCGTTCTCCGTCTGCGCCGCCCTCGTCGATCGGATAATCGCGTGGATTTCCGGTCGTGTGCGGCAGATGGCTGGTCTTGCCGTCGTATCGCTGTGTGATGCGCATGGTGCGGAAGGGATAAAGAAATGGATCTGCCATGGTTGCTCCTTTCTTTTCTTACGCCTGCGCGGTCGGGTGTCCCCAGATGAGGTAGCGGTACGGGCCGTTGTAATAGGCGTCCGCGAACAACCGGACGGTGCTGCCGTTCTGAAAAATCTGCATGCCCGCGTAGGCGTTGCCCTTGAAGCCGGTCAGCCCGTAGTCATAACACAGACCGGTGGTACCGACCGCGACGGGCGAGCCGACGGCAAACAGCAGCGTCTGTTCACCGCGGACATAGTAGTGGGTACTGTAGGAGGCGGTGTGCCAGACGATGGCGCCCTCCGCGGTAAACGGGACGTTCAGCACCGTCAGGATCATCTCCTCCTCTTCGTCAATCGTCTGCGTCCCGGTCACCATGACGTATTCTCCGGGCACGAGCGTCCCCGTGAGCTTTTCGCCGTTGACATAGGCAGTCTTTCCGCTGCGGATGTCTCCGGCGGCGGCGTCCGCGTCCGAGGTGTCGAGTCCCCCGCCCGCGCCGCCTCCGGAAATCGCGCGGATTGCCTGCAGAAAGCCGCCCGGGAACTGCAGCGCTTCGTTCGTCCCGCCTTTGCTGCGGATCGTGTTGGCGAGCGCGGTCAGCTGGGCGTCTGTGACGCGATAGGCCGCCATCAGAAGCTCACCCCTTCCGCGTTGTCTGCCGCGACGCCGAAGCGGCTGCAGTACGACAGAAAGTGGTTTTCCATCCAGTCTTCGAGGCTGGCGGCCGTCCAGACACCGTTCGCGACCGCGGCGATCTTCCCGTTATCGGACGCGGAGACCGCGGGCAGGAGTGCCGTGCCGCGCAAAGCGGCAACCGACACCGTCTGCGTGCTGTTGTCGGAAAACGTCAGCGTCAGCGTGTCGCCGGCAAGAGACAGGGAAGACAGCGTCTTCCCCGCGAGCGCGTTGAGGACCGCGAACAACTGGGTGTACTGCGTTTCGGTCAGCGGGTCGAGGAGCGTCTGGTCTCCGTCGGCGACCGAAAGGATACAGCCGAGCTCCGCGGCGGTCGTGGCGAGGGTATCGCTGTACACGCCGACCGCGAGCGACGTACAGGGCGGAACGCGCGGCAGTGCGACGCTGGTCCCGGAAAACACAAGGTCGAGGCACTGATCGTCGCAGATCACGCGGGCGGTCTTCACCGGCACGGCGTCCCACTCGTCGTCAAAGGTGAAGTCCAGCACATAATCGCTGTTGGAGGAGATGAGATAGCGTTTCGGGCAGATCGCGACTTTGCCGGAAACATGAATTGGAATCGAATGCATAAGTCCCTCCGAACAAAAAAATAAACGCTTCGCCAAACGGCGCAGCGAAACGCAAAGCAGCGGCAGCTTTGCAAACGGAAAGCGACGCGGCCCGCTTCCCTGATTTCTATTATAGACCTGATTTCGACGGTTGTCAAGAGAATTTCGAACATTTGTTCGTTATTTTGAGCGGTTAGCTGTTAGCCGTTAGTGACGCGAACGGGGCGAGGCGTGGAGGGAAGGATGCGGCCGCGAAGGGATGGCACACACTTCCTCGCTGGCGAGGCACTTTTATAATCTTTTACTTGCTTTTTCCACGGAAATATGGTAGAGTTAAGGCGTCACATAAACTATATTTTCAACACACTAGATGCACTTTATAAAAGTGCGTCTCGCTTGCGGGGCGCATTTTATATAATCCAGAAAAGAGGAACAGGACAATGAAAACACAAATTGATTTAACACCCGCAGCTTGTAAATTGAGGAGAAATAATAATATGAGACTAATTTGCTCCTTTGTTGCTCTCTTAATGCTTCTAATTGTTTTTGCACTATCCGCATCTGCGGCATCAGATCAATTGCCATTTAAAGAAGTCTTTTCATTTGGTATAGGAAAAAACTCCTACGATACAGGAAATCGTAGGATTACGCATGTCTTTACAGTTCCGGAAGAAGCTAGAATCAAGTATTCATTAAAATCTAGTGGTTGGACTAATAGCCTCTATCCTGTTGTCATAAAAGATTCGAATTCCAATACAGTTTATGATAGTTATATGACCACAGGAGAGGGCACGATTAGTCAAACTTTTAAAAAGGGAACATATTATCTGGAATTTACCAGTTCAGATACTACAACTCATACTTTCACATTGCAATTGTTCTTCTTTACACCCAACGATTTAGATTCTCAAACTAGTTATTCAAGTACGATTACGCAACCTTTAATTAAAACACAATCCGGGGTGCTTGAGCCGAATAATTCGAAAAGCTATTCGTTTTCTATGGTTTGGGACGGAGTAGCGCATATCAATATATCCGGGAATGCTGTTGCATTTAAGCTTGGTGACAGCAATCAGATTATTTATAACAGCGGCACTCCATTTATCGGAGAAAATACGATTTCTTTGGAAAAAGGAACGTATTCTATTATACTAATGAATTCAAGCAACAGCACATTAAACTATACTATTTCTGTAGACGGGACTTTTATTTCCACTGGAAACCAAAGGTTTTCGCACACTTCGGTATGTCTACCAACGAATTGGTCTTACGACGGCATATTTGC
>JAFYDS010000085.1 GCA_017544665.1 Clostridia bacterium | reverse complement strand
ATGCCAAGAAGCGGCAGATTCGCCTTGCCCATGACGCGAAGGTTTACCGAGTACAGCGCGATCATCGTCAGGATGCCCGAGAGCAGCGCGGGAATCTTGAATCGTGTCGTCAAGATTCCGGTGACGACGCCCGAAAGCATGCCAGCAACGCAGGCAACGAGAATCGCCGGGATCGGGCTCCAGCCGTCGACGAGCAACGCCGCCGCCACGGCAGCGCCCAAAGGGAAGCTGCCTTCGACGGTCAAGTCCGCCACGTCCAGCACGCGAAAGGTCAGATAGACGCCGATGGCCAGCACCGACCAAAGAAGCCCCTGCGAGATTGTTGGGATAATCAAGTCCAAATTGATTCTACTCCTAACAGAACATAAAAGTATGGAGAGTGGAGAGCACATTTCGCTCCCCACTCTTTATGCGTTCTTTACTGAATGATTTCCGCCGACTTCATCAGGTCGTCGGGAATCTTGATGCCGAGAGCGTCGGCGTTCTTCTTGTTGATGCTTGCCTTCAAATCCTTTGCGGTCTGGATTGGCATGTCGGCGGGCTTTTTCTTGCCGTCGAGGATATCCGCGCCCATCTCGCCGGTCTGCAGGCCCAGCTTGTAGTAGTCGATGCCATAGGTCGCGAGACCGCCGGCCTTGACCATGTTCTCTTCGCCGCAGATGACAGGCTTCTTCGCCGGATCGGTGACGGAAATCAGCGTAGGCATCGCGCTGGCCAGTACGTTGTCCGTCGGCGCGTAGAAGGCGTCGACCTTCGTGTTCAGGCTCTGGGCAGCCTGCTGGATGTCATTGACCGTCGAGATCGTCGCGGTCTCGACTTTCAGGCCCTTCGACTCGGCGTACGTCTTCATCGCTTTGACCTGCACCTCGGAATTGACCTCGCTGGAGCAATAGATGACGCCGATCGTCTTCACATTCGGGCAAAGCTTCATCAGAAGGTCAACCTGCTCCTTGATCGGGTTCATGTCGCTGGTACCGGTGACGTTTCCGCCCGGATTCTCATTCGATTTCACGAGCTTCGCGGTGACATAGTCGGTAATTGCCGTGCCGACGATGGGAATGTCCTTTGTCGCATTTGCCACGGTCTGGGCCGCCGGTGTCGCAATCGCGCAGATCAGGTTCGACTTGTTGCTGATGAACCGCTGGGAAATGTTTGCGAGGTTCGACTGGTCGGCCTGCGCGTTCTGGCGGTCAATCTCGATATTCTTGCCTTCCTCGTAGCCGCGCTTTTTCAGCCCGTCCACGAAGCCCTTGTTCGCCGCGTCAAGCGCGTTGTGTTCGACAAGCTGTACGATGCCGATCTTGTACATCTTCTTGCCGTCTTCGGCCTTTTTCTGTCCGCCGCCGCCGCAGCCCGCAATCAAACTCGCCGACAACATCGCCGCCGTCACGCCCATGACGAGACGCTTCCAATTCTTGCCCTTCATCATAACTCTGCCCCTCCATACATTTCTTTTCTTTGTTGCGTTTCCGCAAGCAACCTTCATTATACAAAAAAAGCAAGATAAAGTCTATCAAATTAACATTTTCTGTTGCACGAAATAAATTGTATACAAACTCATCCCAGCGGCACGAAACTCCGGTCCCGCCCTTGGAAGCGCACGGATTGGGTGTAGCCGAACCGCTTCGCGTAGGTGATGGCCTCGTCGATGTACGCGCCGCAGTCTTCCGGCTCGTGGGCGTCCGACGTCGTGATGATAGGAAGTCCAAAGTCCGCAGCGATTTCCATGAAATCGGGGTAGGGGGAGATCTCCTCGATCGGGTAGCGGTAACGTGTTCCCGTGTTGATGTCGACGACCATATCCGCTTTTTTCATTGCCTTTGCGACGCGTTCGAGGTAAGGCGTGACATCAAAGGTCGGGATGTACTTGAACAGGCGGATGTTGAACGGATGCCCCAGCACGTCGTAATGGCCGCCCGCGCAGAGATGCTCGACCTCTTCCGCGTACTCTTCGTAAATCGTCTGAAGAGGTCGTTCGTCCCACTCTGCTTTGATTTCCGACGAATCATAGGCCCATCCGCGCAGGAAATGCACAGAACCAATCCGATAATCAAACGGGTAGCGGTCGAGCAGTTCACCGACGGCTTTCTGGTCCTGGAAATTGCAGACCTCGATGCCGGTCTTGACGGGCTTGCCGCGCTTTTTCAGCTCATCCATGAACGTGAAATAGTCGTCCAGCGGGCATTTGAACTTGTTCTTTTTCAGCCATTTTTTCTGAAAGTCTCCGATGAACGAATCGTCGAGAATCAAATCGTCGTAATAGAAATGCTCGAAGTCCGTGAAGCCGTGGCTGTGCTCGCTGATGCCGATCTCGTCGAGTCCTCGCCGCGCTGCTGCATCGAAAAAGCCCTGCACCCAGTCGAAGTCATAGGAGCCGCGCTCAAAGTGCATATGGTAGTCGATTTTCATGCAGATCCTCCTATATCATGTCCGCGTCCAAAAGCTCGCGGATTT
>JAFYDS010000084.1 GCA_017544665.1 Clostridia bacterium | reverse complement strand
GCTTGCGGCGAACGGGACGCCCGTCTGGCTCTATTGGTTCACGAAAGACAACGGCTCGCTCGGTTCGGCCCACGGCGGCGAAATGCCTTATGCCTACGGCAATCTCGACGCGCATCCGTCCAGATATGACGAGAGCGATTATGCTTTGTCGGAATGCATGATGGACTGCTGGGTCAACTTTGTACGGTACGGTAACCCGAACGGACAGGTTTCGGAACTTGAACCGGTCATTGATAAAACCTATCCGACATGGGCCATGTTCAACGACGCGCCGACGAGCGTCTATCAATTCGGCGAAACCGTCGGAATGGTCGACGACCCGTATCTGCAGCTGCATCAGCTGATCGACAAATATCAGGAAACGCTCAAATAAGAGCGCCACACACCGTGCGGTAATTCTGCCGCGCGGTTTTCTTTTTTACAAATAGGCTTGCATAAACGAGAAAAAACAGATATAATAAGAAAAAATGAAAGCAGGAGGCAGCGTATGACAAAACAAGGTAAAAAGCTGTTGCTGCATCTTTCACTCGCCGTGCTCGGCGTCTTTCTGGTGATCCATTACTGGGCGACGATTGCAACATGGTTCAGCGACATCTACAAGGCGATCTTGCCGTGCATCATTGGCGCTGTGATCGCGTATCTCATCAATATCCTGATGCGCTTTTATGAGCGGCACTATTTCACAAAGAAGAATCCGCCCTTTGCGCAAAAAAGCAGGACGGCCGTCTGTCTTATCTGCGCGATCCTGACGATCCTCTGTGTGATCGTCGGCATCATAGTGTTGATCGTGCCGCAGCTTATCAGCTGCGTCAAGCTGATCGTCCAGCAGGCGCCGAAGGGCGTCGAAGCGCTGCTCAAGAACGACAAAATTGTCCAGTATCTGCCGGAAAGTGTTTACGACTGGCTCGCGAACTGGCGCGAAAAGCTGACCGATCAGGCGTTCTGGTCCGATTTTGTCGCTAAGGCGACCGCCTTTTTGAAGACCGGTCTCGGTTCGACCGGCAGCAAGATCACGAGCGCGCTGACTTCCACGGCGTCCACGATCGGCTCCGTCGTCATCGGCATCGTATTCGCGATCTATTATCTCGCCTGCCGCGGCTCCATTCAGCGCAACGTCAACCGTCTTGCGGCGAATTACCTGAAGCCGACCGTCCGCGAAAAGCTGTTCCATTACGCGTCCGTGTTCAACGACTGTTTCCATAAGTATATCGTGGCGCAGTGCCTTGAGGCGCTCATTCTCGGCTCGCTGTGCCTTGTCGGCATGCTGATCCTACGGCTGCCCTACGCCCCAATGATCAGCGCTTTGGTCTGTCTGATGGCGCTGGTCCCGATCGTCGGCGCAACGATCTCCGCTGTGATCGGCACGGTGATGATCCTTGCCGTTTCTCCGGTCCAGGCCGTGATCTTCTTCGCGATGCTGATGGTCGTACAGGTGATCGAAGGCAACCTGATCTTCCCGAAGGTCGTCGGCAAATCCGTCGGCGCCCCCGGCCTGATCGTCTTTGCGGCGGTCACTGTCGGCGGCAGCATCTTCGGTATCCCCGGCATGATGGTCAGCGTTCCCGCAGCGACTGCGGTGTTCAACGAACTGCGCGCCGATATGACGAACCGCGAACAGCAAAAAGGCGCCGCGCAATGCGACGCCGCAGAAACTGCATCTGAGGAATAAAAGAAACCGCGAGGTATTATGATGATCAAAATTTCACCGTCTATCCTGTCGTGCGATTACGCGAAGATGGGAGAAGAATTCGAGCGCATGAAACAAGCCGGCGCCGACTGGCTGCATATCGACGTCATGGACGGACACTTTGTCCCGAACATCACGCTCGGCGCGCCGCTCGTGAAATGTCTGCGCAAATGCAGCGATCTCGTTTTCGACGTCCATCTGATGATTTCCGATCCGATGAAATATGCGCCGGACTTTGCAAAAGCCGGTGCGGACGTGATCTGCTTCCATATCGAATCGGACTCCCCTGTTGACGAAACCGTGGATCTGATCCGCTCGCTCGGCTGTGTGCCCGCGATCGCGCTGAAACCCGCAACGCCTGCCGAAGCGGTTTTCCCCTATCTTGACAAGCTCGGCATGGTGCTCGTGATGACGGTCGAACCGGGCTTCGGCGGTCAGAGCTTCATGGCGGACATGATGCCGAAGGTCGCGGCCGTCCGCGCGGAGGCAAATCGCCGCGGACTGAATATCGACATTCAGGTTGACGGCGGCGTCAATCTCGAAACAGCCGTCGTTTGCGGCAAAGCCGGTGCAAACGTTCTCGTCGCAGGCAGCGCCATTTTCGGCTCGCCCGACCCGAAAGACACAATCGCGAAGCTACGCGCCGCCGCACAGAGCTGACAGCAGCGCATCGTCCAGCAGCACGCGGCTGCGCTCGCGCAATATAACGCACGTCATGTACGACATATGTACGGGACAAAGGAATTCCGAGAGCAAACGCCGGGTCTGTTGATGCTGGCAGTCTGTCAGAAGCAGAAAGCCGCCGCCTGATTCCAGCAGCGTAACGCGCGGCGCTGAAATAGCCGCGCAAACGGCACGCGCCGCGTCGATCAGTTCGTTGATCTCGCGTGTAAAGAACGCGGAGGGCTGCAATTTTGCTTCCTCTCGTACACAGTCCGAGACGATCAGCAGACAGCCGCCCTGCAGATCAGGCAGCACATCAAAGTGCGCGCCGTGACCCATCCGGAACGTCTGTCCCGTTTCCGTCGAAACCGCCGACAACAGTCTGCAGATCTGCGCGCGCGTCTGCGCCGACGGCTGCAGCAGACCTTCCACCGATAGATCAAAACGCAGCAGATCCGTTTTGCTGAGTTCCAACAAAATCTGATGTGCCGTTGCCAGTTCCAGTTTCACATTCGTCCCTCCCCTGCGGTCTTTCTCGTTATATTATAATGCTCGCACGCGGACACGGCAATGCAAAATTATTGGTAACAGAAAATGAGGTACTGATGAAACACGATCCGAACAAAGTCATCGTTCGAAAAAGCTACTATACTTTTTCGAAGGAATACCCCGCCGGAAAAATCGACACCGGCAAAGCCTATAAGCGTTACCGCAGCCGCAAGAAAACGCTCATAGGCGTCCTGCTGCTCGCCGTTCTGTTCTGTGCCGTCCTGGCGGCAACCTTCTTCTGGACCGATCTTTCGCTGAAGATCTCGAACCGTCCGATCGAATCGGAAACGCAGGCTGCCGCCGTGACGAACGCAGACGGTGTGGTTCAGACCTTTTTGAACACCGGCGACGTCCGCGCATTCTGGGTGCCCGTCCAGACGATTGCCGACCGTACATCGGTCCGCAAAAGCATCAAACAGCTGCGGCGCCTTGACTGCAACAGTGTGATCCTTGATTTCAAAACGCAGGACGGTCACCTGCTTTACGCGTCGCTCGAGCAGCCCGCACTGCTGGCAAAGTGCTCGCTGTTCAGCAATGAAACGGTACGCAGCGCGATCAAACAGTATCAAAACGCCGGCGTCCGTGTGATCGCACGTGTCTTTTGTTTTGAAGATCCGCTGATCGCGGCGCGCAATCCTGCCTACGCGGTAACATACATGGACACGCAGGTGCCATGGCTCGACAAAAAAGAGGAAGCGGGCGGCAAGGCGTGGCTCAACCCCTACAGCGGCAAAGCGCGCGCCTATCTGCTGTCTTTGCTCAAGGAAATGTGCGCGTTTCAAATCAGCGGCGTGATCCTCGAGTCGGTCTGTTTTCCGGACAGCGACAACCTCGACAGCGCCACCTTCCCCGGTGAAAGCGGCGGCGCCGCGCGAAACGGCGTATTGACTCGCTTTTTGGAAAAAGCAAGAAACGCTGTGCCGGACGGCAAATTCCTACTCGTCGGTATGACGGCGGACGATCTGCGCCGCGGCAACGATATCCGATATGACGGCAGACTGACGTCGGACAAGATCGACGGCTACTTTGTCCACACGGCGGGCGCGGTCGATCTGACGGAAACGCCGATTGACTATGAGATCCCGATCAACGCGTTCACCACATTGCAGTCCCGCGCCGCAAGCGGTCAGTGCATGATGCTGGACATCCCGCGTGCGGAGTTCAAACAAAAGTACGCGCGGCTGTTGAAACAGAACGGCTTTTCGCTGCTTGCAATCTCACAGGACACCCCGCAGACGCAACCCGAAGAAACAACCGACGAACCATAAAAAAGCACCGCCGAACGGCGGTGTTTTTTCAAAGGGGAATTTAAGGGGAAATGCTGAGGGGTATTGCTGAGGGGAAAATGCCAAAGGGGATGGTGCTTTTAATAACCGGAAAAACCGGCGTCGGTGCGCTGACGTCAGCTGTCGCGCTCTTCTTTCATTTGTGCAAAGCATTCGCTGCAATATACAGCTCTGCCCTCGGTCGGTTGGAAGGGAACCTTCGCCTCGCCGCCGCATCTTGCGCAGGTGGCGACGAACATCTCGCGCTCGGGCTTCGCCGCGTTCTTACGCGCATAGCGGCACTCCTTGCAGCGCTGCGGTTCGTTCTGGAACCCTTTCTCTGCGTAGAATTCCTGTTCACCGGCGGTGAAGATGAATTCTTTTCCGCATTCTTTGCAAACCAAAGTTTTGTCTTCGTACATGTCTTTTACCTCTCTTGAATTTTTTGCCCTCGCCGGGTTTGCACCGACCCCTTCATAGGCGCTCTGTAGCATTCAGGCATATTTATGAAAGCTGCTGACGCAGTTTTTTCCTTGCTCGCTGCAGCGCAGCATCGACGCCTTTCCTGGAAAGGCCGGTCTGCGCCGAGATCTGGTGATAGCTGCCGCCGTGGACAAACGCCAAAAAGACGTCGCGTTCCCGCTCGCTCAAAACCGAATCGATGATCTCGCCGATCCGCTTCGCCTCCTGTTCGGACACGAGCGTCTCTTCGACCGACGACAGCTGCGGCTGAAAATAGCCCTCCTCGATCGGGAGCAGCATGGACGGCGGAATCTGCCCTTTGCCCTGTACCGACCGCAGTGCGTTGCGCATCCGGTTCTGCATACAGGCGTAGGCATAGGTCGAAAACGAAGTGCCTTCGCCGTCTCTGTAACAGTCAACGGCAGACAGCAGGCCGATCATCCCTTCAGCGACCAGATCCTGCCCTTCCAGATACTCATGACGCACCTTGGACGCCAGCTTTTGCGCCATCGGCAGATACCGTTCGAACAGCGTGTTCCACGCTTTTTCGTCGTCGGCTCTGCACCGCTCGAGCAGCGTCAGATCGGAAAGGGAGAGATAATCCGCCATTGAAATGTCCTTTCACACCAGTTTACATTGTATTTTAATCTATCAAAAAAAAATTGTCAATCCTCTTTTCAACCAAAAGAAAAAGCCGCCTTTTGTTCAATAAGAACGAAAAAGCGGCTATTTTTCCAATAGAAATTAATAATTTCAAAAAATACTTCCAAACGGGAATTATACCATGTCGATCGTACCGCCGCCGACCACGGTATCGCCGTCGTAAAGGACCACTGCCTGCCCTTTTGTGATCGCCCGCTGCCCTTCGTCAAACACGACGCGGATGTGGCTTTCGTCGAGCTGTTCCACCGTCGCAGGCTGCGCCGCCTGACTGTAACGCACCTTCGCCTGTACACGCAGCGGACGGTCGATTTGCGGCACCGCGATCAGATTGACGTCCCGAGCGGTCAGCGTTTTGGAATACAACTCCTCATTGGAGCAAAGCACAACGCGGTTGTTGGCGAGATCTTTTTCACAGACGTAGAGCGGCGCGGGCAGCGCGAGTCCGAGACCGCGGCGCTGCCCGATCGTGTAGCGGATGATGCCGCGGTGCGTTCCGAGGACGGCGCCGTCTTTTCGAACAAAATCGCCCGACGGGAAGGTTTTGCCGAGGTGCTGTTCGATGAACGACGCATAGTCTCCGTCCGGCACAAAACAGATGTCCTGGCTCTCATGCTTCTTCGCGTTGGGCAGATCAAGCGTCTGCGCCAGTGCACGGACTTCGCTTTTGGTCAGGCCGCCGAGCGGGAGCAGCGTATGGGAGAGCTGCTGCTGCGTCAGGCAATACAGCACATAACTTTGATCTTTTGCCGGGTCAACGCCCTTTTGCAATAGCCAGCGACCGCTGCCTTCATCGAATGACACCCGGGCGTAGTGTCCCGTCGCGACATAGTCGCAGCCGAGCTCCAGCGCCCGCTGCAGCAGCTTTTCAAATTTCAGCTTGCGGTTGCATTCGATACAAGGGTTCGGCGTCTCTCCGCTGACGTAAGACTGCACAAACGGTTCAATGACATTTTCGCGGAAGGCGTCGGTGAAGTTGAACACATAAAACGGCAGCCCGAGACGGTTTGCGACCGCGCGCGCGTCGTTCGCGTCGTCGAGCGAACAGCAGGTCTTATCGCTGATAAACGCGTCTTCGTTATTGAAAAAGCGGCAGTTGACGCCGATCGGTGCATAGCCGTTTTTCTTAAGCAGATAGGCCGATACGGCGCTGTCCACGCCGCCGCTCATGCCGACCAGCACGCGCCTGTTGTTGTCATATGTTTCCATACAGCATCTCTCTCTTCTTTTCGTCTTGTCATGATTTTACCACACAAGAGCAAAAAAAGCAAACAAAAAGAACCGCCGCGCTCAGCCGGCGATTCTTTTCATGATATATTGAACGGTGGCGGGTTCGTCCAGGTCAAGGGCATAGGCAAACTCCCGATGGATCATGGACTGTGCTTCCTGCAGCAGCCGTTCGTCGCTTGCCGGCATCTTCTTTCCGCTTTTCTGTCTTTCCTCTTTCCATTGATGCAGCAGGGCGATCATTTTT
>JAFYDS010000083.1 GCA_017544665.1 Clostridia bacterium | reverse complement strand
GGTGAAGTTCATCACGGAAGCACTCGACGAAAAGGAGCGCGAGGACTTCTCCCGCCTGAAGGTGACGAAGCGTTTCAAAGAAAAGAAGCAGGACTAAAGCGTTCTTCGGAACGCTTTTTTTCAGAAAATTGTAAGAAAATCGAAAGAAAATCTTGAAACACTTTTTCGAAAAATCTGTATAATGTTTCATTGAGAGGAAGTGTTTGAGTTGAAGAAAAGCGGAAAACGAATCATTTATCTTGCCTTTAGTTTGTTGATTTGTCTGTTGTTCGTGATGGTGGTATATCAGGTTCATCGATCATTGCGGACAGCCGAAACTATAGAACGACCTTGGAATCTTTGCCTTGTAAACCGTGATTATGCAGTCCCTGCTGGATATCACCCGCCTTTATTGACGCTTTCCAACGGTCAGAAAGTCGATGAACGGATCTACCCGGATCTGCAAGCCATGTTTGACGCGGCACGACGGGAAGGGTTTGATTTGCATGTGGCGTCCGGTTACCGGACAAAACAGCAGCAAAAAGAAATACTGTATGCGCGCATTAAAGAATACAGGAAACAAGGCTACGGTACAAAACAAGCAACGGCGGAAGCAGAGTCCTATGTTGCGCTGCCGGATCACAGCGAACATCAATTAGGGCTTGCAATCGATATCCAGATCAAAGGCAATACCAATGCGGATGCGTTGTACCGCTGGCTTGAAATACACGCGCATGAATATGGGTTTATTCAGCGTTATCCGAAAGAGAAAACAGATATTACCGGTTTTTCCTATGAGAGGTGGCACTACCGCTATGTCGGCAAAGAGGATGCAAAAACGATATTTCAACGCGATCTGACGCTGGAAGAGTATCTGTTACACTAATCGAACAAATATTCGAAAACACTTGCAAGCATAATAAAACTATGATATAATAACCGCATGAAACACGAACGGTCGCCATAGAATGAACCGAGGTGATCCGTTTGATGTCCATGCGGTTCTTTATTGTTCGGCTGCGCACAGTACTGACGGTTGTCGGTCTGTTTCTGCTCCTTTTTATACTGCTGCTGTTCGGTGACCACACCGTTCAGACTGCGTCCGACGCTGTTTTCTCATCGCTGCCGCTGCTGATATTGGACGCGGGACACGGGGGACAGGACGGCGGCGCCGTTGCCGCGGACGCCACGAATGAAAAAGATATCAACCTTTCTTTGACGCTGAAACTCGACGCGCTGCTGCGGTCGCTCGGCTTTCAGACGCTGCTGACGCGGACGGACGATTCTCTCCATGAAACGCCGGAAGCTGCGACGATGCGCGAACGGAAAATAGGCGATCTGCGCTACCGGCTGCAATTGACGCAGGAGCACCCGGACTGTATTTTGATCAGTATTCATCAGAATCAGTTCTCCGACCCGAAATACGACGGCGTGCAGGTGTTCTATTCCGGTAACCACCCGCAGTCAGAAGAACTCGCGCAGTGTCTGCAGGATGCGATCGTGCGTACATTGCAGCCTGATAACAAACGGCAGATCAAACAAAGCGGCGAAGAGATCTTTTTGCTATCTCAGGCAAAGGTGCCTGCCATTATGGTGGAATGCGGGTTTATGTCCAACCCAAAGGAACTGCAAAAGCTCAAAGATGAAAATTACCAAAAACAGCTCGCTGCGGCAATCGTGAACGGGCTGCTCGACTATTTCAAAAACAGGACGTGATCACATGGCTGGAAAAACGAAATCCGTGTTCGTTTGCAATCAATGCGGCTTTGAAACGCCGAAATGGCTCGGAAAATGCCCCGGCTGCGGCGAATGGAACACATTGGAGGAAGAAACGCGCGTGCAGCAGCCTGCGTCTAAGGCGGCAAAAACGGGGCGTTCCGCGCCTGTACGTTCATTTGCGCTTTCCGAGATCGAGCCCGATAATGAGCTGCGCTATAAAACCGGCATGGCGGAATTGGACCGTGTCCTCGGCGGCGGCATCGTCAAGGGCTCGCTGGTCCTGCTTTCCGGCGACCCGGGCATCGGTAAATCGACCATTCTGCTGCAGGTCTGCAAGGTCATCGGACAAAAGATGAACGTCCTGTATGTTTCCGGTGAGGAATCTTACAGTCAGATCAAGCTGCGCGCCGACCGGCTCGGCGTATCTGCGCCCGGTCTGCGGCTGCTTTGTGAAACGGATATGCAGGCGATCGGCGAACACATCATGGAAGAAAAGCCGGACCTTGTGATTATCGACTCCGTACAGACGATGAACCACGCTGATCTGTCTTCTTCTCCCGGAAGCGTGACGCAGGTGCGCGAATGCACGGCGCTGCTGATGCGAACGGCCAAGAGCCTTTCCATTCCGGTTATTCTTGTCGGACACGTCAACAAGGACGGCAATATTGCCGGACCAAAGGTGCTCGAGCATATCGTCGATGCCGTGCTGTACTTTGAGGGAGAACGCAATCTGTCATTCCGTATCCTGCGCGCGGTCAAGAACCGCTACGGCTCCACGAATGAGATCGGCGTATTCGAAATGACCGACAGGGGACTGGAGGAAGTCAAAAACCCGTCCGAAATGCTGATCGCCGGACGTCCGAAGAATACGCCGGGGACCTGTGTCGCCTGCGTGATGGAAGGCTCGCGCCCACTGCTTGCTGAAATTCAGGGCCTTGTGACGCCGACGTCATTCGGCAATCCGAGAAGAATGAGCAACGGATTTGACTATAACCGGATGGCAATGCTGCTTGCCGTACTGGAAAAACGCGGCGGCTACTTCTTCAACAATATGGACGTCTATATTAATGTTGTCGGCGGTATGAAGTTGGACGAGCCCGCCCTTGATCTGACCATCGCCATGGCGCTGGTGTCTTCGCTGAAGGATTACGCAATCCGCGACGATGTGCTGGCATTCGGTGAGATCGGTCTTGCCGGCGAGATCCGCGCGATCTCACACTGCGAACAGCGGCTCAAGGAAGCGGCGCGCCTCGGTTTCACGCGTTGTATCGTGCCGAAGCATAACTTGCGCAGTATCGGCAAAGCGCTGCAAAACGATATCGAAATCATCGGCGTGCGCTCCATCCGTCAGGCATTTGAAGCGCTGATTATATAAAATTGTCTTATTTGAAACAAAATCACCCCGTCTGGAACGCTCGTTCCAAAGACGGGGTTGTGTTTATAATACGCTGTCTGTTTCTTCTGCTGTCAGTGTCGCTGCAAACGAAGTCATCGCTTCACGAACGTTTCGCTTGTGATCCTCATTCAGTGTCGTCAGCGGCAGACGGCAGTCGCCGACCGGAAAGCCGCGCATTTGCATGGCGTATTTGACCGGCATCGGGTTGACGTCGCAGAACAGCGCCTTATTGAGCGCGACTGCTTTTCGTTGCATGGCGGCCGCGTGTTCGATGTCACCCTGTACTGCAAGCATATTCAGCCGTTGTGTGAACCGTGGGAAAACGTTGGACAGGACAGAAATCGTCCCTTTGCATCCAACCACGCAGGCAGCGACGGTCAGATCGTCGTTGCCGCTGTAAAATGTCAGCGTGTCGCCGCAGCGTGCAATACTCTCTGTCAGCTTGCCGATATCAGGATCGGCTTCTTTTACTGCAATGATATTATCATGCTTAGCGAGCTTTGCGTAAGTCTTCGGCGTGATATTCATACCGGTACGCGACGGGACGTTATAGACAATGATCGGCTTTTGTAAAGCGTCAGCAAGTGTGTAATAGTGGCGAATCAGACCCTGCTGGCTTGTTTTATTATAATAGGGCGTCACCATCAGATGATAGTCCGCGCCGCATTCTTCTGCTGTTTTTGCCAATTGCAGGCAAAAAGAAGTGCTGTTGCTGCCGGTCCCACAGATGACAGGTACACGTCCGTTGACCCGGGCGGCGGCGCATTCAAAGAGTGCCGCGCGTTCGTTAACGGTCAAAGTTGAGCCTTCGCCTGTAGTTCCGCAAACAACAACAGCCGCTGTTTCGTTTGCAAGTTGTACGTCGATCAGTGATTCAAACAATGGAATGTTGACAGATCCGTCTTCCCGGAACGGCGTCACCAGCGCAACGCCGGCTCCGGTGAAGGGTTGCTTCATGCAAAGTACACCCTTTCAAAAGCAGTGTCTCAGTCAATCAGCCCTTCGGCGCAAAGCAGCTCCGCGAGCAGCACGCCGCCGCCTGCCGCCCCGCGCAGGGTGTTATGAGACAGGCAAACAAATTTATAGTCGTATTGTGTGTCTTCTCTCAGACGACCGATCGAGATCGCCATGCCGCCCTCCAGCTCGCGCTGCAGCTTGGTCTGCGGAAGATTATCTTCCGTGAAGTAATGCAGGAACTGCTTCGGCGCGGAGGGGAGATTCAATTCCTGCGCGCGTCCGGCATAGTTCGCCCAGGTATCAAGGATTTCTTCTTTTGTAGGCTTTTTGCCGTCCTTGAAGCGCATGAACACAGCGCCCATGTGACCGTCAGACACCGGCACGCGAATGCACTGCGCGGTGAATTTCGGGCTGTCAGCGAGCTTGATCTCGCCGTTTTCGACCTTGCCCCAGATCTTGAGCGGTTCTTTTTCGCTCTTCTCTTCTTCGCCGCCGATGAAGGGGATCACGTTGTCGAGCATATCCGGCCACGTCTCAAACGTCTTGCCGGCGCCGGAGATCGCCTGAT
>JAFYDS010000010.1 GCA_017544665.1 Clostridia bacterium | reverse complement strand
TACCCTCGCCGTCGCCGGAGCCGTAATGCTTCTCGACATATTTGATTTTTGAATTTTTACCGATATAGAAGCGGTGTATTCCGTCATGTTCCGAGTCCTGCTTGCCGCAGTTGTCGATCCCGCAGCCGGCAACGATCACGACGTCCGCGCCCTCGCCGATGAAGAAGTCGTTATAAACGACCTCTTTGAGCCCGCTTTGCGTCATCACGACGGGAATGTGAACGCTTTCGTTCTTCGTGCCCGGGGCGATATGGATCTCCAGTCCGCTGACGTCCGTTTTGGAGACGATCTCGATGTTGGCGGTGGAGCGCCGTCCGGCGGACTGACTGTTGGAGCGGATGTTATAGGCGCCTTCCGGCACGGCGTGGAGGTCCGCGACCTCCATCAGCAGCCGCTTCTGGATCTCGTCAAGCTTTACCATAACGCGTCCTCTCCTCCCTCAAAGCTGCCCCCTTCGCAGCGACGCACCGCTGCCGGGGTCCCGATCAGTGTCGGCAGTATCGTATCCTTGTCTCCCTGCGCGGCGATTTCTCCGTCGCGGATGACGATGATCTCGTCCGCAATATTGAGGATGCGCTCCTGGTGGGAGATGATCAGGATCGAGCTGTCCTGGATCGTCTTGCGCATGTGTTCGAACACTTCGATCAGATTCTGGAAGCTCCACAGGTCGATCCCGGCTTCCGGCTCGTCAAAGACCGAAAGGACACATTTGCGCGCGAGCACCGTCGCGATCTCGATGCGCTTGAGTTCGCCGCCGGAGAGGCTGGCGTTGACCTCGCGGTCGATATACTCCCTTGCGCAAAGACCGACGGCGGAAAGGTAGCGGCACGCGTCGGCGACCGTCAGATGTCTGCCCGCCGCGATGCGGATCAGATCGAGCACGCGGATGCCCTTGAAGCGGACCGGCTGCTGAAAGGCGAAGCCGATCCCGCGTTTGGCGCGTTCGGTGACGGAAAGCGCCGTGATATCCTCCCCGTCGAGGAGGATCTGACCGCCGGTCGGGGTCTCGATCCCGGCGATGAGCCTGGCGAGCGTCGATTTGCCGCCGCCGTTGGGACCCGTGACAACAACGAGCTTGTTGTCGGGGATCACCAGATCAATATTACGAATGATTTCCTTTTCTTTGCCGTCCGCGGTCACGTCGAAGGAGATCTGTCTGAGTTCCAGCATATCGTTTGTTTCCTCGCTTTTGACGATAGTTTTTCACATTATAATATAAAACATGCGTGTTTGCAAGTTCTTTTTGCTGTTTTCAGCCGTGGCAGGAGACCAGAAGCGACATATGGGGTCCGCTTTCGTCACTATGCCTAATTTTGTAAAGGAAATTTTTACTTGCTTTTTGCTTCACATATTGTTAAAATAAACAAAAATAGGGTATTCATGCGTCTGAATTGACGAAAAACAGGAAAAAGGCGGTGACATCATGCTGCAGCCCGGCGATGTCTTCCATAAATCGACGTTCGATAAGATCTCTCCTGAAAAGCGCGAAAAAATCCTCAAGGTCGCCGTGCACGAGTTCGCGACCTGCGGCTTCGAAAATGCCAACATCAATACGATCGCGAAGAAGGCGGGGGTCTCCGTCGGTTCGCTGTATAAGTATTTCGACACGAAGTCCGATCTGTTTCTGACCAGCATCAAATACGGGATCGAAACGCTCAAAGTACTGCTCGGCGAAGTGGTCGGCAGCGACGCGGACGTTTTGCTGAAGCTCGAACATATCCTGCGCGCCGCGATCGACTTTTCGCGCCGCTACGGCGAGATGATCATGCTCTATAACGAGTTCACGACCGAAAGCAACGCCGAACTCGGCATACAGCTGGTGGAAAAGATGGAAGCCTTGACTGCGCAGGCCTATAAGGCGGCGATTATTCAGGGGCAGGTTGACGGCGAGATCCGCGCCGATATCGATCCGGGCATGGCGGCGTTTCTGGTTGACAATCTGCTGATGAATGTTCAGTTCTCCTACTCCTGCACCTATTATAAAGAGCGCTTCCGCTATTACGCCGGCGACGATATCTTTGAAAAGGACGCGTTTGTGATCGAAAACATCCTGCGTTTTGTGAAAGCAGCATTGAAACCGCAAAAATATCCGGAAAGGAAAGATTTAGTATGAAGTACGCATTGGCTTATGACATCGGCACGACCGGCGTTAAAACCTGTCTGTTTGAAATCGGCGATACCATCCGTCTGCTTGCGGGCGAAAGCGAGGGCTATCCGCTCTATGTGCTGCCGGACGGCGGCGCGGAACAGGATCCGGAGGAATGGTGGTCCGCAATGTGCAATACGACGAAAGCGGTGCTTGCGCAGACCGGAATCGATCCGAAACAGATCGACGGTATCTCCTTCTGCTCGCAGGGACAGGGACTCGTCCTCGTTGACAAGGATGGCAAGCCCGTCCGCCGCGCGATGAGCTATATGGACCAGCGCGCGCGCACCGAGCTCAAGGAGGGGATGGCGAACGGCATTCAGATCGCCGGCGCGAATATCTTCAAACTGATCCCGTCGCTGATGATCACGGGTGCGGTGTCGTCCTCGGTCAAGGATCCGATCTGGAAATACAACTGGGTCAAGAACAACGAGCCGGACGTCTTCAAGCGCGTCTATAAGTGGTTCGACGTCAAAGAGGCGCTGATCTGCCGGATGACGGGCGAATTCATCATGACACAGGACAGCGCGTTCGGCACGCTGCTTTACGATATCAAGAACAAGTGCTGGAGCCCGAAGATGTGCAAAATGGTCGGCGTCAATATCGACCATCTGCCGCGCATCATCAAGTCGATCGACAAGGTCGGCGGCCTGACGAAAAAGGCGGCGGACGAACTCGGTCTCGTGGAAGGCATCCCCGTGTTTGGCGGCGGCATGGACGCTTCTCTGATCGGCGTCGGCGCGGGCGCGTCCTCAATCGGCAAAACGCACATCTACATGGGTACCTCCGGCTGGGTCTCCACGGTCGTCGATCCGAAACCGCTGGTCGATACCTCCGCCATGATCGCGGCGATTACTGGCGCGAGCGACAAGTCGGCGAACTACTTTGCCGAGCTTGAAACCGCAGGCAAGTGCGTCGAATGGGTCAAGGATCACCTCGCCCTCGACGAAGTCGGCATCTATATGAAGAAGCACGACGTCACGCAGGCGGACGATATGGAACATAAGTACACGTCGCTGTACACCTATCTGCAGGACGTGATCAAGACGGTGCCCGCCGGCTCCAACGGCGTGGTGTTCACGCCGTGGTTCCACGGCAACCGCTGCCCGTTTGAGGATCCGAATTCCCGCGCGATGTTCTTCAACATGAATCTCGAAACCGGCAAGAGCGATCTGATCCGCGCCGTGGTCGAGGGCGTCTGCTTCCATATGCGCTGGTTCGTCGAATCGCAGGAGAGAAAGGTGCAGTGCAGCGATCCCGTCCGCTTTGTCGGCGGCGGGGCGCTCGGCGAAGCGACCTGCCAGATTTTGGCGGACTGCCTCGGCAGACGGGTGGAAACCGTTGCCGCGAGCCAGAATGTCGGCGCTGTCGGCGCCGCGGCGGTCGTTGCGGCGGGTCTCGGTCTGGTCGGCGACGTCAGCGAGACCGAAAAGCTCGTGCAGGTCGAAAAGGTCTATCACCCCGACGCTGGCGTCAAGTCGGTCTACGACCGTAACTATGCGGTCTACAAAGAGTTGTATAAGTCGAATAAGAAGTTGTTTGCCATGTTGAACAGCTAAGAGAAAACAAAAAGAAAAGCACCCGACGCGGGTGCTTTCTTTTATGCTAGTTTATGCTTTTTCCGGTTCCGCTTCGGTCTGCGGGGCGGGACCGAGCACGTTGGTCAGCCATTCGAGGACGTCTTCAAAGACCTTTTCCTTCTCGTCTTCGTTGAGGATCTCGTGGCGGAACGTCGGGTAGAGGATCACGCTCGGCGTATGCCCGGCGGATTCGAGATTGTCGCAGACCGTGATCACGCCGCGGCCTTTCATCCCGACCGGGTCGTTCGCGCCGGAGATCACGAGGATCGGCAGACCGACCGGCACAAGATAGGGCCATTCGGTCGAGCAGGCGGTATTCGCCAGCGAGATCAGGTCGCGGACGCCGCCGAGCCGCAGCTCGATGCCGCACAACGGGTCGAGGATATAGGCGTCGACGTTCGCTTCGCTGAGACTCAGCCAGTCCTTGTCGGTGCGCTTGTTTTTGATGCCGATCGTGCTGATCTTGTCAAAAAGGGCGTTGTTGACCGGCGTACGGGGTCCGAGCTTTTTTGCAAGATAGCGGATCGGCCCTTCCAGAACGGCGGCGGAAGCGGGCAGTTCGCCCGTGCCGCAGAGGATCAGACCGTCCAGTTCGTAGCCGAACGCGGCGGCGTAGGAACGCGCGCAGAACGAGCCCATCGAGTGCCCGAAAAGAATGTACGGCAGCCCGGGGTAACGCTTTTTCATGATCTGTGTGAGGATGTGCATATCGTCGACCATACGCAGGTCGCCGTCCTCTTCAGCGAAGAATCCGTAGTCCTCCGGCGAATCGACCGACTTGCCGTGCCCGAGGTGGTCGTTGCCGCAGACGACAAAGCCGTTCGACGCGAGAAAGCGCGCGAACGCGTCATAGCGGTCGATATGCTCCGAAACGCCGTGCGCGATCTGGAACACGCCGCGCTTGGGGAGCGTGTCGTCTTCCCAGATATTGCAGCGGATGCGGTTGATGCCGGTGGAGGAAAGGAAATAGGCTTCTTTCAAAACAATGGCCATAGGATGCGTCTCCTTTGTCGGTTTGGTTGTTATTATTATAATATAAAACCGCGGCGGAATCAAGATTAAGTTCAATTAAAGTTGCAATGATAGGATTGTAACAGTTTACAAAATGAAAAAATATGGTATAATATCCAAAACAACGGGAGGGAAAACAGCGTGTTCGGCTACGTCAAAGTCCAAAAAGGGGAACTGCGCGTGCGCGAATGGGAAGCCTATCGCGGACTGTACTGTTCGCTTTGCCGCGCACTGTCCAGACGGTACGGGCTGCCGGCGCGGGCGATCCTCAGCTATGACATGACGTTCCTCTTGGCGGCACGGCTCGCGCAGACGAACGTCGTCCCCAATTTCCACCCCGGCCGCTGTCCGTTCAACCCCGCGAAACGCTGCAGCTACTGCGACAACGCGGAGCCGGCGTTCGACTTTGTCTGTGCCGCCGCGGTACTCCTGTTTTACTATAAGCTGCGCGACGATATCGCCGACAGCACCCTTTTCAAACGGCTGATGCTGTACTGCCTGCTGCCTGTCGCCGCAGTCTGGCGCAGAAAGGCGAAAAGGTTGTTCCCAGAGATCGAAGCGATCGTTTCGCAGACGATGGACGCGCAGACGCAGACCGAACAAAGCGGCACCGACAGCACCGACCGCGCCGCTCACGCGAGCGCAGACGCCCTCGGCAAACTGATGCAAAACGGCGCACAGGAAAACAAACAGGCCTATTACCGCTTTGGCTACTGCGTTGGACGGTGGGTCTATCTGATCGACGCGGCGGACGATCTCGAAAAAGATCTCAAACATAAGAACTATAACGTCTTTATCAACCGCTTCCACCTGACCGAACCGACCCTCAGCGATGAGCAGATTGCCCAAATCACCGCGGCGCTTGAACTGACGGCAGCGAACGCCGCCGAGGCGCTGGACGAAACGAAATGCACCGTGCTGTATCCGATTCTCGAAAATATCGTGATTGGCGGTATGTACGACGTGATGCAGCAGATCATGAAAGGAAAACAAAGCGATGAGAGATCCCTATGAAGTGCTCGGCGTGCCGAGAACCGCAACGGCGGACGAGGTCAAGGCGGCGTACCGCGCCCTCGCAAAAAAGTATCATCCCGATAACTATACCGATAGCCCGCTTGCCGACGTCGCCAACGAAAAGATGGCGGAGATCAACGAAGCCTACGATGCGATCATGTCCGGTTCTGCGCAGTTCTATCAGTCGTCCGGACAGGGCGGTTACGGTTATCAGCGTTCCTATCAAAGCGGCGTGCCGACGTTCGACACAGTCCGGACGCTCGTCTGGAACGGTCAGCTGGACGAAGCGGAGCAGGCGCTCGAAACGATGGATCACGCGATGCGCGGCGCGGAGTGGTACTACTGGAAGGGGCAGGTCAATTACAAGCGCGGCTGGTTCGACCAGGCATACACCTATTTCACGACCGCCTATAACATGGAGCCGCAAAACCAGAACTACCGCCGGATGTACGAGACCATGACCCAGCAAAGGTCCGGCGGCTTTCGCACGACGCGCAGCTCGGGCGGCGACACGATGTCGAGCGCGTGCAGCATCTGTCAGGGACTGCTGTGCGCCGACTGCTGCTGCGAATGCATGGGTGGCGACCTGATCCCGTGCTGCTGAGGTGATTCCATGAAACCTATGTCTCAGGCGTCCAAAACCGCCATCGGCGGGATGGCGGTCGCGTTGTCCGTCGTGTTGCTGATCCCTACGGCGCTGGATATCTTCGTTTACGCGCTGCCGGCGATCGCGGGGTTTTTGACGCTCTTTTGTGTGATCGAACTCGGCAAAAGCTGGGCGTTCGGCGTCTATTTCGCGACGGCGCTGCTGTCTTTATTGCTGGTGCCGAACAAGGAAGCGGCGGTGATGTACACGGCGTTCTTCGGCTATTACGCGATCGTCAAGGCGCTTTTGGAAAGCAAAATGCCACGGCCGGTGGAATATCTTTTGAAATTTCTCGTGTTCAACATGTCGGTCGTCCTCGCGTATCTCGTATTGATTTATCTGTTCGGCATGCCGCTGGACGACGTGCTCGGGATCGACGGTGACGTCTGGTGGTCGAAGTACGCCCTGCCGGTGATGCTGATTCTGGGCAACGTCGTGTTCCTCGCGTTCGACTTTGCACTCACACGCATGGCGATGGTATATCTCAAAGTCCTGCAGCCGAAGCTGCATAAACTGTTTCGCTTCAAATAAAAAAGAAACCCGGATTTAATCCGGGTCTTTTTCTTGCTTTGCCATGCGGACGTCGAACCAGAACTCCACGCCGTTCGGGCGGTTGTTGACGCCGTAGCGCATCTGCTGCGCTTCCTGCGCACTCGCCACGATGGAAAGCCCCAGTCCGAAGCGCCCCTCGGCGCGGGAGTGCGCTTTGTCGGCACGGTAGAAACTGTTCCAAATGTTGAGCAGGTCGTTGTCTGCGATCGGCGTGCCTGTGTTGAACACGCTGACGCGGTAAAAGTCGTCCATCTTCTCACAGGAGACGACGATCTTCTTTTCGTCCGCGCAATGCGAGATCGCGTTGGAAAAGTAGTTGGAAATCACGCGCTCGAACAGCGTTTCGTCGCTGCGCGCGATATAGGTCGGGTCGATGTCGCATTGAACTTTGATACCGTTTTTGATCGTGATGTTGCGCATCTGCTCGACGAAGGTGACAAGCCGGTCACGCAGCGAGAAATCTACATAGTGCGGTTCGATCTTGGTTGAGTTGAGCCGGTCAACCTCGAGCATGTCGATGACAAGCTGGTTCATCTTCTGCGCTTCTTCCAAAATCACGTCGTAACATTCGCCGGGATTGTCGTTATAGATCCCATACTTCAGCCCTTCGGCGTAGCCCTGGATGATCGCAATCGGCGTCTTGAGCTCGTGCGACGCGTTGGCGATGAACTGTCTGCGGTTCTCGCGCAGTTTCTGTTCGTTTTCGATATCGTGTTCGAGCTGCGCGTTCCGGGTCGTCAGCGTTTTCATCGTCATATCGAGCGACGACGACAGGATATTGATGTTCGTACTCAGCTCATCCAGTTCACGTAGCCGGAACGGGGGACAGACTTTACTGAAATCCATTTGG
Organism: Clostridia bacterium; assembly: GCA_017544665.1. Classification (GTDB taxonomy): domain Bacteria; phylum Bacillota; class Clostridia; order Oscillospirales; family Acutalibacteraceae; genus UBA6857. The sequence continues at coordinate 15,633 of JAFYDS010000010.1, read as the reverse complement.
GCGATCTGATTTGTAATCCGGCTGATCGTGTCAAAGGGAATCGTGAACGAGACCGTGTGGAAGATCATGACGGAAAGAATCACCACGATCAAAAGCATGGCCGCGACAAAGAACAGCCAAAAGGCGGTCTTCGCGTTGTCATAGAGCAGCTCGAGCGGCGCGTAAAGCTCCACAGCGACGCCCGAACGGAACAGCGTGCCGTAAACGATATACTTCGCGGAGGCATAGTATTCCTGCCGCGTTTCAAAATAACTGACGTCGTCAAGATCGGTGTGCTCGAGAATGCGCATGATGCGCGGCTTGAGCGTTTCCTGTTTTTCTTCGTCCGCCGGCTGCGGGTCAAAGGTCGCCTGGTTCGTGCTGGTCGTATAGATCAGCTGGTCGCGCGGGTAGTAAAGCTCAATATAAAAATTGTGCTTGGCTTCGATGTCGGACAGTTCTGTCTCGAGCTTTTCCCGGTCCGACAGATCCATCATCGAGATGTCCTCGGCAACGGCCTGCAGGTCCCCGCGCTCTTTGAGCAGATAGATGTCGTCCAGATAGAAGTACGCGAACAGCGTCAATATGCCGATGGCGGCAACCAGGACCACAATCAGGAAGATGTTCCGCAACAGGAGCTTCTCCGAGCGGAACTGGCGGAACCTTGTGCCGCGCATTATTCTTCCTCGAGTTTATATCCGATACCGTAAACCGTCTTCAGTCTGCGGTTGCCCCAGTCGCCGAGCTTGGTGCGCAGACGCGCGATATGCGAGTCGACCGTACGGATATCGCCGACATAGTCGTAGCCCCAGATGGAATCCAGCAGTTGTTCGCGGCTGTAGACGCGGCCCGGATTTTCGAGCAGCTTCTTGAGAATGTTGTATTCCTTGAGCGTCAGTTCGATCTCCTGTCCGTTGAGCCGCACCTCATGCGCCTCGTGGTTGAAGGTCAGGTCCTTTTCACCGCCGAGATAGGCGGCGGACTTGGTGCGGCGCAGCAGCGCTTCGACCTTCTTGACAAGGATCGTCGGGGAAAACGGCTTCGTCACATAGTCGTCCGCGCCGGATTCGTAGCCGAGCAGCTCGTCGAACTCCTCCGAACGGGCGGTCAGCATGATGACCGGCACGTCGGACAGCGCGCGGATCTCCTTGCAGACTTCCCAGCCGTTGAGACCGGGCATCATGATGTCAAGGATTACAAGATCGATATCGTCCTCGTGCTTCTGGAACAGCGCGAACGCTTCGTCGCCGTCCTCCGCCTCGAGCGTTTCATAGCCGACGTTCTTCAAAAAGTCGCATACCAGTTTGCGGATTTTTTGTTCGTCGTCCGCGATCATGATTTTACTCATATTCAAGCACCACCTTTTTGTGTTTCACTTTATTATACATGACTTTCCGTTTTTCGTCAATTCTTTTCTTTGCGAACACGCGAAAAGTTGCGGCATAGGTTGAAAGTGGGCAAAGAAAGGAGGTGGGACTATGCAGGATTATCTGAAAATGGACTCCGTCACGGCGGCGCAGAGCGCAAAACGCCTGCTGCAGCGGCACGCGATCCGCGCCGCGGTCCGCCGCGACCCGCAGCCCGACCGCAGACGCGGGTGCGGCTTCGCGTTGTTTCTCTTCGGTGATACCGCAAGCGCCGAAGAGCTCCTGCGTGTGCACGGGTTTTCGTTTGAGCGTGCGCAGACGCCATGATCTATTTTGACAACGCTGCGACGACGTTCCCGAAGCCCGACTGTGTCCACTGCGCGGTTATGGACTCTCTGCGCTGCTTTGCCGCGAACCCGGGCCGCGCAGGTCACCGGCTCTCTGCCCGGGCCGCCGAGCATGTCTTTGAAGCGCGGGAGTCGCTCGCGTCGTTCTTCGGCGGCAAGACGGAACGCACCGTGTTCATGCTTAACTGCACCCACGCGATCAACTTCGCGCTCAAGGGTGTGCTGCGGCAGGGCGATCATGTGATTATCTCCTCGCTCGAGCACAATGCTGTTCTGCGCCCGCTCGAAGCGATGAAAGAAGCCGGCACAATCACCTTTGACGTCGCCCGGGTGGAACCGCAAAGCGAACGGCAGACGCTCGAAAACGTCCGAAGCCTGATTCGCCCGGAAACGCGGCTGCTGTTCATGACCCATGTGTCCAACGTGTTCGGCACCGTGCTGCCAGTGACGGCCTTGTCTGCGCTCGCGCAGAAGCACGGGCTGCTGTTTGGACTGGACGCGGCGCAGAGCGCGGGCGTCTATGACCTCGATATGGAAACACTTGGACTTGATTTTCTCTGTTTGCCCGGGCACAAGGGGCTCTACGGCCCGATGGGGACCGGGGCGCTGCTGTTGTCGGACCGCGTGACGCCGCGTACTCTGATCGAGGGCGGCACGGGCTCGCTGTCGCTGCAGCGAAAGCAGCCCGCTTTTCTGCCGGACGCGCTCGAAAGCGGCACGCTCAACCTGTCCGGTATCTGCGGTCTTGGCGCCGGCGTTTCGTTTGTGCGGCGAATCGGCGCAGCCGCGATACGCTCGCATGAAGAAGCGCTGATCCGTCTGCTGCGGGAGGATCTGTCCGTGATCCCCGGCGTCGAGACGTTCGAACAAATGGCGGGCGGCACGCTGCTGTCGCTCCGTGTAGCAGGACAGGCGGCGGAGGAAACCGGCAGGCTGCTCGACCGCTGCGGGTTTGCCGTCCGGGCGGGCTATCACTGCGCTGCGCTCGCGCATACGACCTATGGAACGGCCGATACCGGCACGGTTCGCGTCAGTCCGTCGGTTTTCAGCACAAAAAACCAAATAAAAAATTTATCTTTTTCTTTAAATCAAATTGCATTGAGAAAAATTATATGATAGAATAGAAGCGGAACAAGAAAATTCACGGATGGTGGCTGATTTATGGCGTCGTTCTTTCAAAACATCGGCGAAAACATCATGAAGTTCGTCTCAACGATCCAATGGTACGATATCCTCGATATCATCGTCGTTGCACTGGTCTTCTATTACTGCATCAAACTGTTCACACGCACGCGGGCGATTCATCTCGTGCGCGGCTTTGTGTTCCTCGGTTTGGTCTATTTCATCGTCTCGGCGCTGAATATGTCGACGAGCAGCTTTTTGTTCTCGCGCTTATTCAGCGACATCGTGCTTGTGATCGTTTTGCTCTTCCAACCGGAGTTCCGCCACGCGATCGAATCCTTCGGACGCGGTGACTTCGCGAAGTTCAACCTCTTTTCAAGCTATTCCTCGCTGATGCGCGAAGAGACGCAGCAAAGCATCTCCGCGCTGGTGAAGGCGGTGATGACGATGAGCGACGGCAAGGTCGGCGCGCTGATCGTGCTCGAAGGGAAGTCGCCCCTCGGCGAGATCATTGCGACGGGCAGCGAGATCGACGCAAAGATCTCGGAGCCGATCGTCGAAAATATCTTCTATCCGAAGTCGCCGCTGCATGACGGCGCGATGGTGATCCGCAACAACCGCATCACGGCTGCCGGCTGCATTCTTCCCCTGACGCAGAATGAACTCAGCCGCGAGCTCGGCACACGCCACCGCGCGGCGGTCGGCATGAGCGAAGTGTCCGACGCGCTGGTGATCGTCGTTTCGGAGGAGACCGGCGCGGTCAGTGCCGCGCAGAACGCGACGCTCAAACGCGGGCTGGCCAGCGGCGAACTACTGGAACTGTTGAATGCTTTCCTGTTCTCCGACGAAGAAAAAAGCGTAAAGCGGCCACGGAGGAAGCGCCATGAAAAATAATCAGAACACCAACGAAAAGAAAACAACGATCTATGAAAAGATCTTTTACAACAACAAATTGCTGTTGGTCTTTTCCTTCATCCTCGCCATCATTCTCTGGGCGGTCGTCAAGGTCAATTACAGTGAGGACACGACGCGTGAGATCAAAGGCGTACCGGTGACGCTGGATGCTTCGCTCGCGGAAGAAAACGACTATGTCCCTTTTTACGAGAAGAATAAACTGCTGGTGGATGTGACCGTATCCGGCAGGGCGCTCGATATCAACCAGTATTCACTCTCTACAGACAAACTCATCATTGAAGCTACCAGCGGCTATGTCGATTCCCCCGGCTATAAAACGCTGACCCTCATGCCGGTTCTGGAGTCCGACATCAACATCGTCAAGATCTCGCCGTCTACGATCACGGTCTATTTTGACCGGATGCAAAGCGCGCAGGTCAACGTGGAAGCGAAGCTGACGAACGATATGAAGGAACTGGTCAGCGACGGCTATACCGTCGGACAGCTTGCGCCCTCGGTGAACACCGCCAACGTCAGCGGTCCCGCACCGGTGGTTGATAATTTGAAGAAGGTCTATTTCGAAGCGACTGTGAACGGCGACCAGCTCCCGCTGACCGCGACGACGGAGGTCGCCGCGCAGATCAGCTACGCGCTCGACAAGGAACGCGCTTCGCAGTTCCTCGTCTGTGAAAACGTCGGCACCGACGCGAACCCCGCGACCGTCACGATTCCGGTCTCCAAGGTGAGTACCGTCCCGACGGCAGTCAAGTTCGTCAATCAGCCGTCGTCTTTCGACGAGCAGCCGCCGCAGGTGAAGATCTCGCCCGCCAACGTGGAGATCTCCTATACGCCGGACGGCGAAGAGCCCGCCTCGTTCACGGTCGGCACGATCGACTTCCGCAAGCTGAAAGACGGCGTCAACAAGTTCCAGCTGACGGCGAAGGAAACGGACGCGGCGCTGCTGTACAACGCAACGGAGGAAACCTTCCTTGTGTCGGTCGATCTGCGCAGTATGAGCAGCAAGACGATCGACGCGACCGGCAGCAACGTGGTTTTTCTGAACCAGTCCGACAACAAAAAATACACCGCGAATCTGCGCTCCGACGGGCTCGGCAGCCTGACGTTGATCGGTCCCGCCGACAGCCTTGAAAAGCTGACCGCGGATCAGCTGCAGATCGAGATTAATGTGTCCTCCTTGAAGACGGATACCGACATCTGGCAGACCGTGAAGGTCAGCAACGTCTCCATCCGCGCGGACGGCGCGGGCGACTGCTGGGTTTACGGGACGTACAGTGCCCGGGTCCGGGTCACCGACAAATAAGCAATCAGTCAAGCAGCATCCGAATCGCTTTATTGTGCATCAAAAAATCTGCGCCGGCGTCCAGCCTTGCGCAGATTCTTTTTTATTTTGTTGCATCAAACGAAGATTACTTTTTCTTCTTGTTGATGAGCGCCGCGCCGATCGACAGGGCGGTAGCGGCGCCGGTGAGCACGATGCCGTGCGGCACATATTTCAGCACCTGCCGCGGAGAAGAGGGCATATGCGTCAGGACGAATTCCGTGACCGGTTTTGCTGGTTGATACGCGCAGAGGTCCTCCATCGTGACAGTGTGTGTTTCAAATGTGGAAAGATCGCTTTCTTTCAGCGTGAACACGCGGACGCCGCGTTTGCCGCCCGGACCGTAGGTGTGGAAGCCGCAGCCCTGCGTATAGCCGAGCTGGATGCCGCGGTGCTCGATCGAAAACGAGTTGATGTGATCGTGGCCGACGTAAAAGCCGAGAACGTCTCCCTTTTCCGCCAGCGCGTCCAGCTCGCCGGTGTTGTCGTCCGGCGCGGCGGGCGATTCCAGCATGAAGTCGCCGCGCGCGATCGCTTCGTCAGGCAGCACATAGTATTCGCCCTCGTGCTTATAGAACGCTTCCACGGCGCCTTTTGTGCCCTTTGCCACGCGCCGCAGGATATCGTAGTATTCCGGCAATGGAATGTGCTGGAACACGAGCGACGGCAAATATGCGCCGTTTTCGACGTAAAGCCGTTCGCGTTCGCGGCGGAACCAGTCGATCCGATCGGGCGTCAGCGGCTGATAAACGCCGTCTTCTCCCTTGCCGCCGGAATCGAACACGTAGAGGTTGAACACATCGCGTTTGCCGAGACTGTCTTTGAGCTGCAGCGAAAACGTGCCCGGGTCGTCCTTCGACCGCTGCGTGCCCGCAACAAAGCCCGCGTGTGACGCGTAGATCTCCATCTGGCGCGTGTTGGAAACGCCGCAGTTGTTGTCGTGGTTGCCGAATGTGACGCAGAACGGGATCTTCCGGTCTTCGAGCGGACGCAGCAGATCCGCGATCGTGCGGCTGATCTTGCGCCGGGTGTCGCCCTTGAACGTGGGGGAGTAGCCCTTGAGCTGGTCGCCGGTGAAGACGACGAGATCGGGCTTGACCCGGTCGAGCGCCAGAGAGATGAGCTTGACCGTGTCGGGGTTGACCGTGTGGATCTCCTGCGTGTCCGTGATCTGCATCAGGGTAAAGGAACCGTTTTTGAAGCGGAGTGGTTCGTTCATGTGCGCACCGCCTTTCGTTCGCTTGTGCTTTTATTGTTATCTGCCGCTGGAAAATGTCAAGTTTTACCGGAAAAGATTGACAAGCCCTTCTTATTGTGCTATAGTAAACGCGCAACATAAAAGTTGACTTAAAAAACAGAGTAGGCAATGGAGCGTACAGTGTTCGCGGGACGGGGAGTTGTCCGCGAAACGAAGGGGTGGCCCGCGGTTCCGTTGCCGCATCCCGCTGTTGAATGGAACACGTCTTCCTTTTTGCAGTGGGCAAAAGGAGGATTTTTTTATGGATGAAAACAACCTTTCTGCCCGTCCGGAACTGCCGATCCGCTCGAAGGAATACTGGCGCCTTGCCGCCAGGAACTTTTCCGACGTCCGGATGCTCGTCTTCGCGTCGCTGATCATTGCGCTGCGCGTCGCGGTCAAGATGCTGAAGATCCCGCTGGCGGCGGGGCTCTCGCTGTCGTTCGACTGCTATATCAACTCCGTTGGCTCGATGATCTACGGCCCGCTTGTCGGTCTTGCCGTCGGCGCGGTGAGCGATACGCTCGGCTGCCTCATTTTCCCGTCGGGACCGTACTTCTTCCCGTTTATCTTTGTCGAGATGGCGTCGTCGTTCATCTTTGCGCTCTTCCTGTGGAAACGCGATCTGTCCGTGCTGCGCGTGCTCGCGGCCAAGTTCACGGTCAACCTCGTCTGCAACATCATCATGACCTCCATCTTCTATAAGTGGATGCTCTATGTGTTCTACGGGCTGGAGGACGCGCAAGGTTACGCGCTGATCAATCTGACGCGCATCGGCAAAAACCTCGTTCTCTTCCCGCTGGAGGCGGTGCTCATTACGCTGATCCTCGGCGCGCTGACGCCGGCGTTCCGTTCGCTGCACCTGCTGCCGAGTACGCAGGAAAAGCTGAAGATTGAGAAAAAGCACGTTTTGCTGATCGTGCTGCTGACGGCGGTCTCCGTCGGACTCGTATTGTTCTACGTGTTCTTCCTGAAAGATTTTCTTTCCGCACACAACTTCAAGCTCGGATGAGCGCTTTTCACCCGTGAAAACGGGTGTTTTTTTCATGCAGACCTTGACCAAAGGCCCAGTTTGGATTATGATATTAGAAGACAAAACGAAAGAAAAGGATTATACTATGACGGATTCCAAAACTGCATTTATTGCGATCGTCGGCTGCCCGAACGTCGGCAAATCGTCCATCCTCAACGCCCTGCTCGGGCAGAAGGTGGCGATCGTTTCCGATAAGCCGCAAACCACCCGCACCCGGATCATGGGCGTCCTCACGGAAGGGGAGACCCAGCTCGTCTTCACCGACACCCCGGGCTTCCACCGCCCGCGCAACAAGCTCGGCGAAAAAATGATACAGGCCGTGTCAGACGGCATTTCCGGCGTAGATGCGTGCCTGTTCGTCGTGGAGGCGCAGAGCAAGCTGCGCGAAGCGGAAAAAGAGCTGATCGCGAAGTTCAAAGCGCAGAAGATGCCGGTGATCCTCGCGATCAACAAGATCGATACCGTCGCGGTCAAGACCGATCTGATGAGCCGGATCCTCGAGCTTTCAAAGGTCTATGATTTCGAGGCGGTCGTGCCGGTCTCCGCGATCAAAAAAGACGGGCTTTCCGATCTGCTTGACGAAATGAAAAAGCTGGCGCAGCCGTCGGAACACTTCTTCCCGGACGACACGCTGACCGATCAGCCGGAGCGTGTGCTCGCTGCGGAGATCATCCGCGAAAAGATGCTGCGGCTGCTGGACCGCGAGATCCCGCACGGCGTCGCCGTGTCGATTGAAAAGATGCGCGAGCGTCCCGACAAGGACATTCTCGATATCGAAGCGATCATCTATTGTGAAAAGGAGAGCCACAAGGGGATCATCATCGGCAAAAAAGGCGCGATGCTCAAGCAGATCTCCACTTATGCGCGGCAGGACATGGAACGCTTTTTCGATTGCAAAATCAACCTGCAGTGCTGGGTGAAGGTGAAAGAAGGCTGGCGCAACCGCGAAGGTCTGATCCACAATTTCGGGCTGGATTGATTTTCCTTTTTGACTTTTGATTATTTTGCGTCTCGGAAGTGAAAGTAACAGCGAGATTACTTTTTGGGAGATGAGACGATGACGAAAAAAGAGCTTTGGCAAACCTTTCTGCGGACGGGACGGATCTCGGATTATATCGCCTATGAACGCGCCCGTGAGGACGCGCCGGCGCAGGATATCCGCAACGTGTATCCGCAGGAGTTCGCCGAGGAATTCATGCAGAACTTCGATTCCGACTTTCCGGCGATGGAGCCGATCGGGAGCGAGGAGGACAGCGAGGAGCATTTCGACGATGACATTTGATACAGACGGTCTGGTGATCAAGGCCCAGAATACCGGCGAGCAGGACCGGCTGGTGACGCTTCTGACGCGCAAATACGGCGTGATTCGCGCGTTCGCCAACGGGGCGCGCAATCCGAAAAACCGGAACGCGTCCGCCACCGGTATGCTTTGCTATGCCGATTTCACGATCACAAAGACCGCCAAGGGAATCTGCATCATCAAGGAATCCACCGCAAAGGACGTTTTCTTTTCCCTGCGCAGCGACATCATTCGTTTGTCGCTGGCGCAGTATTTCGCGGAGCTGGCGTCGGAGCTCGCGCCGCGCGAAGAGGAGGCGGACGAGTTTCTCTCTCTGCTGCTCAACGCGGTCTATCTCGTGAGCGATTCCAAAAAGCCGCTTGGGCTCATCAAGGCGGCGACGGAACTGCGGCTGCTGTCGCTTTCGGGCTATATGCCGTCGCTGGTCGGCTGCGCGGCGTGCGGGACCTTCGAAACGCCGGAGATGCGCTTTTGCCCGATGACGGGCAAGCTCTACTGCAGCGACTGCGTTCCGCAGGAAGCGTCCGTCCCGGTCCCTGCGAGCGTGGTGCACGCGATGCGCCACATCTGTCTGACCGACCCGGGCAAAATGTTCAGCTTCCGTCTGTCGGACGACAATCTGCTGTTGCTCGTTGATCTGAGTGAACGATACCTGCACGCGATGACCGGCAAACGCTTCGCGACGCTGCAATTCTATAAAACCATGACAAGATAACGGAAGGGCAAATCCATGGACAGACATTACATATCATTGGAACTCGATAAGATCCTGCAGCGTCTCAGCGCGTTCGCGGGTTCTGTTGATGCGAAGGAAATGATCCTCGCGCTCGAGCCGCAAAGCGATCTCGACGACGCGCAGCGGCTGCAGCAGCAGACCGTGGACGCGCACATGCTGATGGCGCGCTTCGGCGGGCCGTCGTTCGGCGGACTGAAAAACGTCAACAACGCGCTGTCCCGCGCCAACGCTGGCAGCGTGCTCTCCATGCGCGAGCTGCTCGATATTGCCGGCGTCCTGCGCACGATCCGCGGCATCAGCGAATGGAGAAGTTCCAACAGCGGCGTCCCGTGCGCGATCGACGTCTATTTCGACGCACTGACGCCGAACAAGTATCTCGAAGAAAAGATCATGCAGTGCATCATCAGCGACGACGAGATGAGCGACAACGCGTCGCCCGCGCTCCGCGACATCCGCCGCAAGATTCGCGCTGCCTCGTCCCGCGTCCGCGAACAGCTCGACAAGCTGATCCGATCGTCGCATTATCAGAAGTACCTGCGCGAGGCGATCATCACGCAGCGGAACGGCCGCTACGTGGTGCCTGTTAAGATCGAACACCGCGGTGAAGTGAAGGGCCTCGTCCACGATACGTCCTCTTCCGGCGCGACGGTATTCGTCGAGCCCGCCGCCGTCGTCGAAGCAAACAACGACATCAAGGTGCTGCAAAGCAAGGAGAGAGACGAAATCGAGCGCATCCTCGCGGAACTTTCGGAGGAAGCCGGCAGCTTCTATGAGGGTATCAAGCAAAGCTATGAATGCGCCGTTGAGCTCGACATCATCTTTGCCAAGGCGAAGTACGCCTACGATTTGAAAGCGACCGCGCCGACGCTCAACAGCTACGGCAAGATCAACCTCCGGCAGGCGCGCCACCCGCTGATCGACCCGAAAAAGGTCGTCGCAACGGACATCCGCCTCGGCGACGACTTCGATACGCTGATCATCACCGGACCGAACACGGGCGGCAAAACCGTCTCGATCAAGACGCTCGGTCTCTTGACGCTGATGGCGATGTGCGGGTTGATGCTGCCCGTCGGCGATCGCAGCGAGGTCTCCGTGTTCAGCCACGTGCTTGCGGACATCGGTGACGAGCAGAGCATCGAGCAGTCTCTGTCCACGTTTTCGTCACACATGACGAACATCATCTCTATCCTCAAGACCGCCGACAGCGAATCGCTTGTTTTGATCGACGAGCTCGGCGCGGGGACCGACCCGGTCGAGGGCGCTGCGCTTGCGATGGCGATATTGGAACAGCTGCATCGCCAGGGTGCAAAGATCGCCGCGACGACGCACTACGCGGAGTTGAAAACCTACGCGCTCGAAACGGACCACATTGAAAACGGAAGCTGCGAATTCGACGTCCAGTCGCTGCGCCCGACATACAGGCTGCTCATCGGCGTACCCGGACGCTCCAACGCCTTCGCGATCTCCGAAAGGCTCGGCATGTCGCACGACGTGATCGAGCGCGCGCAGCAGCTCGTCAGCGGCGAAAACCGCTCGTTCGAGCATGTGCTCGAAACGCTTGAAGAGAGCCGCGCGGAGTACGAAACGAAGACGAAAGAGGCTGAAGCGCTCAAGCAGGAGGCTGACAAGGCCCGCGAAAAAGCGCAAAGCTATAAGGACTCCATCGAGGAACTGCGCAAGAAGGAACTCGAAAAAGCGCAGCAGCAGGCGGAGCGGATCATCGATCAGGCAAAGCGGAGCGCCTACGCGCTGATGAACGAGCTCGAGGAGCTTAAAAAGCAGGGCGACAAGACCGCCGACAAGGCGGAGTTGATCCGCCGGGCGAAGCAGCAGATGCGCCGATCGATGGGTGAATTTGACGAGATCACGAACCCGATCGTCTCCCAGGTCGATCCGGACGAGCCGTATGAACTGCCGCGACAGCTGCAGGTCGGCGACGAGGTGCTGGTGGTCGATATGGGCAAAACGGCGACCGTGACCGCCCTCGCGGACAAGAAGGGCGAGATCGAGGTCACCGCCGGCATCATCAAGCTGCGCACGCCGCTATCCAACCTGCGCTTGCAGGAGAAAAAGCAGGCGCCGCAGAAAGCCTCCCGCGCCGTGCCTAAGAAGACTGAGAGCGAGTTCCACGCCGCCGGCGGGCAGAGAAACGAATGCGACCTGCGCGGGATGAACGTCGAAGAGGGGATCCTCGAGCTTGAACGCCACATCGACCGCTGTATGCGGCAGGGGCTCGACGAGTTGACCGTGATCCACGGCAAGGGCACCGGCGTGCTGCGCAAAGGCATTCAGGACTTCCTGCGCAAGAATAAATATGTCAAATCCTACCGCCTCGGCACCTATGGCGAAGGGGAGAGCGGCGTGACGGTTGTGACGCTGAAATAGTTTGCAGTGCACTGTGCACAGTGGACAGAGGGGTCGCCCTATGTGGCGCCCCTTTTTGTTGCCCGTAACAGATTATTATCGGTAATTGATTAGAGTTTCATTGTAGCCGCTCTTTTTAACCCGCTGTGAATCGTTTTCCTTGTGTACGACTTTTCCCGCGCCACTGCGCACTGTGCACTCAAACCGCTTTTGACGGTGTAAAGATTTTTTTCTTTACACCTATTGACAAATCCGGATCAAACGTGTATAATTGCTTTCGCTGTAAAGAAAAGCGACTTTACACCGGGGAAAGAAGGGGAAAATCATGGCAAAAAATCTGGATGTGACGCTGCTGTTCGATATCTACGGCGAAATGCTGACGCAAAAGCAGCGCGACTTTATCACCTATTACTATGATGACGACCTTTCCCTCGCCGAAATCGCGGAAAACGAGGGCATCACCCGTCAGGGCGTCCGCGATTCCATCAAGCGCGCAGAAGCGCAGCTCGAAAGCTTTGAAGCGCATCTCGGGCTCAAGCGGCGGTTCGATGAACTGCGGCAGGGGCTCAGCGAGATCGACGCGATGGCGGACATCATCAACGAAGTCAATCTGCGCACGATCCTCTCGCGCGAGATCAACGACGCCGTGTCCCGCATCCATTCGGTCTCGAAGATGCTCAACGAATAACCACTCTTTTGACGCATAAGGAAGAATGAATTATGGCATTTGAAGGTCTTTCCGAAAGACTGGAGGCCGCCTTTAAACGACTGAGAAGCAAAGGCTCGCTCACGGAATCCGACGTCAAGGACGCGATGCGCGAGGTGCGCATGGCGCTGCTGGAAGCCGACGTCAACTACAAGGTTGCGAAGGATTTCACCAAAACCGTGACGGAACGCGCGATCGGCGCGCAGGTGATGGAAAGCCTGACGCCCGCGCAGATGGTCATCAAGATCGTCAACGAAGAGCTGACCAATCTCATGGGCGGCACAAAGGCCCGGCTCAATACCGCGAATCATCCGCCGACAATCGTGATGATGTGCGGTCTGCAGGGCTCCGGTAAAACCACCCACAGCGCAAAGCTTGCGCTGATGCTGAAAAATCAGGGACACCGTCCCTTGCTTGCCGCCTGCGACGTTTACCGTCCCGCGGCGATCAAGCAGCTGCAGGTCGTCGGCGAAAAGGCGGGCGTGCCCGTCTTCGAACGCGGTCAGATCGATCCGGTCGAGATCGCGCGGCAGGCGATCGTCGAAGCGAAGGACCACGGCTACGACTATGTGTTCCTCGATACGGCGGGCCGTCTGCACGTCGATGAGACGCTGATGAACGAGCTCAAGAACATCAAGGCCGCCGTCCACCCGCACGAGATTTTGCTCGTGGTTGACTCGATGACCGGTCAGGACGCCGTCAACGTCGCCACGTCGTTCAACGAGGCGCTCGGCATCGACGGTCTGATCCTCACAAAGCTCGACGGCGACACCCGCGGCGGCGCCGCGCTCTCGGCGAGAGCCGTCACCGGCAAGCCGATCAAGTTCGTCGGTACGGGTGAAAAGCTCGGCGATCTCGACGTCTTCCACCCGGACCGGATGGCGTCGCGTATCCTCGGCATGGGCGATATGCTTTCGCTGATCGAAAAGGCGGAGCAGGAGCTCGACGAAAAAAAAGCCCGTGAGCTCGAAGAAAAGCTCCGGAAAAACAAGTTCGATCTCAACGACCTGCTCGACCAGATCTCGCAGATGCGCAAGCTGGGCTCCATCAAGGATATCCTCAAGATGCTGCCCGGCATCGGCAGAAAGGTCGACGACGTGGAGGTCGACGAAAAAGCCTTCGACCGGATGGAAGCGATCATCTACTCCATGACGCCGAAGGAGCGCGCGAAGCCCGACATCATCAATCCCTCGCGCAAGCGCCGCATCGCCGCCGGCTGCGGCATGCAGGTGGAGGACGTCAACCGGCTTTTGGCGCAGTACCGTCAGATGCAGAAGATGTTCAAGCAGTTCAACGGCAAGGGCAGCAAAAAGATGCGCAAGCGCATGATGAACATGCCCGGCATGAACGGCATGAACGGCATGGGCGGCTCCGGCTTCCCGCTGTAACATGTATGATACACGTTTCGTGATCAGAATAAACTCAATATGATATTTTTGGAGGTAACAAAAATGGCAGTAAAAATCAGACTGCGCCGCATGGGCGCGAAAAAGGCTCCGTTCTATCGTGTGGTCGTGGCGGATTCCCGCTATCCGCGTGACGGTCGCTTCATCGAAGAGATCGGTTACTACGATCCGATGAAGGACCCCGCCGACATCAAAATCGACGCGGAAAAGGCCCAGAAGTGGCTGAACAACGGCGCGCAGCCGACCGATACGGTCAAGGCGCTGCTGAAAAAGAGCGACATCATCAAATAAGTTTGGGGGAACATACCTTGAAAGAGTTACTCGCGCTGATCGCGCAAGGCTTGGTTGACGAGCCTGATCAGGTAACTGTTGAGGTTGACGACATCAACGAAGAGGGCGTCATCGTGTTCCATCTTCATGTTGCGCCCGACGATATGGGCCGCGTGATCGGAAAGCAGGGCAGACTTGCCAAAGCGATCCGCACCGTGATGCGCGCAACCGCACACAGAACCGATTCCAAAATCATGGTGGAAATCGACTAAAAGAAATCCGCGTATGCCAGACAGCATACGCGGTTCTTTTTTTGTACTCTTACAGTGGAATGCAGCAGCCATCTGCGTCCGAGGCGTTTTTGCCGATATACACGCAAACGTGTTCCGGCACTACCATCGCTCCCGTTTGTTTATCATAGAGCCGCAGGTCGCGCTTTGGAATCACGATCTCACACGGCTTCTCTTCGCCCGGCTCCAGCGCCACACGCTCGAAGCCCTTGAGCAGCTTTTTCGGCTTGCCTTCGATTCCGGAGCCGACAAAGACCAGCACGGTTTCCGTGCCCATGGTATCTCCGGTGTTCCGGACGCTGCAGGACGCAACGATGGTGTCAACGTTATCCCGTGCGGTCTGTTCACTGTAGGCAAAGTTCGTATAGGACAGCCCGAACCCGAACGGATAGGCGGGCGTTTTGCCTTCCTTGTCAAAGAGGGCGTAGCCGTGATAATAATCGTAGTTAACCGCTTGATCTTTTTCGTCTGTATAGGGGAAAAAGGGGTAGTCGCTTTCTGTTTGCGCAATCGTAAACGGCAGCTTGCCCGCGGGATTGACCTTGCCGGAGATCAGGTTTGCCAGCGCGTTGCCACCCTCCATACCTGGATAGCCCGCGTATAAGATGGCATCCGCATCGGCGTCCCACTCGTCGATCAGCAGGGCGGAGCCGGAATAGAGCACGACTGTCAGCGGCGTGCCGACTTCTTTCAGCGCACGAATCAGGCGGACTTCGTCGTCGTGCAGCCGCAGCGATTTGCGGTCACCGCCCTTGATCATACCCGATTTCGTTTTGACCACGAATTCTCCCTCGTCCACATAGTCGTTGCCGAGCACCGCGATCACGCGGTCGGCGTTCTGCGCGGCCTTGGCGCAGGCGGCGGGGTCGTTGCTCCCGACGAGCGTCAGGTTCGGATAGACTGCTTTCAGTCCGTCATACGGCGTCACGACATAGGGCGGATGCACGCTTGACGAGCCGTGGTCGCCGATCACTTTTTCGTCAGCGAAACGCCCGACCAAAGCGATCTTCGCGTTCGCGTCGCGGATGGGCAGACAGCCGTTGTTCTTGAGCAAAACCGCGCCCTCCTCGAGCGCTCTGCGGGCGAGCGCCGTGTGCGCCGGAGAAGCGATCACCGTTTTGTCGAACGGCTGCACGCGGTAAAGGTTTTGGAACCGCAGCAGCGTTGCAATGATGTTGCGGCAGTGTTCGTTGACCAGTGTTTCCGGCACGTCGCCGCGTTTGACGGCGCTTTGGAGCTTTCT
>JAFYDS010000082.1 GCA_017544665.1 Clostridia bacterium | reverse complement strand
GTTGCGAAAGACGACGCCGAAGCTGCGTTGCAGATTCTGAAAGAAAACGGCGAGGACGCATATGTCCTCGGAGAAATCATAGAAGCAAAGGATAAGGTGACGATATGCTGAATAAAATCGCGAGCGGTATCTGCGCCGGTATTCTGATCTCCATCGGTGGCAGCATTTTTCTTTCCTGTGAAAACAAGATCGTTGGTGCGCTGCTCTTTACCGTCGCGCTGCTATGCATCTGCTACAAGGGCTATTCGCTGTTCACCGGCAAAGTCGGTTATCTGCCCGAAAAAGCCGATAAGGAAGCGTTTTCCGTTCTGCTGCTCGGTTTACTCGGCAACGCGATCGGCACGATTGCGTGCGGCTATTTGCTCCGCTACGCGATCCCCGCGATCGGCGCGGCGGCTGAAACGCTCTGCAGCGGCAAGCTGGAAACCCAGGCGCTGTGGCAGACTTTTGTCCGCGCTATTTTCTGCGGCGTTCTGATGTATCTTGCCGTCAGTATCTTCCGCGACAGCAAGACGCCGATCGGCATTTTGTTCTGTATCCCCGTGTTTATTCTCAGCGGCTTTGAACACTCCATCGCCGACCTGTATTACTTTGCGGCGTCCGGTATCGTTTCGCTGCGCGCGTTCGCGTTTCTGTGGACGGTCATCGCCGGCAACGCTGTCGGCGGCGTGCTGCTCGGTCTTCTGATGAAGATCGGCAGAAAGGAGAAGGCCAATGGCTGACAAAACCCGCATCGGCGTGCTCGTATCCGGCGGCGGCACCAATCTGCAGGCGCTGCTGGACGCGCAGGAAAGTGTGATCCTCGACGGTGAGATCGTCGTCGTGATCTCCAATAAAGACGGCGCATACGCCCTGGAACGCGCCGCGAAATCCGGCGTTGACACGCGTACTGTGCTGAAAAAGGACTGCGGCTCTCAAGCGGCGTTCGAAGACGCCATCAAGACGATCCTATACGAATACCGCGTCGATCTGATTGTACTTGCGGGTTTTCTGTCGATTTTGTCCGCTGATTTTACCAACGCTTTTCCAAAGCGGATCATCAACGTCCACCCGTCGTTGATCCCGTCGTTCTGCGGCGCAGGCTTCTACGGACTGAAAGTGCACGAGGCTGCGCTCTATTACGGCGTCAAGGTGACCGGCGCGACGGTCCATTTCGTCAACGAAGTACCGGACGGCGGCGAGATCATATTGCAAAAGGCGGTCGCGATCCGCAAAAATGATACGCCCGAAACCTTGCAAAAACGTGTGATGCGGCAGGCGGAATGGAAGATCCTGCCTCGCGCGGTTCAGCTTGTTTCCAAACAAATTCGAAATTTGAAAGAGGAGTAAAAGACATGGACATCTATAAAATCAACGACATTTCTGAGCTCATCACCGGCAACCCCTACGTCGGCCGCGGTATTGTGATCGGCAAGAGCGCAGACGGCAAAAAAGCTGCGATCGCTTATTTCATCATGGGCCGCAGCGCCAACAGCCGCAACCGCATCTTTACGGAAAAGAACGGCGAAGTGTTCACGGAGCCGTTTGATGTTTCAAAGGTGCAGGATCCCAGCCTCATTATCTACGCGGCGATCCGTCAGTTCGAAAACAAGCTGATCGTCACCAACGGCGACCAGACCGATACAATTTATGATGCGCTGAAAGCCGGTCATAGTTGCATGAACCGTGCGCTGAAAACGCGTGAGTTCGAGCCGGACGCGCCGAACTTCACACCGCGCATCAGCGGCGTCGCCACCTTTGAAAACGGCGATTTCACCTATGAAATGAGCATCCTCAAATCCGCTGACGCGGAAGGCACCGCCTGCAACCGCTATCTGTTCTCCTATCCCGCGCTGCCCGGTTTCGGCCACTTTATCCACACCTATGTGACCGACGGCAACCCGATCCCGACCTTCCAGGGCGAACCGGAACGCGTCGCGATTGATGACGACATCGACGTCTTTACCGATAAACTCTGGAACGCGCTCGACGCAGACAACAAGATTTCGCTCTATGTCCGCTATGTGGACCTTGCGACCGGCGACTGTGACAACCGCATGATCAACAAAAACAAATAAGGAGAGAATACCATGAAAGAATTTGAACTCAAGTACGGCTGCAACCCCAACCAGAAACCCGCGAAGATCCTGATGCACAACGGCAGCGATCTGCCGATCGAGATCCTGTCGGGCAGACCCGGCCATATCAACTTTCTTGATGCGTTCAACGCGTGGCAGCTGGTCAAAGAGCTGAAGGACATCCTTGGTCTTTCCGCCGTCACCGCGTTCAAGCACGTCAGTCCGACGTCCGCCGCCGTTGGTATTCC
>JAFYDS010000081.1 GCA_017544665.1 Clostridia bacterium | reverse complement strand
TGAACATCACTGCCGGTCCATCGGGTTCCCGCTGATCTCTTCGGGCATCTTCGGCTATCCGGTCGATGGCGCCTGGAAGCAGGCAATGCAGGCCTGCGCCGATTTTCTGGACAAGCATCCGGATGTTTTTCTCGACATCATCTTTGCCGTGCTGAACGACGAGATCATCGCCATCGGCAAAAAGGAACTCAGAGGGTACAAAGCCGCCCGGTATAAGATTGCGGAACGCGGCGACTGGAACACGGAACCGATGCCGGCGCAGCACGACACGTTTCTTCTGGAGCGGGCGTTTTCTCCCCAGCAGATGGAGGCGCTGCGCCGTGGAAACATCCCGCAGGAGATGGAAGACAAATGGTTCTGGTACATGGAGGCCGACACGCTGTATGCCCACCGAAGCTGGACGGGGTTTTGTGTTTACAAGGTAGAGTTCAGGCCGGACGGCAGGCATCTTGTCACCGTCAACCGCGATCCGGAGCAGTATAAATGCACGGATGCCGAAGATGATGCAAAGTCGCTGAACAAGCTGCTGGACTGGTGGACAAAAGCGTCTTACGACTATTACAACGAGTGGCTTGACGAGACCTATGAAGCGTTGAAAAAAGCAGGAAAAATCGAAGAGAAATCATGATTGGAGAGATGAAATGATGTCCGCTGTAAAAACGATTCTCAAAGCCGGCGTCGGCACCGCGGCCGCCGTCATGGGCGCAGGCGCGCTGGTGTATGAATGCGCGCTGAACACAAAGCTGAACGGCTTTTTCGTCAATCTGCTGGATGACCGCGAAGACGTCACGCAGGCGGCGCAAGCCGGGGACGGCGCCAATGCGGGCGAGCCCGGCTGGTTCGACCGGCACAAGGGCGACGATCAGGTGATCACCACCGAAACAACAGGCCGCATCCACGCGTATATCATCCCCGCGGAGGAGCCGTCGCACAAATGGGCGATCCTCTGCCACGGCTACAATTCCACCCCGGCGTCCGTCGGCGTGTTTGCGGAGCATTACCGCCCGCAGGGCTACAACTGCATCTGCCCGTCTCTGCGCGGCTGGGGCAACGACGAAACAAGATACTGCACAATGGGCTACCACGACAAGGATATCCTGCTCGCCTGGATCGACCATGTTGTGAAAGAGGACCCGGACGCCGAAATCCTTTTGCACGGGTATTCCATGGGCGCCGTGACGGTCATGCTCGCCACCGGCGAACCGCTGCCGCCGCAGGTGAAGGCGGCTGTCTGCGACTGCGGCTTCACAAGCTGCTGGGAGCAGTATGCGAACGTGATCAAGCTTTACACAAAGCTCCCGGCGTTTCCGCTGCTGCACGCCGTGAACGCGACGTCCATGCTGCGCGGCAACTTCGACATCCGCAAGAACGTGCCGATCGACGCTGTCAGGCGAAGCGTCACCCCCACGGTTTTTTTACACGGCACGGCCGATAATTTCGTCCCGTTCTCCATGATGGACCGGCTATATGACGCCTGCCATGCACCAAAGGCAAAGCAGGCCATTGAAGGCGCGGATCACGCGCAGTCGGTCTATGTCGATCCGGCGTTGTACTGGAAAACGGTGGACAGCTTTTTGCAGGATAAGATCGCATAATAAAAAGAAATAACACCCGCGACCTGAAAAGGCCGTGGGTGTTTCATTATTCTTTCAGTTAGCCCAGATGCTTCTCCAGCAGCACCAGGTCCACCCCGGGGATCCCGTTGAACACGGTCGAGACGATGGCGATCTCTGCATAACCCAGTTTCCGGTACATCGCCCTTGCGGCGGTGTTTTTTGCGTTTGTGTCCAGCCGCAGCTCACATAGGCCGTGTTCCAGCGCCCAGCGCTCATAGAACGCCACGAACGCTTTGCCGAAGCCTTTGCCGGCGGCCCGCGGCGAGATGATCAGCGTGTGGAGTACGCACACTGCGTCCGTCTCGTGCTGCCACGGCGCGCCGAAATAGCCGTCCACCTGCGTCCGGTTGATGATGCCCGTGCCGATGATTTCTCCGTCCTCCAAAACAAACATATCGCCGCGGCGGACGGCGTCCTCTGCCGTTTTGCGCGTCGGGTAGACGCCTCGGATCCAGCCGATGGTCGCCCTCCCGGTCTCCTCCGCTGTGTGGATCTCGTCATAGATCTTTTCGATGGCGTCAATGTCTGCCGGGGTTGCTTTCCGAATCGTCATACGCTTTCTTCCTCATCCTTCGCCACGAACGACCGCTCCCCTTCTACAAGCGGGATCGTTTTCGCATAGAGGTTCTCGATGATCACATACGCGCCGCGCTCGACGGCGAGGATCACCTGATCGATCTGTTCTTCGGTGCCCTGAATCTCCATCGACACGGCGCCGTCAAAGTCGTTGCGTACCCAGCCGGTGGCGCCGACCGCATTGGCGGCGTGGATCGCGCGCCAGCGGAAGCCGACGCCCTGCACGGAGCCGGTGAAGCGCAGCGCGCGGCGGATCACACCGTGATTCTGTTGTGCATCGTTCATGGCGCTCGCCTCCCCTATTTGTTATGCGCCCTTCATCATGGTGATCAGCGTCATCAGCACCATCGCCGAATCGAAGCAATAGAGCGGATAGGCGCGGTCGGGCGAGATGCGCTGCTGATAGTAATAGAGATAGGAGTTGACGCGCTCGACGTCGCCCATCTTGGCGCCGGCCAGCGCAAACGCGCCCCAGTAATAAACCTCCACGCCACTGCGGATATACTCAAGCGTCTCCCAACTCCAGCTGTTGCAAAGGTTCTCATAGACCAGCTTCGCTTCGGGGCTGTCGGGCGAAATGATGTCCCACAGCACCGGGTACATCTGCGCGGCAACGTCGGGATAGAAGTTGTCCCACGAGAAGAACGGGTCAAAATCCAAATAGCCCCAAACCGGCAGCGGCAGCATCTGATAGGTGAACCGCCCGCCGCGGTACCAGTCCTTGAGAAAGCGCGTGCGATAGACGTTCGCGGCTTTCGTCGCCTTCTTCTGCAGCGTGCTGTCGCCGATGGCAGCGCCGATCTTTTCCGCCGCGCAAAGGCCCGTGTAAACTTCGCAGTTATCCATCAAAAAGATGCGCGGGTCGGTGGGTTTGGCGAAGGTGTAGCCGTGTACGCGTGTCGCGTACAAAACGTTCAGCAGCGTCCTGATCTGGGCAGCGCGCTCCTGTAAAAGCGCGACGTCACCGTACCGCTCGGCGTAGTCCCACAACAGACGCAGGAAGAACGCGGCGTAGGAGTCGGTGGAATCGTATTTCCCGGTGGACTCCTCCGAGACGATCTCGCCGTTTTGCATCGTAATCTTGTAATCATAGATCGAGCCGGGAATGATGTTGTCCTTGACGGTGTTCATGTGGGCGAAGTACCAGTCGATGAAGCGCTTGATCTTCTCGCCGGCTTCGGGCGAGCCGTCATAGGCTGTCAGCGCGATGGCGGCGTAGGTCGAAAAATACGGGTTGACGGTCACTTCGCCGTTGGCGTGGTAATAAAACGCGATAGCGCCGTTGGGCAGCTGCTGGCTCCACAGCCAATCCGCCTCCGTGGCGGCCATGACCGCGTAGTCCGGCGTCGGAATTTCGACGGGGTCCGGGGCGTCGACCGCCGGGCGCGGCGTTGTGGAAAGGCCGATGATACCGGCCAGGGAAAGAAAGACTGCCGTGATCTTTTGAAGAATCTGCTGCATGACGGTTCCTCCCTTTTGTTTACTACTGTTATCATACCAATTTTGGGCGCGTTTGTAAACCTCTTTGTATTATATTTAAACATTATACTTTGTCTTGTGTTTTTCTTTGTTTTGGTGTATAGTTATCGTAGTATTTTTTTTCTTAAAAAGAGGTAGCAATTTTGAACGGTATTATTCTCACGGCATTGACCCCCGACGACCGGGAACAGTTCATTTTTGACAATCAGGAAGCGTTCAACTACGGCGCGCTGGAAGAGTTCGGCCGCCGCGACGATCACTTTGAAGAAGACGGCGAGATCATCTCGCGCGAGACGATCGAACACGCCATCGACAGCGGGGAAGCATACCGGATCATGCAAAACGGTCAACCCGTCGGCGGCGTTGTCCTCCGCGTGGACGGCACGCGCGGCGACCTCGATCTGCTGTTCGTTTCTCCAAAGGCGCACAGCAAGGGCATCGGCTATGCGGCCTGGTGCGCAGTGGAACGGCTGCACCCGGAAGTGACCGTTTGGGAAACCGTTACGCCGTATTTTGAGCAGCGGAATATCCACTTCTACGTCAACCGCTGCGGCTTCCACATCGTGGAGTTTTTCAACAGCCACCATCCCGATCCGAACGACCCGGATATGGGAAGAGAGATGGACGAGCAGTTTCCGGACGGCATGTTCCGGTTTGAAAAGCGGATACCCGCATCGAATCCAGACGCGGCGGAGGAAGAAAAATGAAGATCACAATGATCCACGGCCAGAACCACAAGGGCTCGACCTGGCACGCGGCGGACGAGCTGCTGAAGAACATCAATGTGGAGCATGAAGTCACCGAGTTCTTCCTGCCGCGCGACCTCAATCACTTCTGCCTGGGATGCTACGCCTGCTTGAAGGCCCGCGAACAATGCCCCTTCTGGGAAGACAAGGAAAAGCTCGACTGCGCCCTCAGGGAAGCGGATTTGCTGATTCTGACGACGCCGAACTACTGTATGCTGCCCTCCGCGCCCATGAAAGCGTTCATCGACCTGTTCTTTACGAACTGGATGAGCCACAAACCCTGTGAAGAGATGTTCATGAAGCGCGCCGTTGTCATTGCGACCACCGCCGGCGCAGGCGCGAAAAAAGCGACAAAGCCGATCGCGAACATGCTGCTCTACTGGGGCATTCCGAAGATCTATCAATACGGCCTTGCGGTCAACGCGACCGGCTGGGCAACCATGCCGGAAAAGAAGAAGGCCATTCTTCTCAAAGATATGAAAGCGCTCGGGAAGAAGCTTTCGACCGAAACGAAGCCGGGCGTCGGCGTCAAGACCCGGTTCCTGTTCCGGATGATGGCGGGCATGCAGAAGAAAAACTGGGGCGCAGGTCCGGAAGAAAAAGCCTACTGGCAGGAAAAGGGCTGGCTGGACGGAACGAAGCCTTGGAAAAAAACCTGACACCGGAACGATCCCTGAAAAAGTATCCTCGCAGCACGAAGCTGCACGATCATCAGATAAAGTGAGGTTGCATCTATGGTCTACTTGTTCAGAAAGATTCTTGCAGCGCTTCTCTCGTTCGTGTTATCCATGACCGGTTTTGTTGCAAAACCCCAAAAGCCGATGGCGGAGTTCTATGTGAGCGTTTACGGGAGCGACAGCAACACCGGGGAAAAAGACAGCCCGTTCGCTTCGCTTCAAAAGGCGCGCGACGAAGTTCGAAAGATCAACGGCAACATGACCGGCGACATCGTCGTACACATCGCGGCGGGGACCTATCCTTTGCAGGACACGCTCGTGTTCAACGAAAACGACGGCGCGACAAACGGCTACCGGATCCGGTACGTCGCGGACGGGAATGCCGTGCTCAGCGGCGGAGAAAGCATCACGGGCTTCACCCTCTTCGACAGTGAGAAAAACATCTGGTGCGCCGCCGTGCCCGCGGGCGCCGGCTTCCGCCAGCTCTATGTGGGCGGCAAAAAGATGACCCGCGCGCGCACTGCGATCGACGGCTCGACCCGCATCGCCGGCGCCGCACGGTTCCGCGCGGACGGCACCATGATTCCCGAATGGCTCAACAACTGGGGCGAGGAGACGCTTGAACAGGCGGATTACGGTGAAATCTATCTCAAAGCCGACGAATTCACGGGCTTTGACAACCTCCAAAAGGTGGAACTCCACATCCTGACCGCCTGGGTCAAGAATGTGCTGCGCGTGAAAACGGCAAGTGAGAAAGACGGCCTTGTGACCGTCCGGGTGCAGGACAAAGAGAGCAAGCTGATCTTCAACCGGATGCACCCGAATATCGACGGCTATTCACATATGAGCACCCATGAGTTTGTATATTATATCGAGAACGCCTATGAGCTGATCGATGAAGATAACGAGTGGTATTTCGATGAAGGCGCGGGCAAGGTCTATCTGAAAGTGCCCGCGGGCGAAGACATCTCCAAAGCGGAGGTCGTGATCCCGCGGCTGGAAACCCTTGTGCGTATCGAACCGGCAAGCGGCAAACAGATTGAGAATCTCTCTTTTGAAGGGCTCACCTTCGCATACAGCAACTGGACACTGCCGAGTGAGCAGGGTCTCGTCGATGTGCAGGCGGGCATGTTCGCCAACTACTGCATCTTCGCCACGAACGACGTTGGCGTGCGCCGTCCGCCCGCAGCGGTCATTGCCACCGGTACGGAGAACTTCACGATGAAGAACTGCGTGATCGAAAACGCCGGGGCAACTGGCCTTGACCTGCTGCGCGGCACAAAGCATTCGGTGATCCGCGACTGCGTGATCCGCAACATTGCGGGCAACGGCATCACCGTGGGCAACTTCTGTGTGGACGAGAACACCGATATGCACGAAGTTTACAACCCCGAAACAGACGAAGACGTCTGCGAGGGCGACTGGATCGTGAACAACCTTGTGACCGATATCGGCACGGACTATCAGAGCGCGGTCGCCATCGGCGCAGGTTATCCGAGAGAGATCCTGATCGCGAACAACGAAGTCTGCAACGCGCCCTACACGGGCATCTCGGTCGGCTTCGGCTGGTCGGACAAAGAGAACTGCATGCGCGGCAACCGCATCCTCAACAATGAGATCCATGACACCAGTCAGGTACTCTGCGACGCGGGCGCGATCTACACGCTGTCCGTGCAGCCCGACTCCGAGATCAGCGGCAACTATATCCATGACATCCATCTGCCCGAATGGGCGGACTACGCGACAAGCGGAATCTATATGGACGAGCAGACCACGGGCTACACCGTGAAAGACAACGTGATCTATCACGCGTGGGGCGTCGGCAGAAACCGCAACGGCGAAAACAACTATCAGGAAAAGACGATCTACATTGACAAAGACCGTAATGTCAACGCGGCGTGCATCCAGAAAAGCGCGGGCATCAGCAAGTACTTTGACGCCTACGCGAAGCTGTTCTATTGACAAAAACAAGACAGGGAGAAGAAAAGACATGAAAGACGCGACATACGAAGCCCTTCAGAAAAAGACCCTGGATTCCCTGACAAGAGTGGACAGAACCTTATGGATGATGGAATACTGCAGCCCCTACGGGCTGGACGCTCTTTTGGCGGCGGGCAAGACCTCGCTGCTCGGCGCGGTCTCGTTTTTGCAAAAAGAGATCCGGTTCCCGCATCTTGTGCCCGACCCGACGCACGGCGGCTTTGCCTGCTCCACCTTCAACGCGAAAACGCCCGGCGGCGACCATATCCTCGCCCGCAATTTCGACTTCAAAGACGCACCCTGCACCGTGGTCTGGACGCATCCCGAAAACGGCTACCGCAGCATGGCGGTCGCGGACAACACATTCTTCGCTTACGGGATCAAGCATCTGCTGCTTGAAAAGCGAAAAACGCCAAAGCGCGTGATGGCGGCGCCCTACGCTTCTATGGACGGCGTCAACGAAATGGGGCTCGCCTGCGCCGTGCTGGAGATCAAAGCGAAACCGACGAAACAGCAGACGGGCAAAACGCCGATCATGACCATGGTCGCCATCCGCGCCATCCTTGACAAATGCGCCACGGTCAGCGAGGCGGTCGCGCTTTTGCGCCGGTACGATATGCGTGATCTGCTCGGCGTGAACTATCACTATCATATTGCCGACGCCTCCGGCAAAAGCGTGCTTGTGGAATATGTCAACAACGAGATGTATGTCATCGAGCAGACCACCGACGGCGCGCCGCAGGCACTGACGAATTTCTTTTTGACCCCGGGCGGTGACAACAAGCGCGAGATGGGGCGCGAGCGCTTCAACAACATCTCCTGCGCGCTTGAAAAAACGGGCGGAGTCATGACCGAAGCCGAAGCGATGCGGGTACTTTCCGACAACAAGGTAAGCTATCATCACGAATGGATGCCGCACATGGTCTATACGCTCTGGAGCAACGTGTTCAACCTCGCGGATCGCAGCATGATCCTTTGCGCCGGGATGGACTACACAAAGACCTACCGTTTCCGTCTCGACGCCCCCTGCAAAGCGGAACTGCTGCCCGCGGCAGAAGACACAGCAAAATGAATTGGTAAATCCCGGCTACTGAGGTGAAGCTGCATGAATAAAGTCATCTCTTTCTTAATGGCGGCGCTTGCGTTCATTTCCGCGTGGTTCAGCGGCGGCAAGCAGCCCGGCTTCCAAAATGAATACGCTGTGCCAGAAACGCTCGCGCCCTACACGCAGCTTGACACGGCGCCGAAAACCGACTGGACGGCGAAGGTGATCTGGGACGGCTCCGACGGGAACGAAGAGAACGTGTGGATGTGCTTTCGGAAGACGGTCGAGCTTGCCAAGGCGCCCGAAGCGCTGACGGCGTACCTCTTTGCCGATTCCAGATACTGGCTGTATATCAACGGGGAACCTGTGGTCTTCGAAGGCAGCGTCAAGCGCGGCCCGACCGCGGACGATAGCTATTATGACGCCGTTGAGATTGCACCCTACCTGAAGCCCGGGAAGAACGTCATTGCCGCGCTGGTCTGGTATTGGGGCAAAGACGTCAGCTTTTCCAGCACGGACAGCGGCAAAGCGGGCTTTCTCTTCGAAGCGGGCGCCATTCTTTCCGACCAAAGCTGGAAGGTGTGCCGCAACACGGCGTACCGAAACGACAGCAAGGCGGTAACGCCCAACTACCGGCTGCCCGAATCCGGCATCTACTATGACGCGCGTCAGGAGCTCGGCGACTGGACCGCTCCGGATTTCGACGACAGCGCTTGGGAAAACGCGACCGAAAACGGAACGGGCGGCTGTGCGCCGTGGGGACAGCTATATCCGCGCGGCATTCCCCTGCTCAGGGATGACGGGCTGAAGGACTACGAGAATTCCGACAAATACACAGGCCGCAAAACGAAAATCAAGCGCATCCTCACACTGGATCTTCCGTATAACGCGCAATGCACGCCGTATCTCAAGATCGAGGCGAAGGCGGGCAAGAAGATCCGGATCGTCACCGAGAACACGTGGATCGGCGCCGTCAGCGATCTCTATATCACGAAAGCCGGCGAGCAGGAATTCGAGGCGCTCGGCTGGTTCAACGGACAGCACATCACCTACGTGATCCCGGCGGGCGTCAAGATCCTTGAACTGAAATACCGGGAGACCGGCTATGACACGGCGTTTTCCGGGTCGTTCGAAAGCGAGAACGACCAACTGAACACGCTCTGGCAAAAGTCGCTGCGCACCCTGTACGTCACGATGCGAGACAACTTCATGGACTGTCCGGACAGAGAGCGGGCACAGTGGTGGGGCGACGTGACAAACGAGATGGCGATGTCGATGTACGCCCTCGACGCGAACGCGTATCTGCTGTATCAGAAGGGCGTCGCTTCCATGCTCGGGCATATCGACCCCGAGACGAACATTCTGCAGACCGTCGTGCCGATCGGCGGGAGGTTCTTTGAGCTTCCCGTGCAGCAACTGGCGGGCATCTGCGGCTTCTGGACGTACTACCTCTACACGGGCGACCGCGACTTTTTATCGCAGGTCTATGACGCGTCGGTCAACTACGTGAACCTCTGGACGATCGGCGACGACCATCTGGTCGAACACCGCACCGGCTCGTGGGACTGGATGGACTGGGGCAAGAAAGCGGACATGACCGCGATCGAGAACGCGTGGTACTACTATGCGCTTTCCACCATCCAAAACATGGCGGCAGTCCTCGGCAAAAACAGCGGTGACGTTGCGGCAAGGATGGCCGAGATCAAGACCGGCTACGCTTCGCTCTGGACGGACAGGGGCTATTGCAGCGCCGACGTCCGCCGCCCCGACGACCGGGCCAACGCGCTGGCCGTCGTTTCCGGTCTGGCAAAGGAAGCGCAGTACGACGTCATCACGTCCGTGCTGACAAAGACAAAGCACGCGAGCCCCTATATGGAGTTCTATGTGCTGGAAGCGCTGTGTCAAATGGAACAGTACGACGCGGCAAAAAGCAGGATGCTGGATCGGTACGAAAAGATGATTCAAGCAGACGACACCACCCTTTGGGAAAAGTGGTCGAAGCTCACCGGCACGCGGAACCACGCGTGGTCGGGCGGACCGCTGGTCATCATGAGCAAATACTTCGCGGGCGTCCGGCCGACCGAGGCAGGCTATGATACGTTCATCATCAAGCCGCAATTGACCGAGCCAGACACCGTCAACTGTGTCGTTCCGTCTGTCAAGGGCTATATCCGCGTCACCGAGCGCAAAACCGACGACTCGTTCACGCTCGACGCAACCGTACCGAAGGGCGCCACGGCAATCATCTATGTGCCGTACACCGACGGACAGACCGTGAAGCTGGACGGTCAGGTGATCTACCAGAACGATCAGTTCGAGGAAGCGGACGGCGTCGCGTTTGTAGAAGCTGCCGGCAGCTTTATTGTGCTCTCGGTCAAGACCGCCGCGGAGACACAATTGCACTTTGAAGCGACCAACTGATTACACATAAACGGAGGAAACGTTATGAATTCTGCGACAGATAAGCTCCTGTATCAGGGGCACGGCAGTCTGCGGATCACGACCGTCGACGGAAAGGTGATCTATATCGACCCCTATGCCGGCAGCGGCTATGAACCGGCCGCGGATCTGATTTTGATCACGCACGGGCACTTTGATCACACGGACACGGATAAGATCAAGCGCCGCAATCCCGGCTGCCGCGTGATCACGTGGAAGGAAGCCCTCGCGGGCGGCAAACACAACGTCTTCGATCTCGGGTTCGTGACGGTGGAAGCCGTGGAGGCGGGCTACAACCGTAACCACAACGCGAAAGAATGCGTGGGCTACGTCCTCACGCTGCCGAGCGGCGTCTGCGTTTACGCCGCGGGAGACACCAGCGAAACGAAGCAGATGCCAAAACTCGCGGAAAAGCACATCGACTACGCCCTCTTCTGCTGCGACGGCGTGTACAACATGGACCTTGCCGAGGCGGCGCGCTGTGCGGCACTCGTTGGCGCGAAGTGCAACATTCCCTACCACATGGCGCCGGGCAAGCTCTTTGACCGCACCCACGCCGAACAGTTCAGCGCCCCCGGCCGCCTGATCGTCGCCGACGGGGAAGAGATCGAACTAAGCAAACAGTAAAGAACGAGGAAACGGATATGAGCACCAGAGAAGAAATCCTGCGCGGCTTTTACGGGCAGTATGACGAAGACGACCGCACGACGCGGTCGCGGCACGGTCAGCTGGAATACCGCGCGACGATGGCGTATATCCACCGCTACGCGGCCGAACAGTCCAGGGTCCTTGAGATCGGCGCGGGAACCGGCAGATACTCCATTGCCCTCGCAAAAGAAGGCATGGACGTGACGGCGGTGGAACTGCTCGAAAGCAACCTCGCCGTTCTCCGGGAAAACAGCAAAGATCTGGAGAACCTGCAGTCGTTTCAGGGGGACGCGACGGATCTCAGCCGGTTTGCGGACAACACGTTCGACGTCACGCTGTGCTTCGGTCCGATGTACCATCTGTATGAAGAGAACGAAGTGCAACGCGCCATTGACGAGGCGATCCGGGTCACGAAGCCCGGCGGCGTTCTGCTGTTCGCGTTTATTTCCGTGTTTGCCATCATGTACGCCAACTATTTCTACGGTGGCTGGGCAGACGGACAGGCGATGAACTTCACGAAAGACTATCAGGTCAGGCATTTCAAAGAGCAGCTCTTCACCGGCTACGACATCACGGAGTTTGAAGCGCTGTTTCAAAACAAGCCGGTCGCATGGATCACGACAGCGGGCGTGGACGGTCTGTTGGAGCCCATCGAACAGCGTCCGGACTTTTCCGTGTCGGACGCGGATTTTGAAGCGCTGGCCGACTGGTATCTGGCTTTTTCTGAAAAGCGGGAGCTGCTGGGCAACACCAACCATCTTTTGTATATCTGCCGGAAGGAATCAGCGAATCCCGGTTTGTCGGGATGATTCATAAAAGGAATGTACACATCGGGATTTGGGGAGATGCATGATGAAATTGTTATTTATAATAGGTGATGCGGCAGTCGGAAAAATGACTGTCGGTCAGGAACTGATGAAAATAACGGATCTGCGGCTGTTCCACAATCACATGACGATTGAACCGGTATTGGAGGTTTTCGGCCAATGGAACGGGAAAGCCATTCAGGAAATGCGTGACGTCATTTTCAAAAACTTTGCCGCTTCAGATAACTATGGGATGATTTATACCATCATGTGGGCCTTTGACGAGCCTGAGGATCTGGCGTTTGTGGAGCATATCAAAGGAATCTTCGAACCGTACGGAACAGAGTTCTATTATGTGGAGCTGATTGCGCCGCAGGAGATCAGGCTGAAAAGAAACGCTTCCGAAAACAGGCTGAAGCACAAGCCTTCCAAAAGAGATATAGAGGTTTCCAACCGCCGTTTGATCGAAGATGATAAAAACCACAGGTGCGTCAGTTTTGAGGGTGAGATCACATTTGACAACTACCTGCGGATCGATAATTCGGAGAAAGAGCCTGACGAAGTTGCAAGGCTGATCAAAGACACCTTTCATCTGTAAATCCCGGTTTGTCGGGATGAATCAGAATCGAAACGTACAAATCAGAATTTGAGGAAGAAATAATATGGAACAGGAGTGTGCCAACGATGGAAAAACAAAACAATGACATCGCTGTTCTGACTGCAAACAGAGAGAAAACAATCGTCAAGGTCAGCATTACAGGCATCGTCACGAACCTGCTGCTCGTCGCGTTCAAGGCGTTTGTAGGGTTGGTGTCAAATTCGATTGCCGTGATCCTTGACGCGGTCAACAATCTGTCGGACGCGCTTTCCTCTGTCGTCACGATCATCGGCGCAAAGCTCGGCGCAAAACAGCCGGACAAAAAGCATCCGCTCGGGTACGGCAGGATCGAGTACATCAGTTCGATGATCGTCGCCGCGCTCGTGCTTTACGCCGGCATCACGTCCCTTGTGGAATCGGTGAAGAAAATCATCCACCCGGAAGCGGCCGATTACTCGACGGTCTCTCTCATCATCATTTCCGTCGCGATCGTCGTCAAGCTGATCCTCGGCTTGTATGTGAAAAAGCAGGGCGCAAAGGTCAACTCCGGCGCGCTGACCGCGTCCGGTTCCGACGCGCTGTTTGACGCCATTCTTTCTTTTTCGGTGCTTGCGTCGGCAATCGTTTTCCTCGTCTGGGGCATCTCGCTTGAGGCATACGTTGGCGTCGTGATCGCCTGCTTTATCATCAAGGCCGGTATTGAGATGATGATCGAAACACTGAATGATATCATCGGCAAGCGTGAGGACGCCGATACGATACGTGAATTGAAAGAGATCATCTGCGCAGACGAAAATGTCCTCGGCGCCTATGACATTACGATTTTCAACTATGGGCCAAACAAGAATTACGGTTCGGTACATCTCGAACTGCCGGATACGATGAATGTGGACGACGTGGACAGGATCACCCGTAAGATCCAAACCGACGTTTACCGCAAGACCGGCATTATCCTGACCGGCATCGGTGTGTATTCCTATAACACCTCCGATGACGCCGCCGCCCACATGCGCAACGAGATCCAGAAAGCCGTCATGTCCCATGACTGGGCGCTGCAGATGCACGGGTTTTACGCGGATATTGAAAAGAAAACCATTCGCTTCGATGTGGTCGTCAGCTTTGACGTCGACCGGAAGGAAGCGATCGAATCGCTGTACGGCGAGATCTCTCAGTTGTATCCGAATTATGATTTGCTGATCATCCCGGACGTGGACGTCGCTGATTGAAAAAAGCGACTTCGCTTACGTCCGATGATTAGAACGGCAACCCTTCAGCGGCATTCTCAAAGGAGGATATTGAGCATGAAAAAGCAAATGCGCAGACTGCTTTGCGCGGTTTTAATCCTTTCCTTATTTACAGCCTGTTTCACGTTCCCCTCTCAGGCTGCGGACGCCTATCAGGCCGAAACGACGCGGGAATCGGCTTTGGTCTTTTTGGAAGACCTTTTGGGAAAGATCGTCGACACCTTCGACCGTCTCATCTTCTTTTTCACTTCTCTGAAGCGGGAAAACGGGAGCGCGGCAGTCAAAGCCGGCGCCATGTCTTTTGTTGCAAAAGGCTTTGAAAGCAAAGAAAAAGACGTATTTCAAATCACAGGCGGCTTTTCCATGAAGATCTTTGGCGGGAACCGTCCTTTTCACCGTGTGACGCTCCGTTATACCTCGACCGAACCGCTGAAGCTGACCGTAACGGGCAAAGAGGGCGACAACAACGTCACGAACGCCTTCTTCCTTGAGGCGGCGCAGGACGGCGTTTTTTCCGGGATCATCGAATCCTATCTTTACGGCTGCACCGCAAAAAAGCTTGTTTCTTTCGACGTAGAGACCTGCAACGGTAAGACTGCCGATTTCGCTGTGAAAGAGATCAAAACCGAAAGGCTGAAACAACTGGAGGATTACACGGTCTATCTGGAAAACGACCGTTTCAAGCTCGGCATTCAAATGCTCTGGGGCGGAACGATCAGCTATCTGGAGGACAAGCGCGGTCAGGTCGAAGGGCTGACGAATCTTGTGAACCGCCACGACACCGGCAGACTGATTCAGCAATCCTACTACGGCACGGGATATATCGAGGGCATATACGATCCCGGCACTGCCTTCGGCACCGCGTGGAAGTATAACCCCGTACAGGGCGGCGACCAGTTCGGCAACGGCGGCAGGCTGATCGATTATTCTCTCTCGAAAAATACATTATACATAAAATCGCAGCCCTGCGACTGGGCACAGAACGCTTCCAGAATGCCGTTTTATACGGAGAACACCTACACACTGGCGCACGATCATATCCGCGTCGACAACCGCGCAGTCGATTTTTCGGGGTATGAACACACCTATGAATCGCAGGAGCTGCCTGCCGTTTATCTGGTCAGCTATCTGGATTCCTTCGTCTGCTATAACGGCGAAAAGCCGTGGACCGGCGATGAATTGACCGTGTATCCCGATCTGGACTTTTGGGGGCCGCGCGGCACACAGATCGCTTATTTCAAAGAACACAACACCGAAACGTGGTGCGCCTGGTACAGCAGCGACGACGATTTCGGCTTCGGGCTTTATGTACCGAACGTCGATTCGCTCGGCGGTGGAAGATTTCAGGAAACCGTACGCTCCAAAAGCGACGTGGACGAATCTACCAGCCAGGTCTCTCCGGGGAACATCCTGCGGATGACCGCCTATACCCCGATTGAATTCAGCTATCTGCTGGCGACCGGCTCCGTGGAAGAGATTCGCGGCGTCTTCACCGAAAACAAAGCGTTTGCCGAAAACGCAGATCTGCGCAAAGACAGTATCGACTACCGTCTGCCGTCCGCGCTGCAGGATGTGACGACGATCGATTTTGCCGACAGCCTGCACCGGGCGATGTACACGCCGGTCAACTGCGCGGTGTCGCACGATGAAACTCAAAAGGCGCTGAAGCTCAGCACAAACAGCGGCGGGGACGTTATGGTCACCTTCAACTATCTGGTGACCGGCTTCCATCTGCAGGCAGAGGACTATCCGACGCTGCGAATCGAATACATGATTCCGAAAGAAAACAGCGCCGAAATCTACAACAGCGAGATCTATGCCTGCGCGGGAGAAACGGTGAACCCGACGGCGGAAGCCATGATCTGGATCGAGGGTCTTGTCGCAGACGGGCAGTACCATACGCTGGAAGTCGACCTTTCCCAATCTCCCTATTGGCGCGGCGAGATCCACCGGATACGGTTTGATTATTTCAACGCTCCCGCCGCGGGCGACGTGATGTATCTCAAGAACGTTTCTTTGGGATGACCGGGACATGATCTATAAAGCGCATGCAAAACGAAGTACAGGGAGATGACGGATTGAACGAACCGGAACTCTACAGAGAGCTTGGCAAACTGACAAAGGACAGGAGCAGATGGAAAGAAAGCGTGCCGTATGTTGCCTCCCTTCTGACCCATGACTCCGTCAAAATACAGGCAAAAGCGCTCTGGCTGCTCGGCGAGATGGGCCTTGCCGATCCCCCGTCCGTGCGGGACGCGGTTCCCGCCGTCGCCTCCTTCTGCGACAGTCCGGCGCCGCTTTTGCGCGAGCGCGCGGTCAACGCCCTCGGCAGGATCGGCCGGGGCGACTACGCTTTGATCGAACCGTATTGGGTGGGACTGTTCCGCTTTGCCGCGGATGACGAAGCGGCGGTCAGGCTGAGTTTCATCTGGGCGTCGGAGAATATCGCAACAAATACGCCCGATATTTATGAGAATCATATGTCCGTTTTTGCAGCGCTGCTGTATGACGCGGATGACAAGGTCCGAATGGAAGCGCCGGAGATCTTCCGCGTGCTCGGCAAACGCAGACCGGCGTTCGTCAGACCGTTCACGGCGCAGCTGCAGGAGATTGCGCAAACCGACCAAAACCGTGTCGTCAGAATCCACTGTCTGGGTGCGATCAGGGCGGCAGAACAAAACGGATAGACCCAAGCAAACGGAGGCCCACAAATGAAGTATTATCAGAAAATCATCCTGAAAAACGGCAAAGAAGCCCTCATCCGCAGCGGCGAAGCGGCGGACGGCTTGGCCGTTTACGAAAACTTCAATCAAACCCATGCGGAAACGGATTACCTGCTGTCCTATCCCGATGAAAACAACTTTGATCCGGCGCAGGAAGCCCAGTTTTTGGAAGAAAAGATAAAGAGCCCCAATGAGATCCAACTCCTTGCTCTGCTCGACGGAGCCGTCGCGGGGACCGCCGGGATCGAAGCAGTCGGCAGAAAAGACAAGGTAAAGCACCGTGCCGAATTCGGCATCAGCGTTTCAAAGGCGTACTGGGGTCTCGGCATCGGCAGAGCGCTCACGAACGCCTGCATCCGGTGCGCAAAAGAAGCCGGCTATAGCCAGCTGGAACTGACCGCCGTCGCCGACAACGAAAGGGCCTTGGCCCTGTACCGGAGTCTGGGCTTTGAGGAGTTCGGGCGCAACCCTAAAGGCTTCCGCTCTCGCGTCAGCGGCTATCAGGAGCTGGTCTATATGCGGCTTGAATTATGAGTCTCAGACGGCAGAGCTCTGTAAAACAGGTATTTGAAGTAAGATAAAAACCGAGGAGGAAAAACGATGGAAACAATGTATCAGGTACTGAAAATGATTCTCGTAGCTGTGTTCTGCATCGAATCGCTCTTTGCGCCGAAAATTGCGGGCGGAGATTATCCGCCGAGCGAACCGGTCGCGTCGGGAGACGAGACGAAATATGTGCAGATTACCGCGCCCGACGAGGGGTTTGACGTCTTCCAGCCCGTCGGGTTTGAAGGCTACGCCGGTTATCGCTACGGACAGACGATGATCCTCAACACCGACGGCAGCCTTGACGTCTGGAGCGCCTCAAACGGCCCCGGAGATTACATTGACGTTGTGAACTACAAGCGCTACTCCGCCGACTTCAAGAAGAGCACAAAAGAAGTGACCGCTGTGACGCCGACGGCCGAAACCTATGACTACGATCCCGTGCCGTGCGCCTGCGACCCGGGCGTCATCAAGTTCGGCGGCTGGTACTATATCGCCTACTCGACGAATATGACCTGCGTCGCGCGCAGCAAAAACCCGGAAGGGCCGTTCTTTGAAAAATGGACGGGCGACGGCTGGGGCGTGAATCCCGCGCCGATCATTACCTATGACGGAACGCCGGGCTATTTCGGCGCGGCCGAGCCCTGCTTCGTCGTAATGGGCGACACGCTTTATATCTTCTACACCTGGTGGGACGAGCACGGTCCTGCGACGCGTGTCGCGACGGCGGACGCCACGGACGAAAACTGGCCGGCGACGATCGTGCATCACGGCGAATGCATTCCGCCGAAGGACAGCGGCGATTCCGCCGACGTGAAATTTGTGGATGAATACGGCCGCTTCGTCGCTGTGTTTACCGAAAGACGGTTCACAGATAACAGCTACGTCGCCGTATGGGAATCCTTCGACGGAATGACCTTCCGCCGCAGCGGGTTTATCAGGGACAACACCTGCAAAAAGCTCCACAACTGCGGTATTTCGGGCAGAGCCGACGGTCACATCGGCAAAGGCGATCCGGTCTATCTTTCCTACGCCTACGCCGGCGCAGATACGACCGGCAGCTGGGCCAACTGGGGCACCAGAATGCACAAGGTCACGCTTTCTCTTGCCGACGCGCCCATGGTGGATCTGTCGACGCTCACGCACTCGGACGTCGTCGTGACCCCAAGAAAAGTCAGCGTGGTGCCCGAGGTGACGGCCGTCAAGGCGGAGCAGCTTTCCTACACGATCAACAAGAGCAAAGTCATCATGATCATGGCTTTCGACACGGACGGCTTCTGCTTCCCGCTTCTGACCGACCTGCGGTTTGACGGCTATGACAAGTCCGTCATCCGGATGGTCGGCACGTGCATCGTTCCCGTTTCTCCCGGCGATACCCGCGTCTATGTCCACTGGCACGGGCTTTCAGACAGTTTCGTCGTGCATGTTACCGAATAATTGTGAATAAGACAAAGCCCATATAAAAATCAAAATCAGGGAGGAAAAACGATGGAAACGATGTATCAGATCGTGAAAACAATTCTTGTTGTCGTGTTCTGCATCGAATCGCTCTTTACGCCGAAGATCGCGGGCGGAGACTTCCCGCCGAGCGATCCGGTCGAACAGGGAGATGAGGCCAAGTACGTTCAAATCACAGCTGACGACGAAGGCTTCGACACGTGGCAGCCCGTCAAAGATCGCGGCGGCTACCGCTACGGCCCGTCGATGATCCTCAATGCCGACGGGAGCCTTGACATCTGGAGCGCCTCGAACGGGCCGGGCGATTTGATCGATCTTGTGAGCTACAAGCGTTACTCGCCCGACTTCCAAAAGAGCACAAAAGAGGTCATTGCGCTCAAACCGACAGCCGAAAGTCACGACGGCATGTGGACGTGTGACCCGGGCGTCATAAAAGTCGGAGACTACTACTACATCGGTTACACGACGACACTCGATGCAAGAGGAACGGACAACGACGTCTGTATCGGGCGAAGCAAAAGCCCGAACGGCCCCTTTATCGAAAAATGGACGGGCAGCTGCTGGGGCATTGAGCCGAAGCCGCTTGTCGAGTTCACAGGAAACCCGAACTGCTTCGGCGCGGGCGAGCCTTCCTTTGTCCTTCTCGGTGATACGCTCTATGTTTACTACTCATGGTGCGACGAAAAGGGCGCCTCGACATGGGTCGCGACAGCCGACGCAACAGACGAAAACTGGCCAGCGACGCTTCAGTACCACGGCGAATGCATCCCGCCGAAAGACGGAGGAGACTCGGCCGACGTCAAGTATCTTGATGCATACGGACGGTTCGTCGCCGTTTTCACCGAGAAGCGTTTTTCCGATGAAAGTTATGTCGCC
Organism: Clostridia bacterium; assembly: GCA_017544665.1. Lineage (GTDB taxonomy): Bacteria > Bacillota > Clostridia > Oscillospirales > Acutalibacteraceae > UBA6857. The sequence goes on along the minus strand of JAFYDS010000081.1, from coordinate 695 downwards.
GTTTGGGAATCGTTTGACGGCCTTCGCTTCCGTCCGAGCAGTTTTGTGAAAGCGAATACCTGCAAAAAGCTGCATAACTGCGGCATCTCCGGGCGCGCGGACGGTCACATCGCCGCGGGCGATCCGGTCTATCTTTCCTATGCCTACGCCGGCGCGGACAGCGCGGGAAGCTGGGGAAACTGGGCGACAAGGCTGCACAAGGTCACCCTCTCGCTTTCGGACGAGCCGATACTCGACACATCGACAGAAACCAACAACGATATTGTTGTCACCCACAGAGACGTGCGCCCTGTCCCCGAGATCGTCACGGTCAAGGCAGAAAAACAGTCCTACACGATCAGCAAGAGCGAGCATATCTGGGTCATGGCCTTTGATACGGATTATTTCGTTTTCCCGATCCTTGGCGGTATGCGCTTTGACGGTTATGATACTTCGGTGATCAGAATTGTCGGAACAAGCATTATCCCGGTGGCGCCCGGGGATACCCGCGTCTATGTCCATTGGCACGGCCTTTCGGGCGATTTTGTCGTGCATGTCACTGCGTAAAGGACGCTTGTCACGGTAAGAAATCGTGCAGTTGAAATCTAAAACGTACAGTAAAAGAGATTATTTGAATCGGGAGGAGATTCCCTGATGAAAACTCGTATCATTGCCGTTTTGATGGCGGGACTGCTTCTTGCGTGTGTGTTCCCGTT
>JAFYDS010000009.1 GCA_017544665.1 Clostridia bacterium | reverse complement strand
TGTGTAATGCGTCATTTTATCACCTCGGGGTGATTATATCATACCATCAAACAAAGGTATTGACAATACCACCATTTGGTGGTATTATACTAATAGTTCCATCATTTGATGGTGCGTTTGTTCTCCTTCCCTTGGCTGCCTTCGGTGCTGTCTTTGGCGCGAGTTTCCTTTTGTTTGGCAGCGCTGGCGCCGAGCGCCGCGCTTGACAAACGCGCTCGGCTGCTGTATAATTGAACCGAACGAATGTTCGGTTGTAAGTTGAGTTTACTTTTTAGGGATTGTTGACAGGGGGGAGCGACACGCGCGCTGACTGGGTACATACCGACAGCTTGAAACACATACTCGCGGCTCTGATGCCGGCGAACCGCCTTGCGATTGAAACTTCACTCGCGACAGGGCTGCGCATCGACGATGTGCTCCATCTGCGTACTGCGGACCTTTCGAGGGAGCGCTTTACAATCAAGGAGCGCAAAACCGGAAAGTCGCGGCGGCTGCGGCTGCCGCAGTCCCTCCGCGACGATCTGCTCCGTCAGGCTGGTCGCTGGTGGGTTTTCGAGGGTCGGCTCGATCCCCGCAAGCCGCGCACGCGGCAAGCGGTTTGGAAAGACCTACACCGCGCCTGTGTGCTGTTCCGTATCTCGAAGCAGCTGCATATATCCCCACACTCGGCGCGGAAAATATATGCCGTGTCGAAGTATCAGACCGGGCAATCGCTCGACAAAGTGCGGCGGCTGCTCAATCATTCCAACGAAGCTGTCACTATGATTTATGCTATGGCAGACGAAATGACCGCGCGGAGAACTCGCGCAGTCAAAACCAATCTGCCCCAATGAGTTGAATCACGGAGGTTTTTTTCTCGTCTTTCTTTCCTTCGCTGACTCATAAAGGCTTCTCCCTCACCCGGGCTTCGGTCTGGGTGACGGGGGAAACAAAAAAAGGGAGCTTATAGCTCCCCAAATTTTACCATTGCAAGGAAGAACAATTCTGCAATTTCTTGTATTCTTGTAAGGCGGTCTTCGTTTGCGGCGTGTAGATAGCGCCGGTATTCATCTTCGATCAGTTCGGGATATTCTTCTTTGAACCATCGAACATGTTCGTAAGCGTACCGCAACGCGGTGAATATTCGCGACTGTCTTTCAGTCATTTTATTTACCTCCTCTTTGTCAAAAAGAGGGGCGCTGGCCGCCCCTCAATATAAAAAAATCGTGAATATTGCGTCCGCTATTTCGCGGACTTCCTGACTTGTGTAGTTTTCCAGCAACCACGAAAGCGCTTCGGACAGCGCCCAGCTTTTACCGCTTTCGCTTGCTTCTTCGTAGAAATGTTTCACGCTCCAGTAGGATTGCGTGATCTCCCACACCATGTTCCCTGCTTCTTCTGCTTCGTACTTCTCGATTACTTTATCGAGTTCAATAATCATGACTTTCATTCCTTTCTTTCTTATTTCAGCCGCAAGTCATCAGCGGCCGCGAAAGCAGGAGCGCGCGCGGTCAAGGGCGCCCGCAGGGCGTTCATCTTGACCCTTGACCCGGGTGCTACAATGAAGCGCGCTGATGATGACGGACCCGATCGCGGCGCAAAGCGCTCGCGGACTATCTCTTTCCCAAAACTTATAGCTTGCCACCCACGCTGGCGCGCGTTGTGCGTTGCGTCAGTTCCTCGCGGCGCGTAAATGCCCGAGAGGGGCAGCGGGGGCAGGCGGCCGGCCGCCGCGCAGCACTTCTCCGCCAAGACTCCAAACGAACGGCGGCCGTGTCCGTCCAACACCGCGCCCCGAAAAGGTATCACGTCGGGCTTTCGAACTCTTTTCCCACCGTCGATTTTTTTGCGGTGAGAAAAAGCGCGCGCCACCTTAGAAGCGAACTATATAGAATCGGGGTTTTGTATAAAGGGCCGCGTAGTGGCCCTGTGTTCGATGCGTAGCACCCGAAGGGGCGGCGCGACAGCGGACGCGCCGATCGAACTATACAAAACGGCCCGTTCTATATAAGCGTCAGCGTGTTCGCGATCATCAACAATGCGCGCGCTATCCACTTATCCTTTACGAAGGGGGAATATGCTTGAAACCGCGGAAGATTTACCTATCTTCAAACTTTGCGCTTGAAGTCGCGTCCGGACAATTAAACTTTTTTGTTGAACCTCGTTTCCCTGAATTTGAGGTGGGGCAACAGTTCTATTTCGTTGCAATGAATTACAGGCGCGAGCCCTTGCCGTCCGAACTGGACGGAAAGATTTTTGAAATAACCTATGTGCTGCAAAACGTGCCTGGACTCGAGCCAGGCTATGCTGTCATAGGTTTCAGAAAAATATAAACGGAGGTCCTTTTTTATGAGCCGCAACAGTTTGAAAAATGTAGAGAAGTCCGCCGAGGATCTGAAGTTCAAGGCTGAAACGCTGTTCGAGTGCATCCGCTGCGAGTCTGTCGCGTGGACGTTCCGACAGGTACAAAAGCAGCTTTCGGACGCGGTGCGCGATCTCGACGATCCAAAGGATGTTGTAAACACGCTTTCGGCGTTTATCGACATCAACCTCATTCGCTTCGAGGAAGCTGCCGATCGTTCCATGAAAATCATGCACGATCTCGAAAAATAGGGGAGGGGGGTGTCACTACGACACACCCCCCTGTGATCAATGATCAATGATCATTTTTTAGAAAGGCAACGCCACGCTGATGATAAAACTACAACAAAAGAAAGGGACGAACTATCAGAATGAAAAAAGAAAAAAAAGAACCGCCCAAGGCAAGGACGCGAAACTTCGCGACCGTCGTCTATCCCGAGAGCGCGCCCGAAAACTGGCGTGATTTGCTTTCGGACTTCATGGTGCCGTGTTTTATCAGTCCGCTCCATGATAAGGACGTAAACCCCCAAAACGAGCCGAAGAAGCCGCACTACCATGTGCTTCTCATGTTTGATTCCGTCAAGACTGCAGATCAGGCAAAAGAAGTATTTGAACCGATCGGCGGCGTCGGCTGCGAGAGGGTACAGTCTCTGCGCGGTTACGCGCGGTATCTTTGCCACCTCGACAACCCCGAGAAAGCGCAATATAAAACCGACAAGGTCACGGCGCTTTGCGGCGCGGACTATGTCGGGACGATCAACCTTGTAACTGACAAATATGTTGCAATCAAGGAAATGATGGAGTTCTGCGAGGACAACGGCATCGTGAACTTCGCGCAGCTGATGAAGATCGCGCGCGAAACGAACGATGGATGGTTCCGCGTTCTGTGCGATAGTGGTACTATCGTGATGAAGGAACACCTGAAAAGCTTAGCGTGGGGGTATCGTGCGAAATGACAAACGATGACCGCGCTGCGGTGCTGCTGTACCAGCTGCTCTTCCATGAAGAAGCAAGCGCGGAGGATGGCTGTGCGTTTTCTTTCGAGGTGCTGAAACGGAATCCGCGTGATGAATACGCGACCATCAAACATTATGAGAACTGCGTCAGGCTGCGCATGGTGAAGATGCTGCTCGGCAAGATCAAAGACACCCTTGACAGTCTCGGCGGTCAGGGAGTATAATTGTGCAAGGTGCTGTGATAATTCTCTTTAACTATACAAAATAAATGTTTTGTATAGTTAAGGGGACTTATATAGGGAAGAAAGGGCTGATTTGACGTGCATATAACCAATTGCTTCTATGTGCGCCGGTGTCCTGTCTGTGGCGAACTGATTCCATTGAACAATGAATACTGTTCATGCAGCGCACAGCCTGCGCGTCACGCGCCGCAGGAACTGTTTCATTTAACGGATGATCCATACGATGCGCAGCTTTGTTTTTCTGCGCCGTATTATTATGACGGTATCATACGTCAGCAGTTATTATCGTTCAAGTTTCAAAATCGTCCTTCTCTTGCGAAACCGCTCGGGCTTACTATGGCTGCACACGCCGCAACCGTCTTTTCTGATGTTTCGTTCGACTGTGTGACCTTTGTACCGATGGCTGCCGATGATTTACGCAATCGATCATTTAATCAGAGTGCGCTGCTCGCACAATGGGTCGCTCGAACGATTTTTATTCAATGCAGCGCTTTGCTTGAAAAAGTCAAGCTGACGCCGACACAGCATACATTAACCGTAGATGAACGGCTGCGCAATCTGGAAGGCGCATTTCAACCGACCGCGCTTGCAAAACCAGGCATGACAGTTTTATTATGTGACGATATCAAGACGACCGGTACCACGCTGCGGCGCTGCCGTGATACCCTGCTTGCCGCAGGCGTCAAAGAAGTTTATTGCTTATCCTGCGCCATGAGCGAATATTCCTCCCTCGATTTCTGACCTTTCCCCTATTGCAAATTCATGAAACTGTTTCACGAAGAGGTGGTACAATGCCCCAAATAGATCGCAGCCTGTTGCCGGACCGCGTCAACGAATATCTCAATTATCTGCTTAATGTCAAAGGCAGCAGCGCTCTGACGGTAGATGGCTACGCCAGAGATTTGCGCTTGTTCTTCGACTTTCTTGCAGATAAAAAAGCGCCGGCCGAAGAAGAACTCCCCACCGGTACTTTGCGCGATCTGCATTTTATTGACGACGCTTTCCTCTCCTCTATCGCTTTACGCGATATCTATGATTTCCTGACCTATTGTGGGTCCGCGCGATCAAATAATCTCACCACCAGGCAGCGCAAGACGTCTGCCCTGCGCGGCTTCTTCCGTTTTATCAGTGATAACATGGGCTATATTGACCATAATCCGTCGGCAAATCTGGAGATCGCCGGATCGAAAACGAAGCTGCCGCGCTATCTGACGCTCGAACAATCTGTCGCTCTGCTGGACGCGGTTGAGGGTGAATTCGCTGCCCGTGACCGCTGTATCCTGACACTGTTTCTTAACTGCGGTCTGCGTCTCGCGGAGCTTTGTGCGCTGAGTTTGTCTGATCTGGACCTCACGGAACGCACGATGGTCGTTACCGGTAAAGGCAACAAACAGCGGATGCTCTACCTCAACGACGCCTGCGTCAACGCGATCCTCGATTATCTGCAGGTCCGACCGCGGGATGGTCTGAAAGCGGACGCGCGCTCTGCCCTTTTTATCAGCCGGCTCAATCAACGAATCGGCAGACAGGCGGTTCAGCTAATGGTCTACCGTTATCTTGAAAAGATCGGACTCGACGGACAGCATTATTCCGTCCATAAGCTGCGACATACCGCGGCTACGCTGCTGTATCAGCACGCGAACGTTGACCCGCTTGTGCTAAAAGAAATGCTCGGTCACGAGAACCTTTCCACGACACAGATCTATACTCACGTCGATAATAAACAGGTGCGTGAAGCGATCAACAATAACCCGCTCAATGCGCCGCAAAAGGAAAAGAAGGACTGAGCCACTGCCGCAGCAGCACGTCTGCCACAGACGAAAGCAAAAGACAAAACAGCCACGGCAGACAAGCGACAATATAAGAACGAACAACCGATTCATGCGAAAAGCTGTCTCTTTTGAGGCAGCTTTTGATATATCCTGAAAGACGCATCGAACGCTGCGACAGTAGGCATAAACAAATCAGCTGTAAAGCCGCCGAAGGAAACAAACAGGCAAAAAAATATGCCGCGCCCTGCATGGCGAATTGCTGCATCAGCCAGGCGGAAACAACGCCTACAGCTGCGCCGCGCAGCAGCAGAAACGGCAAAATCACCCATGCGGCAATCAATGACGTGCCAAGATACATGAGACAAATTCCTGCACCGAAAAAAGGCAATATAGCGCCGACGAAACGCGCGAAAAACGATGCATTTAACGCCGCTGAATATTGTTCAAAAATAACATATATCGCATCGGAAAGCGATGGCCGACGAAAACAGTATAAACAAACGCCTGCAAACAGACCGAACAAAGCAAAACAAAACGGCGCCGCGGACTGACGATCGGCTAAGCGGATGCGCACACATTTGTGCGCGTGTTCCATTCGCCTTCTTTGTTTGCGCGGCTTTTGCAGCAGGATGGCTTGTACCTTCATCCGTCGCGTCCCGGCTTTCTGTGATGCGGTTTATGCGGCTTGTCGCGACGATTCACCGCAAGTACGCCGCCGAGCATGGAAACAAGAGAAAGGATCACAAAGACAAACAGCAGCGTCAGATCGGCCGAAAATCCGCCGTGCAGCAGCGATAACAGCAACAACAGAACATGGACCGGCAACGTAGTTAAAAAGCCTGTTAGAAGACCGTTTTGCTTCGAACGCATCCCGGCAAAAAACGCGGAAAGAAACGCTGCAGCGCAAAGGGCGACCATCGCGCCGTAACCGACTGAAGCCGACGTGTCACTGTAAAGAATCGCAATCGCGCAAAGGAGAATACAAACAATATAGCACAAAACAGTTACAAGGAGAACGGGCAGAATCTTGCGAAGGCGACTCCCCTCCCCTTGTAAACGCTTGCTATTTCTTATCGGTCGTTTCTTTGATCCGGGCATAGCAAAACCTCCTCACGCTTTGCTAAAGCGTATGAGGAGGTTGGCTTTTTTATTCGTCTTCGCCCTTTTTCTTTCTGGGCTTCTTGCCTTTGGCTTCCAGTTTTTCCTGCTTGGCTTTCTCGGCGGCTTCCTTCGCGGCGGCGCGCTCAGCGGCAAGACGCTCGTTTGCCGTGTTGTTTTGCTGAATCGCCCAGCGCGTGATCTGCATACGGTTCCGGTCCGCGCCGGTCTCGATGATCAGGTGCTCTTCCTTGACGGTGACCACACGGCCGCATATACCGCCAATCGTGGTGATTTCGTCGCCGACGTCAACAGCGGAACGCATTTCCTGCTCTTCCTTCTGGCGTTTTTTCTGCGGGCGAATCATCACGAAATACATGATCGCGAACATACCGACCATCAGAAGGATCATGGTGACGGGGCTGCCGGTCGTCGTGCCGGTACCAGAAGCGGCTGTTAAAAAGAATAAGTTCATGTGTTTGCCTCCATTAATCATAATGCAATTATTATACAGATATCTTCTGCAAATTGCAAGCTTTTTTTGAAATTATATCCGCCGATCGAGTAAATCCACGTATTGCGCGCGGAAAGCGTCGAACCTGTCTTCGTCAAGCGCAAGACGAATCTCTTCCATCAAATGGTTGTAGAAATAGAGATTGTGCATCACACATAGCCGCATCGCGAGCATTTCCTTTGCCTTGAATAAATGGCGGATATAGGCTTTAGAAAAGCTTTGACAGGTCGGACACTGACAGGTTTCATCGATCGGCGTATCATCGCGCTCATACTTCTGGTTGTTGATATTGATGATGCCGTTCCATGTGAACAAGTGTCCGTGTCTTGCATTACGCGAGGGCATTACACAGTCGAACAGATCGACGCCGCGATAGACGCCTTCGATGATGTTTCCCGGTGTGCCGACTCCCATCAGGTATCGGATCTTGTCTTTCGGCATATAAGGTTCCACGGCCGAAATCACGCGATACATTTCTTCTTTCGGTTCGCCGACTGCAAGTCCGCCGATCGCGTAGCCGTCGAGATCGAGGGCTGCGATCTGCTTCATGTGCTCGATCCGCAGGTCGTCGAACGTACAGCCCTGATTGATGCCGAACAGCATCTGCTGCGGATTGATCGTCGATTCAAGGTTGTTCAGTCGTTGCATTTCCGCTTTGCAGCGTACGAGCCAGCGGTAGGTGCGCTCGCAGGACTCTTTTGCATAGCGGAAAGTCGCCGGATTTTCAACGCATTCGTCGAACGCCATGGCGATCGTTGAGCCGAGATTCGACTGGATCTGCATACTTTCTTCAGGTCCCATGAAGATCTTGCGCCCGTCGATATGCGACTGAAAGGTCACGCCTTCCTCTTTGATCTTACGAAGACCGGCAAGAGAAAACACCTGAAAGCCGCCGGAATCCGTCAGGATAGGACCGTCCCAGCGCGTGAACTTATGCAGACCGCCCATCTCACGGACAAGAGCATCGCCCGGCCGCACATGCAAATGATAGGTGTTGCACAGCATCACCTGACAGCCGATCGCCTTTAGATCATGCGCGGAAAGCGCGCCTTTGATCGCGCCGCAGGTGGCGACGTTCTGGAACGCCGGCGTCTGGACGGTGCCATGCACGGTCGTGAACACGCCGCGCCGGGCAGCGCCTTGTTGTTTAAGAAGTTGATACATGAATAGCTCCTTTATAGGCCGAAATGGATTTGATAAAGATCGTCTGTGATAGGTTGTGTCTGCGAAATTGGCTCATTGATTCGTCTGCCGTTGTCGCCGAATGTGATACAATGACCGAAGTAAGTGATCTGCTGTGTTTTTGTATCTACAGTAATCTCCAAATGAAACCGCATGACATTCCACCAATCATGCTGAAAACAATTGATCGAAACAGACCGATCCAGATGATCATCAACCAGGTTTACACCGTAGCTACCATATTCCCCGGCTTGCATGGATATCCGTGCCGCTTTGTTTTCTCTGATCCGAACCTTGACGTCATCATTTACACGTAAAAAGCTATCTTCACGCAGCGTGATTGTTTCACCGTCAATGGTCAACTGAACAGTGCCTTTGATTCTGTCGCCCGGATAGACCCTCAGCGGAAGCTGCGGAAACGCAAAGCAGATGACAACAAGGAGCACAGGGATAACAAGCACGCAGATAAGAAATCGTTTTCCTTTCATGATTGCCTCCTGCTATCTGATAAAACACGCGTCGCCAAAGCTGAAAAACCGATACTTCTCTTCAACAGCGACCTTATAAAAATTCATGGTATTCTCATAACCGCAGAATGCGCTGACCAGCATGATGAGCGTGCTTTCCGGCAGATGGAAGTTCGTAATCAGCCCGTCAATACACTTGAATTCATACCCGGGATAGATGAAGATGTCCGTGTCCCCTTCCGCCGCTTCGATTTTGCCGCGGAACGTGGCGACCGATTCCAACGTGCGGCAGCTCGTGGTGCCAACAGAGATCACACGTCCGCCGTTTTGCTTCGTTTCGTTGATGAGGGCGGCTGTCTCCGGCGGTAACACATAATGCTCAGAGTGCATAATATGCTGCGTGATGTCTTCTTCCTTGACCGGACGGAATGTGCCGAGCCCGACATGAAGCGTCACATAACCGATGCGGATGCCTTTTTCTTCTATTCTTTTGAGCAGTTCCTCGGTAAAATGCAGACCTGCCGTCGGCGCGGCGGCGGAGCCGAGATAGCGGGAATACACTGTCTGATAGCGGCTTTGATCCTCCAGCTTTTCCGTGATGTACGGCGGGAGCGGCATCTGTCCGATCTGATCGAGCACCTCGTAAAAGTTGCCGTCGTAGGTGAAATGGACCAGACGGTTGCCGCCTTCAAGAACATCACGAACTTCGCCCTTGAGCAGACCGCCTTCGAACGTGAAGGTCGTGCTGGGCTTCGCGCGTTTGCCCGGACCGGCAATCGTCTCCCAAAGATCGTCGCCGACCCGTTTGAGCAGCAGAAACTCAACGTGAGCGCCGGTGCCGTCCTTGACGCCGAAAATGCGCGCAGGAAGGACTTTTGTGTTGTTCAATATCAGACAGTCGCCGCCTTGCAGAAAGTCCGGCAGCTCGTAAAAATGCTGGTGCCTTGTCTCCCCTGTTACGCGGTCGATAACGAGCAGACGCGACTGATCGCGCTGTTGCGATGGATGCTGGGCAATCAGCTCCGGCGGAAGCTCGTAATAAAAATCAGATGTTTTCATTGTGGTTTCTTTCCTCAAAAAAGATTGACGAATTGCGTTTCTCGTGATATGATAAGAAGTAACTTCATTATTATAGTGCAAGGCAGCGATTTTCGCAACCGTTTTTTGAATTTTTTCGCACACGAGTCGCCTTGCCGCATAATATGAGACGGAAGAAAGAGGTGTCAATCTTTATGAAACAGTACAATGTCGGTATTATCGGCGCCACCGGAATGGTTGGTCAGCGCTTTGCGCTATTGCTTGCGAATCATCCCTGGTTCAACGTGAAGGTGCTCGCAGCGTCGTCGCGTTCGGCAGGCAAGCCCTACGGCGAAGTCGTCGGCAGAAAATGGGCGATGAAGCAGCCGATCCCGGAGAAGCTCAAGGATATCGTAATCAAAGACGCGACCGCGGATATCGCCGAAATCGCGGCGAGCGTGGACT
>JAFYDS010000080.1 GCA_017544665.1 Clostridia bacterium | reverse complement strand
TCACCTGCTCCGCTATGGCCTCGATAAGTCTGGCCTTGTTCACCTGATAGGGCAGTTCCGTAACGATGATGCGGGTGCGGTTCTGGCCGAAGGTTTCAAGCTCGGTGCGGGCGCGGACAGTTATCCTGCCCCGGCCGGTGCCGTAGGCGGCGCGGATGCCGCGTTTGCCCATGATGATGCCCTTTGTGGGGAAGTCCGGCCCCTTTATGTGCTCCATTATGTCGTCAAGGGTGGCCTCGGGATTCCTTATGACGCAGACAACGGCGTCGATGACCTCTTTGAGGTTGTGGGGCGGTATCTTCGTGGTCATGCCCACGGCGATGCCGTCGCTGCCGTTCACCAGGAGATTGGGGAAGCGGGAGGGGATGACAACGGGCTCCTGCCTTGTTTCGTCGAAGTTGGGCATGAAGTCCACGGTTTCCTTGTCGATATCCCGGAGCATCTCGTTGGAGATCTTCGCCAGCCGCGCCTCGGTATAACGGTAAGCCGCCGCCGGGTCGCCGTCCACGGAGCCGAAGTTGCCGCGGCCCTGTACCAGGGGATAGCGCATGGAGAAGTCCTGTGCCAGTCTTACCATGGCGTCGTAGACCGATGCGTCGCCGTGGGGGTGGAAGCACTTCAGCACCTCGCCCACGGTGGCGACGGACTTGGCGAACTTGTTGTCGCTGGTCAGGTTCTCCTGATACATGGTGTAGAGGATGCGGCGGTGGACGGGCTTCAGTCCGTCGCGGACGTCGGGCAGGGCGCGCGACGTGATGACCGACATGGAGTAGCTCAGAAACGACGAGCGCATCTCCTTGTTCAGGTCAATATCAATGATCGTCTGATTCTCATAGAGGTTCGAAGTGTTGTCCATTGTAATCACCTTGCTTTAATCCAGCTTAAATGTCCAGGTTCTGCACATATTTGGCGTTTTTCTCAATAAACTCGCGGCGCGGCTCCACCTTGTCGCCCATCAGGATGGAGAACGTCTCGTCCGCCTGGACGGCGTCTTCGAGCGTCACGCGCAGCATCGTGCGGTGTTCGGGGTCCATCGTGGTCTCCCAAAGCTGAATGGAGTCCATTTCGCCGAGACCCTTGTAGCGCTGGATCGCGGCGCCGGGCATCTCTGCCATCTTGCGGTCGCGCTCCTCATCGGAGTAGCAATATACGTGCTTCTGCCCCTTGGAAAGGCGGTAGAGCGGCGGCTGCGCGATATAGACGTAGCCGTTGTCGATCAGCGGCCGCATATAGCGGAAGAAGAAGGTCAGCAGCAGCGTGCGGATGTGCTGGCCGTCAACGTCGGCATCGGCCATGATGACGATCTTGTGGTAGCGCAGTTTTTCGAGGTTGAAGTCCTCGTCGATCCCCGCGCCGAGCGCTGTAACGACCGGCATCAGCTTGTCGTTGCCGATCACCTTGTCGAGGCGGCTCTTTTCGACGTTGAGCATCTTGCCCCACAGCGGCAAGATCGCCTGGATCGTGCGGTCGCGGCCTTCCTTGGCGGAGCCGCCTGCGGAGTCGCCCTCGACGATGAACAGCTCGGTCTTCGCGGGGTCGCGCTCGGTGCAGTCCGCCAGTTTGCCGGGCAGGGAGTTGCTTTCGAGCGGCGATTTGCGGCGGGCGGCTTCTCTTGCTTTGCGCGCGGCTTCACGGGCGCGGGAGGCGTCGAGCGCCTTCGAGAAGATCATCTTCGCGACCTGCGGGTTTTCTTCAAAGAAATCGGTCAGCTTGTTATAGACCGTGTTGGCGACGAGCTTCGTCATCTCGGTGTTGCCGAGCTTGCTCTTGGTCTGGCCCTCGAACTGGGCGTCGGTCAGCTTGACGCTGATGACGGCGACGAGGCCTTCGCGGCAGTCTTCGCCGGAAAGCTTCTTGTCGGCTTCCTTGAGGATGTTGTATTTTCTGCCGTATTCGTTGAACACGCGGGTCAGCGCGGTCTTGAAGCCCGATTCATGGGTGCCGCCGTCCACGGTGTTGACGTTGTTGGCGTAGGAAAGGATCGTCTCGTTGTAGCCGTCGTTGTACATCAGCGCGATCTCGGCGCTCTTTTCGCCCTGGACGGTCGAAAAATGGATCGGCAGATCGTGGACCGGCGTCAGGCCGCGGCTTTCGGTGATATAGGAGACGAACGAGCCGATGCCGCCCTCATAGCAGAACACGTCCTCGACGATGTTGTCCGGGTCGCGTCTGTCGGTCAGCGTGATATTGATCCCGGCGTTGAGGAACGCGGATTCGCGCAGGTGGCGCTGCAGCGTTTCGTAGTCATAAACCGTCGTTTCCTGGAAGATCTCCGGGTCGGGCTTGAACTTGATGAACGTGCCGGTCTCGTCGGTGTCGCCGATGATCTTGAGATCGGTTTCGATCTTGCCGCGCGCAAAGCGCTGGTGATGGATGTGCCCTTCCTGCGAGACCTCGACCTCGAACCATTCCGACAGCGCGTTGACGACGGAGGAGCCGACGCCGTGCAGACCGCCGGAGACCTTGTAGCCGCTGCCGCCGAACTTACCGCCGGCGTGCAGCACGGTCAGAACGACCGTGACGGCGGGGAGCCCCTGCTGTTCATTGATGCCGACCGGGATGCCGCGGCCGTTGTCGCGGACGGTGATGACGTCGCCCGGGAGAATCTCCACTTCGATATGGGTGCAGTAGCCCGCGAGCGCCTCGTCGATCGAGTTATCGACGATCTCATAGACCAGATGGTGCAGGCCTCTGGGACCGGTGGAGCCGATATACATGCCCGGACGCTTGCGGACCGCTTCCAGTCCCTCCAGAACCTGGATGGCGTCGGCGTTGTATTCCTCGGTCACCTGCGTGTCCATGGTTTCGATCGCGGTGAACTCGTCGGGCGAGCCTTCTTCGCGCACGAGCTCGAGTTCTTCCGTTTCCTGTCTGATTTCGTTGTTGTCCACGGTGAATCCTCCGTATCTGTGATAATAGATCTATCTTAAAATGACTGTATTTTTTCGGTTCTGCCGGTCAGCGTCGGGACGGAGAGGGGAGAGACATAGACGCTTTTGTCCGCGGTCACCACAAACGATTTCGGCAGATCGTACGACACATATTTCACCTTGCCGCTGCGTTCGGCGGCGGAAAGGAAGTCGCGCGTCGTTTTGCTGACCGTCGTGTTGTCCATGTCGAAGAACCCGACGATCTCCCCTGTGGTGACGACGGTGTTCTGTCCGAGATGCAGATACATATTGTTCCCTCGTTACACGATCGCGCCGTTTTGCATGCGGATCGCCTGTCCGTACTTGAGATTTTTGACCGAGCGGGGATCGCAGCAGGTGATGAAGACCTGCCAGTCTTTGATATGGTTGAGAATATAGTTTTGTCTGGACGTGTCGAGTTCGCTCATGACGTCGTCCAGCAGCGCCACGGGCTGTTCGCCCGTAAAGTTGCGGATCACGGCCGCTTCGCCGAGCTTGAGCGCGAGCGCGGCGGACCGCTGCTGTCCCTGTGAACCGTAGCTGCGCGCGGACAGCCCGTCGATCTGGATCGACAGATCGTCGCGGTGGGGCCCGACGGACGTACTGCCCGTCGCGAGGTCCGTCTTACGGGCGGCGCGCAGCAGATCGCGCATCCCCGCGCGGATCTCTTCTTTTTTGTTGGCGCCGGTGGAGCACGCCTCTTCATAGGCGATGTCCAGCGTCTCTTTTTTATTGGAGATGCCGCCGTAGATCTCCGTCGTGAAATCGCGCAGCCTGTTGACGTAACCGACGCGCTGCACGATCAGCTCCGCGGCGTAGAACGCGATCTGCTCCTCCCAGACGTCCAGCGTGTCGTACAGCTCGCTGTGATAGACGATATCCTTCAAAAGGATATTGCGCTGGGCGAGGGCCTTGTTGTAGCCCGAGAGGGCGACGGCGTATTTCGGTTTGAGCTGGCTGATCGCGACGTCGAGGAACTTTCTTCTCTCATAAGGCCCGTCTTTGACGAGGGAGAGATGGACCGGCGAAAAGACGACCGCCAGAAACGCGCCCATCACCTTTGCGGGCGACGAGAGCACGATCCCGTTGCGGGTGAACCGCCGCGTCTTTTCGATCGACAGCAGCAGGTTCTGCTCCCGCCCCTCGCCGAAATAATCGAGCGACAGCTGCGTCTTCGCGCTGTTGAAGTTCACGCACTCCGCGTCCTTGGCGCCGCGGAAGCTGCGGCAGCCGGTAAACAGCCAGATGCTTTCCAATAGATTCGTTTTGCCCTGCGCGTTGTCGCCGTAAATGATGTTGACGCCGTCGCAGGGACGGACCACCGCGTTTTCGATATTGCGGAAGTTCGTCAGCTCCAGTTGCGTTACACGCATGATACAACCTCATACTGTCTGCGCTGAAACTCGAAAAAATCGCCGTCTCTGAGCTTTTTGCCGCGTTGGAGACATACGATACCGTTGACCTTGACGGAGCCGTCCTGAATCACAAATTTCGCTTCTCCGCCGGTCGAAACGGCGCTGGACAGCTTCAGCGCGGCGTCCAGCCGGATATATTCCGTCTGAATCTGCAGTTGTTCGCGCGTTTTCGGCGCGATCTTGACATGCACTTTCATGTTGTTCTTCTTTCGTTCAGATTCTGACGGGCAAAACCAGGAAGAGGAAGGATTCGCCATCGGTCGGCAGAATCAGGATCGGCTGGTTCGCGCTGTTGAACTCGATCTTGATCTCTTCGGTCTCGCACGCCTTCAGCGCGTCGAGGATGAATTTGCTGTTGAAGCCGATCTCCAGCTCCTGTCCGCGGACGTCCGCTTCCATTTTATCTGTCGCGGTACCGATCGAGGTGATGGACGAAAACTTCAGTCTGTCCGGCGAAATGATGCAGCGGACCGGACTGCTGCGGTCGGTGATGATCAGGGAGGTACGCTCCACACATTCGATCACGCGGCGTGTCGGCGCATAGACCGTCGTCGCGGCGGACAGGGGGATGGCAGCCTTGTAATCGATGAAATTGCCTTCGAGCAGGCGGGAGATGATGCGGTATTCGCCGACCTCGAACGAGATATGGCGCTTGCCGACGGAGATGGAATACATCTGTTCGTCGTCTTCGCTGAGCTTGACGATCTCGCCGAGCGTCTTGGCCGGAACGACAAAGCTGACCGGGTCTCCGGTATAGTCGATCTCTTCCCTGCGGATGGCGAGGCGGGCGCCGTCGACGGCGACCAGCACGATCTTGCCTTCCGAGATCTCGAACTTGACGCCGCAGTGGACCGGGTTGCGTTCGCTGACGGAGACCGAGAAGATCGTCTTGCGGATCATGTCCTTCAGCATGCCCTGCTGAATCACGATCGGAAAACCGCCGCTGATCGTCGGCAGATCGGGATATTCGTCGGCGCTTGTGCCGATGATGGAATATTCCGTCTCTCCGCTTTTGATCTTGCAGATATTGCGCTCATCGCTTTCGATGGATACCGTTTCGCCCGGCAGCAGCCGCAGAATATCGCAGAAATTCTTCGCGTTCAATATGATGCTGCCGCTGTCATCGACGTCGGCTTCCAGATAGGTCTCCGTTCCGACTTCCAGATCGTAGCCGGTCAGCCGCAGACTGTCGCCCAGCGCGTTGAGCAGAATGCCCTCGATCGCCGGAATGGTGGACTTGCTGGAAACGGTGCGTTGCACATTGCTGCACAGCTTCGCAAGCTTTGCGGTATCACATACGATTTTCATGTTTTTGCCTCCTCGCAAGAAAAGAAAGAATAAAGATTTTAGTAGTCCATAGTAGGGGATGTGAAAAGGATGGAAAAAGGGGCTGCGCCCCGACAGAAAGCCGGAAAGTTTTTCTTTCGGCCGGTTCGAAAAAACTGTGCAAAATCTGCCAAATGCACACAAACGGCCGGTTCGGCATGGAAAATGTGGAAAAAAGAACGTGGAATGTGAAAGAAACTGTGGAAAAACTCAGCTCTCGTTGATGTTTTTCAGGATGTCGTCAACGGTCGCTTTGAGCGACATGTTCGTCTCGAGTTTTTTCTTCATTTCCTGAATGGAGTAAATGATCGTCGAATAGTGTTTATTGGAAAATTCGGCGCCGATCGCGGAAAGGGAAAGGTCGGTGACCTCGTGGATGAGGTAGATCGCGACCTGCCGCGCCTGCGAGATGTTGGCGGAGCGCTTTTCCGAGCGGATATCCGCGGGGCTGACGTTGAAGGTGCGGGCGACCTCGTTGATGATGTTCTCAATCGTGACGGGCGTGGGCGGGTTGTCGCCCATGATGTCGGAGATCGCCTTCTTCGCGATCGCGATGTTCGGGCGCGTGCCCTCCACTTCCTGATAGGCCTTGATCTTTTTGACCGTGCCTTCGAGCTGGCGGATGTTCTTCTTGATGTTTTCCGCGATGAACGTCACCACTTCGTCGGAAAGATCGACGTTCAGCTCCTCCGCCTTCTGCTTGACGATCGCCATCCGCGTTTCAAGCGACGGCGCCTGGATATCGGCGATCAGGCCGCCTTCAAAGCGGGTGCGCAGCCGTTCTTCGAGCGTGAGCATTTCACGCGGCGGCCGGTCGGACGAGAGCACGATCTGTTTGCCCGCGTTCTTCAGCGTTTCGAAGGTGTGGAAGAATTCCTCCTGCG
The DNA here is from genome assembly GCA_017544665.1 of Clostridia bacterium. Taxonomy (GTDB): domain Bacteria; phylum Bacillota; class Clostridia; order Oscillospirales; family Acutalibacteraceae; genus UBA6857. The sequence goes on along the minus strand of JAFYDS010000080.1, from coordinate 31,707 downwards.
TGGTCTCCTTGTTGGAGATGAACTGGATATCATCGACGAGCAGCACGTCGCAGCCGCGGTATTTTTCGTGGAAGACGGTCGTGTTGTGCTCTTTCAGATGATAGATCAGCTCGTTCGTGAACTGTTCGCCGCTGGTATAGAGAATGATCTCGTTCGGGCGGTTCTTCTGGATCTCGTGCATGATCGCGGAAAGCAGGTGCGTTTTGCCGAGACCGGAATGGCCGTAGATGAACAGCGGGTTGTAGGCTTTGCCGGGATTGTTCGCGACGTTCAAAGCGGCGGCGTGCGCAAAGCGGTTGGACGGACCGATGATGAAGTTGTCGAAGGTATAGACGATCTCATCGTCGTCCGGGTCGTCCGGGCCCGCGCCCGGCTCCGACTGCAGAGCGTTCGGGTTGTCCGGCGCGACATACTGGACACGGACCGGAAAGCCGAAGGTCTCGCTGCAGGCTTCTTCAATCAGATGCGAAAACTTGTCGGCGATGATCTTGCGCTTGAAATCGCTGATCGAAAGCGTGATGGTATCCGCCTGAAAGCTGACGAATTTCAGCGGGCTGAGCCAGACGTTATAGGCGACTTCCGTCACGCGGGTGCGCAGCATCTCTTTGATTGTTTCCCAGATTTCATAAAAAGAATCCATGATCGACCTCCTTGATTTTTTCGAAATGCAGGTTGCAAGTTTCAGCAGAATATATTATAATAATAGTAAGAATTATGGAAATAAAATAATCTTACTGAAAGTAAGCAAGATAATTACATTATATTATAGCACGCTTTCAAAATGTCTGTCAAGAGGTTTTCCACACTCAAAAACAGAAAAGTGAAAAAAAGAGAGGATGTTTATCCATGACGAAAAAAGAACGGGCGGCCGGCTGTGTCGCCGCGCTGAAAAAAGAATATCCGGACGCGTTGTGTTCGCTGGATTATACGGACCCGCTGCAGCTGCTGATCGCGACGCGGCTGTCCGCGCAGTGCACCGACGCGCGGGTCAATCTCGTGACCCCGTCGCTGTTCGAAGCCTACCCGGATCTCGACGCGTTTTGCGAAGCAAAGGTGGAGGACGTGGAACGATACATCCATTCCTGCGGCTTTTTCCGCGCGAAGGCGAAGGACATCGTCGGCATGGCGCAGAAGATCCGCAACGACTTCGGCGGAGAAGTGCCCGATACGGTGGAGGCGCTGACGACGCTGCCCGGCGTCGGGCGGAAGACCGCGAACCTGATCGTCGGCGACGTCTATCACAAGCCGGCGGTCGTGACCGACACGCACGTGATCCGCATCACGAACCTGCTGGGGCTGGTCGATACAAAGGACCCGAAAAAGGTGGAAACGCTGCTGCGCGGGCTGCTGGACCCGGACGAAAGCAACGATTTCTGCCACCGCTGCGTGCTGCACGGGCGGGCGGTCTGCGTCGCGCGAAGACCGCAGTGCGGCGACTGCTGTCTGCGTCCGTACTGCAAGAGCGCGCCGAAAGCAGGTTGAAACCACCCGGGGCAAAAAATTTTTTTGAAAATGTATTGACAAACCGTATTTGTTATAATATAATAGTCGGGCGCTGCAGCAAGGCAGCGTCCAGGACGTGGCGGTATAGCTCAGTTGGCTAGAGCATTCGGTTCATACCCGGAGTGTCGTAGGTTCAAATCCCACTGCCGCTACCATTTTTCTAAAATCCGGGCGTCAGCCCTTCACATATAAAAACTCGAGCTTCGGCTCTTCACATATAAAAAACACGAGCTCCGGCTCTTCACATATAACAACAAGAGCTCCGCTTTGCGTCTCTTCACATATATTTACGGCCCGGTGGTCAAGCGGTTAAGACACCGCCCTTTCACGGCGGTAACACGAGTTCGATTCTCGTCCGGGTCACCAATAAACAGTCTGCCCAGTAGGGCGGGCTGTTGTTTTTTTATGAAAAAGGAATAGAGGAGAAACGGACGAGAACCGAAAAGGGCACGCGCGAAGCGCGAGAAACAGTCCGGTGGACTGTTTCGGTGCCCGGGTGCGTGCCGCAGGCGCGGGAGCGCCTTCGCGGGCGATTCTCGTCCGGGTCACCAATAAACAGTCTGCCCAGTAGGGCGGGCTGTTGTTTTTATATCAGCACACCCTGCGATCTCTTGCTTTTTGATCGGATATCGTGTATAGTAAAACAGGATAAACCCCGACCCCTTTCATCTGCACGATCCGGATGATAACATCGCATAAAGGAGAGATACCGATGAAGAACAAAAAACACCTTCTGAAACCGGCGACAGCCCTGCTGCTCGCCTGCCTGCTGCTGGTCTGCGCGGCGCTGCCGTGCTTTGCGGCAGGGGAGACGGAGACGTTCACCCCCGTCTTGCGGTTTATCGCGTCGAGCGACAGCCATGTGCGGACGGAAAACGACAAGACCTTCGAACGCATCGGCCGGATGCTCGCGCAGGCGTACGCCCTCTCTGACGGGGACGAAACCTATCAGAACCTCGACGCGCTCGTGATGGCGGGCGACCTCACCAACAGCGGCACGCCGGAGGAGTTCGACAAGTTCTGGTCCGCCGTCTCCGCCGCGAAACGGGACGACACACAGTTTCTGGGCGTCGTCGCCAAGAACCACGACGGCTGGAACATGAGCCGCAAGGAGCTGCGGGCCTATTACGGCAATCTGACCGGGGAAACGGCGGATTTCCACAAGGTGATCAACGGCTTCCACTTCATCGGCCTGTCCGCGTCGGACACCGACGGGGTCCACTATTCCGACGAGCAGCTCGCGTGGCTGCGCGCGCAGCTCGATACGGCGGTCGCAGAGGCGCCGGATAAGCCGGTTTTCTTCATCCATCACGAGCATAACCGGGGCACGGTCTATGGCTCATCCACCTTCGACGGCTGGGGGATCAAGTACTTCAAAAAGATATTGAGCGACTACCCGCAGGTGGTCGATTTCTCCGGGCACTCCCACTATCCGCTCAACGATCCGCGCTCGATCTGGCAGGGTAAATACACCGCGATCGGCACGGGCGCGATCTACTATTCAGAATTCACGATCGACGATATCCGCGCCTACGACCCGCCCGACTGCGAGGACACCGCGACCTACTGGATTGTGGAGGTCAACGAAAACGGAGACCTGCACCTGCGCGGGATGGATATCCTCGCCGAAGAGCAGCTTTGCGAATATACGATCAAAAACCCCGCCGACAGCAATAACCGCGATTTCACCCCGGCGAAGCTGAAAGCCGCCTCCAAAGCCCCCGTTTTCGCTCCTGACGCGGCAATTACGACCGCGGTAACGGAAGACGGCGCGCTCAGCGTGACGGTCCCCGCCGCGCAATCGACCGACGGGACGCCCGTGGTACTCTACCGGCTGACGGTGAAGACGGCCTACGGCTTCACGGCGGAAAAACAGTGGGTCCTCCCGCACTACCATGTCGCGGACGGGGAGGAGACGATCACCTTCACGGTCAGCGGCCTCGCGAAGGGCCGTTACAAGCTCAGCGTCACGGCCGAGACCGCCTACGGCGTCAAGTCCGACCCGGTCAAAGGGGAGGCGACGCTCGACAGCGGCGTCAACGGGATCGGCTTCTTCTTCAAAGCGCTGGTGCGTCCGGTCGTCCGCGGCGTGCAGGTCGCGTGGAGACACATTTTCAAGTAAGAAAGACGGACATTTGCAACACATGAAAAAACTCGGAATCTACCTCAAAAATGAACCGATGCTGCCGGTCGCTGTGCTGGCGGCGCTGGTTTCTCTGCTCATCACGCCGCCGTCGAAGGCCCTGCTGAACGCGATCGACTGGCGGACGCTCGGCACGCTCTTTATGATGCTCACGGTCCTCGAGGGGTTCAAGCAGGAGAACGTGTTCCGGCCGCTGCTGCGCCTCACGGGACGGATCCGGACGATGGCGGGCCTGTCTCTGTTTCTGGTGTTCGGCGTGTTCTTTTCGTCGATGTTCGTCACGAACGACGTGTCTCTGATCGTGTTCGTGCCGATCACGATATTGCTGTTCCGCGCGGCAAACAGGGAAAAGTATATCCTGCCGGTGATCTCGATGGAGAACATCGCCGCCGTCCGCGGCTCTCTGCTGACCCCCTTCGGCAGCCCGCAGAATCTCTTTATCTACGGGCAGTCCGACGTCTCCGCGGGGCACTTCGTGCGCTTCATGTTCCCAATCTGGATCCTCTCGGGCGCGCTGCTGGTCTGTTTCGTGCTGTTTTTGTACCGCGGGAAACTGAAGCTGCCGACCGGATTGCAGACCACGGACGTCGCGGGGGAGTGGACGTCCGACCGGCGGGCGCAGCGGATCGTGTATCTTTGTCTGTTTGCGCTGGTGCTCGGCGTGATCGTCAGCCGGACGCGCTTTTGGTACGTCGCGGTCGCGGTGGTGCTCGCCGCGGTGCTGCTGGCGGACCGGAAACTTTTGCTGAAGACGGACTATGTACTGCTCGTGACGTTCTTTTGCTTCTTCGTGTTCTCGTCGTCCGTCGCCGCGAACGAAACCATCGCCGCTTTTTTGCAAAAGGCGATGGCGGGCCGCGAATACGCGGGGAGCATTCTGATCAGTCAGGTGATCTCCAACGTCCCCGCGGCGATCGTGCTCTATCCGTTCAGCCAAAACACCGGCGCTCTGCTCTACGGGCTCGACAGCGCGGGGCTGGTCTCTCTGATCGGCTCGCTCGCGTCCGTGATCAACTACCGGATCTATGTCCGGGAATACCCCGGCGGCGGGTGGAAGTTCATTAAGACGTTCACCCTCGTCAGCCTCGCGTTTTTCGCGTTCGTGGTTTTGCCCGGGTATTTTCTCAGCCGGAACGGGATGTAGCAGCAGTGTGCAGTTTGCAGTGTGCAGTTGAATGTGCTTTCAAATCTGTGCGTGCCGCGCAGCAAATGAACCGTAAAAAAGACCGTTCGAAGCCATCCTTCGAGCGGTCATTCCTTTTGTTGAACCAATGCGGCTGTCCCATAGATTTCGCGGGATCTCTTTTCCGGTTGTGTTTTTCTCCCCCGCGTTCTGTGCACTCAGATTCTTATTTATGTTTACGGAAGAGCCTTGGTCTTGTCGGCATCCACACAGTCATCAGCGCGTCACTGTCATGCCAGTGTTTGCCGCAGGAGGAGAAGTCGGTGAGGAGAACGTCTCCGCGCGTTGTTTTCAGCCGCAAGCGCACCTGTTCGCCCTTTTCGCAGGGGAGAATCTCATAGCAGAGCTTTCCGTCTTTTTTGCGCGGGCGGACGGGCGCCGTGATGCGCTTTTTGTCCTTCGCTTCGTCCCGCGCGAGGACGTACGGCCCGAAGGTGAACGCGATTTTCCCGTTCAGGCGGTGTTCCTCGAGTGTGTAGGGCTGCGGCTGTTCAGTCCGCAGAGACTCGATCAGCGGATAGACGGCGAGCCCCGCCGCGCCGATCGCGGCGCAGCAGCCGTAAAAGAAGCCGTCGTCGTATTTTTTGAGCCCGCCGACGCCTTTGCCGCGCTTGTTCATATAGAGCGGACTGTAGCTGTCGAACGGCAGGGCGGGGACGAGCTCTCCGCTGCGCGGCATCGTGTGCGGCTGATCAAAGAAATTGACGCTCCCGTAAAGCGCGTTCAGGGCGGATTGCTCCACCCGGGCGGCGTACCGGTCTTCTCCCGTGAGCAGGAACAGCCGGGCGCAAAACCGCATCCATGTGACGGTGACACAGGTCTCCTGCATCGCTTTTTTGGCGTATTCCGACTGGCGGACGGCCGCATGGTCAAACTGCTCGTGGGTGCAGCCCGCGCAGCCGATCAGGGTAATTTCGGTCCGACAGACGGTGCTGACAAAGCGCAGCGCCGCGTCAAGGTACAGTTTGTCGCCCGTGACCTCGTAATACGCAAGCACTCCCTCGAAAAACGACATCGTTTCATACGCCTTCGTCTCCGGATAGAGATACGGGGGCGTTTCGTTCTGCAGCGCGAGGTCGATCAGATTGCCGCCGCTGCAGCCGCCGGTTTCGATGATGTACTTGGCGAACGCGAGAAAGCGAGGTTCGGGCCGTCGGCGGTACAGGTCGAGCACCGGTTCGAGAATGCTGCACGAATTGACGCCGCGCCAGAAGTCCGACGTCTCGGTGATGTCCTTTTTCCCGTCTTCGGGGCCGACGACCGCCAGAAGGCAGTCGAGGTGACGTTCCATCGCGTCGAGGATCGTTTCGATGAGGGAAGCGTCTTTGCAGATATCGCAGAAATGCAGCATCCCGGTCAGCACATACTTGCGACACCAGAGGTCCCACCCGGCGCACTCCGCGGCGCGGTCGTAGGTCGAAAGCCGCCCGTCGTCTTCGGCGCAGTCGAGCAGGGCGCGGACGGCGCGTTCCAAAACGGCATAGAGGGCGTCGTCGTTTGTGCAGCGGTACACGAGGCACGCGCCGCGCATCATCTTGCCCCAGTATTCCCCGCGCCAGCCGCGGTCGTTTGTGTCCGCCTTCGTGCGGAACGCTTCGACAAAGTGCCGCCAGAGGGTCCCGTCCGTCAGCTGGTGCTTCGTGATCCAATCGAGATAGACCTGTTCCCGCGGTCCCGGCTGAAACGTCCCGGGGGCGGGGAGAGAAAACTTATACTGTATCATGGCAAAACCTCGTTTATCGGGCGATATCGTAATAGAGCACGAACGCGGCGGGCAGCTGCGCGGCGGTCAGGGAAACCCCGTTTTCCATCAGGGCGCGTCCGGTCGCTTCTGTCGTGAACGCCGGGTCGTCCGGGTTCGTCAGCGTATAGGTCGCGTCGGGAACAAGTCCGTTCAGCCGGATCTGACAGCTTTGCGGTGCTTTGGCGCGGCAATAGACCAGCGCCGTCCCGCTTTCCCCGTCGCCGAACTGCATCGCGAGCACCTTGCTGTCGTCGGTGCCGCCGGTGGTCAGCGGAAAATACCGCTTTGTCATGTCACTGCGGGCGCGGTCGTACAGGGCAAAAGTTGCCGGATCGGGCTGCATCACCATCGGGTGGGTCATCACGCCGCTGCGCACGGCGTAGAGGGACTCCGTATGCTGGACCGCGCCGCTGTAGGGCAGCCAGCAGGAAAGGGCAAATGTCATCGCCTGCGTTGCTTCGAGGTCGTCGGCTTTCCGCACGCCGTCGGCGGGGACGCAGTTGTAGTCGCTGCGCCAGAGAGGAAGGCTCCGGCGGCACATTTCGAGGTCGATCCGCCGTCCTCCGCTCGCGCAGTTGTCGATGAGCAGCCCGTCCACACGCTCGCACAGCGTATCGAGATAGCGGTAGAGATTCGTCACATAGTGGTTTTCGCAGATCCCCGTCCGGCCGCCGTAGAACGCGCGGTCCGCCTGTTTCCAATAGCGAAGCGGATCGAAGTTGAAGTCCTGCCGATAGACGCCGACGCCGTTTTCTTTGAGCGACGCCGCGATATAGTCCGTGAGGAAGGCGCAGGCGCCGTCGTCCGCGAGGTTCCACATCAGATTGTCGCCGTTCTGGATGATCCAGCCGTCGTGCTGCTTTCCTTCTTCGGCGAGGATCGTCCCTTCGCGGACGCGCTCCGGCTCGTACCAGAGGAGGAATTTGCTGCCGCTTTGCGCGATCGCGTCAGAGAGCGGGCGCAGGGCTTCCGGGAAGCGGCTTTCGTCCGGCGTCCAGTTGCCGACGCCGTCGTACCAGTCTTTTTGATAGGTGTACCATCCGGCGTCCATCCAGAAGTAGTCCGTTGCGGAAAGGATCGCCGGATCGACGCTTTGCACGGTTTCGATCAGTTCGTCGCACGTCAGGGTGTTAAACTCGTTGGCGAGCATATAGCCGCGCATCGGGCGCATGGTTTCAGGATAAAGACAGTCCAGCTGCATCTTTCGGAAGCTGCAAAAGCCCTTCAGGGCGTTGTCGCCGTCACAGAAGGTGAGCGAAACGAGCGGGGAGCGCACTTCCTCCTGCGGTTCGAGGGCGGCGCGGAAATACTCCTGTCCCGCGCGGAATTTGACTCCCTGCAGCGTCTGCCGCAAGGTGGTGAGCCACTGGCCCGTCCAGCCGACCGCGGCGACGATGCCTCCCTTGCTGCCGCAAAGATTGAAGTAGGGGAGGCAGACCGTGTTGCGTCCGGCGGTCGCGTCGAAGCGCATCGCCGTCGGGGAGACGGCGGTTTCGAGCAGCTCGAAGTCGTCGGCTTTGGAATCGCTTCCGCGGCTGAGATAAAGGGTCGCTTTCCCGGTGTCGAGGGTACAGTCCGCGGCGAAGAACCGCCGCACGACGGGGGAGAGACTGTCTCCTTCGTTCCTGAGGTAAACTGTCCACTGACAGGCGGCGTTCTCTTCAAAGATCGTCGCTTCGACCCGCGCGCAAAGCGCGCTCTTTTTGTGCCGCAGCGTGATTACGGTGGTTTTGCCGTTTCGTTCGACCGCCCCGTCGGCGCTCTCGGCTCCGATATCGATTTCCCAGTCTTTCAGATGGCGCCTAAACGACAGCCCGCCGACCGTGAAGTCATAGGCGGGGTCGGTCTTTGTGCGGATATGGGCGTCGTACCAGGCGCGGCAGCGCGCTTTCTCGTCTGCTGTCACCTGCAGTGCGTCGGCAGGCATCGCCGCAAAGGAAGAGGCTGACTCGCTCGTCAGCCCGATCGCGGCGCGGTCGAGCTTGATTTTATAGTCCGTACGCAGGGCAAACGTCTGGGAAAGGAGCATCAGCAACGCCTGCAGCAGGCAGAGCGTCGATTTCAGTTGCAAACGCATCATGGTTCCTCCGTTCGGGCGCGGACAGGTCCGCGCAAGCCGCATGTTCAGTCAAAACAATATTACACCGCCCGCGCCGCTTTGTCAATAACAGGCGGTAGTCGTTAGCGAATAGGGAATAAGGGATAAAGGGATGAAGGGAAGAAAGGGCGGCCCAATACAATGCCGCCGCCCGTTGTTTGCGGATAAAGATATTTCCTCAATCCTGCATCCCGATCGCGCGTGTCAGGAAATCCGAAAGGTCGTAGGACGCGTCGGAAGTAAAAATACTTTGATCCGCTCCGCGTTTCTGCCGCGCGCCCGCGCGCGTTTTCTTCGCTCTTTCATTCTTATCATTCTTTAATTCTTTATTAGTGTGCAAGATTTGTGCATCTTTTGTGCAAGATTTGTGCAACTGTTGTGCATCATCTGTGCAAAAGCCGCTTCGTTGTGCGGTTTCTGCCGCGTCAGAACTGCAGCGGGAGCTGTGCAACTTTTGTGCAGTTTCGTTCTCATTTCCGTAAAACAGCAGTGTAATTCTTCTGCATCGTGCGGACATTTCCTGCTTGATTAAACCCGCGTCTTCAAACCGTTTCAAGATCCGCTGCACCTTATCTTCCTGAACGCCGCAGGCTTTCGAAATCTGTTTTCTCCCCGCAATCAGCTGCCCTTCGCGCAGTATGTCCGCTTTTCCACGGAACACGGCCTGCCGCGGTTCAAACATCGCCCACGAGAGAAGATAGATCCACACCGCCAGATGCTCGCTGTCGCGGTTGATCACCCCGCTTTCGAGCCACTTGCGTTCAAATTTGAACCAGCCTTCCATTGTTTTGTTCGTCCTCCTGTCAGGGCTTTTTCGGTCGGACGAAAAAAGTCCTCCCATAATAAGGCCCGACAGCCCCTTTTTTCACGCTTTTTCTGCAACAAATCTGCAGTTTTCACGAAATGTTTACATTTGAAAGCGGTAAGTACAAGTTTCGGGACAGTCGACCGTCGTTCGTCGACCGATCGGGTCGCCACATGGGGTTGCGGGTCGCCGGCGGCGACCTTTGCCGAAGGCAAAAGCAACGACCGAGCCGGCAGGCGAGACCCGGTAGCCGAGAATCGACCCCTACAGAAAATATACACAGTGAACAAAAAACACCCGCGAAAATTAGTGCAAATTTTGTTTGCATCTTTCCATAGAATATGTTACAATAAACGTTGACAGCTTTACGGACAGACGGGAGACACCGCGCCGACCGGGAAGCCGACCGGGAGCGATCCCAGAAAAAAAAGAAGAACGCGCCGCGCGAAAGAGCGTGCAGGCGCAAGGAGGTTTTTTATTTGAAAGCGTACGATGCGAACCACATCCGGAATATTGCGATTGCCGGTCACACCGGTAAGGGCAAGACGACCCTTGCCGAAGCGATGCTCTATCTCGCCAAGGCGAGCGACCGTCTGGGCAAGGTTGCCGACGGCAACACCGTGATGGACTTTGACCCCGAAGAAAAGAAGAGACAGTGCTCTCTTTCCACCGCGGTCGCGCCGCTGGAATGGAAGGACTGCAAGATCAACCTGCTCGACGCGCCGGGCAAATTCGACTTTGAAGGCGGCGTGTTCGAAGCGATGCGTGCCGCGGAGTGCGCGCTGATCGTCACCGCCGCGGGTTCCGATTTCGACGTCGGCGCGGAAAAGGCGATCAAGGCCGCCGACGCCCGCGGTATCGCGAAGTTCTTTGCGATCACCCGTGTGGACGCCGAAAACAGCGACTTCTACAAGACCTTCGAAGCGCTGAAGGAAGAGGTCGGCTCCAAGCTGTGCCCGGTCGTCGTCCCGCACATGGTCGGCGGCAAAGCGGAAAGCTACGTCAACCTTTGCTCCGGCAAGGCGTTCGCCTATAAGAACGGCAAAGCGACCCCGGTCGATATGCCGTCCGACCCGCACTTCGACGAAATGAAGGAAGTGCTGATGGAAGCCGTCGCCTCCGTCGATGACGACCTGATGATGAAGTACTTCGACGGCGAAGAGCTGACGAAGGAAGAAGTGATCAACGGCCTGACCAAGGGCGTCGAGACCGGTGAGATCTATCCGGTGTATGCCTGCTCGGGCGTCACGCTCGAAGGCGTGGATCTGCTGCTTGACGCGCTCGTCTTCTCCGCCCCCGCTCCGGCGCAGGCAGGAGGAGAGACTGCGAAAGACGACGACGGCAACGACGTCGAGATCAAGTGCGACCCGAACGGCCCGCTTGCCGCGATCTGCTTCAAGACCGTCGCCGACCCGTTCGTCGGTAAGATGAGCTTCGTGAAGGTCATCTCCGGCAAGATCACCGCCGACGTGCCCGCCTTTGTGGCCCGCACCGGCAGCAGCGAGCGTATGGGCAAGCTCATCAGCGTCCGCGGCAACAAGCAGGAAGACATCAGCGTCATCTCCGCCGGCGACATCGGCGTTATCACCAAGCTCAACTCGCTCGACACCGGCGACACGATCTGCGACCCGAAGAAGGTCATCCACCTCGAAGGCGTCAACTTCCCGGCCCCGTCGCTGACCATGGCGATCGTCGTCAAGAAGAAGGGCGAAGAAGATAAAGTGGCTGCCGGTCTGCGCCGTATCATGGGCGAAGATCCGACCGTCGTTTTCTCCACCAACGAAGAGACCCGCGAAATGCTGCTCTCCGGTCTCGGCGAACAGCAGCTCGATATCGTCCTTGCCAAGCTCAAGAGCAAGTTCGGCGTCGAGATCGACCTCAAGATCCCGAAGGTCGCCTATCGCGAAACGATCCGCAAGAGCTGCTCGGTCCAGGGCCGCCACAAGAAGCAGACCGGCGGTTCCGGTCAGTTCGGCGACGTGTGGATCCGCTTCGAGCCGCATGACGGCGACGAGCTGATCTTCGAAAGCGAAGTGGTCGGCGGCTCCGTGCCGAAGAACTACTTCCCCGCCGTGGAAAAGGGCTTGCTCGAAGCCGTCCAGAAGGGCCCGCTTGCCGGTTACCCGGTCGTCGGCCTGAAGGCTGTTTTGTACGACGGTTCCTACCATCCGGTGGACTCCAACGATATGGCGTTCCGTACCGCCGCGAAGATCGCGTATAAGAACGGTATGGCGCAGGCCGCCCCGGTCATTCTCGAGCCGATCGGCGACCTCAAGGTCTATATCCCCGACGCCAACCTCGGCGACATCATGGGCGACGTCACCAAAAGACGCGGCCGTGTGATGGGCATGGGCGCCGCCGACGAGCCGAAGATGCAGGAGCTTGTCGCCGAAGTGCCGATGGCGGAAATGGGCGACTTCTCCACGATGCTGCGCTCCGTCACCGCCGGCCGCGGCTACTTCACCCTCACCTTCGCCCGCTATGAGGACGCCCCGATGACCGTGGCGCAGAAGGTCATCGAAGAAGCGAAAGCCGAAGCAGAAGAATAATCCGGTTTGCAAAAAGCCGCTCCGTGTGGAGCGGCTTTTTTAGCTGTTAGCTGTTAGCAGTTAGCGGTTAGAAGTGCACAGTGCGCAGTGCACAGAAGAGTCGACAGTCGTTAGTCGACAGCGACGCGGGCAGGGGAGGTGTAGAGAAGAACATCGCTCCGCGCAGGAAAACGCCGTAGCGCCGACCAATGGTCGGCCGCGCTATTTCGCAGGGCATTTCTTATCCGCGTAGGAGTCGATTCTCGGCTACCGGGTCTCGCCTGCCGGCTCGGTCGTTGCTTTTGCCTTCGGCAAAGGTCGCCGCTGGCGACCCGCAACCATGCAGGCGGGGAAGGCAAGGCGAGCGTTTGCGGTGAGCCGCGACGTTTGGCTTTTGTTGCGTAGGGGTCGCCCTATGTGGCGACCCGTGCTCTTTTTCCGCAGCAAATCTTATTCGGTAAATGATTTGGGCGACCACGCAGGGTCGCCCCTACGCGACAATAGCCGAACCAGTTGCCATTTACAAAACGCGGGCGATTGCTGCGGGTTCATACTTTTTTCCCGCGTCACTAGCCACTAGTCACATCGTCACACTCTGTTTACGGTTTGTTTCTTGACCGAAAGCGCGCGATCGGGTATAATGGGAGTAATCAACCGAAGGGAGGCAGCCGCATGAAACGATGGAAACGGTGGTGTGTGATGATGCTCTGTGTTTTGACGCTCGCTTCGGCGCTGCCGTGCGCCGCGGGCGGGGCGGCCGCCGTACAGAAGGGGATCGACGTCTCGCGCTGGCAGGGCGCGGTCGATTGGGCAAAGGTGAAAAAAGCCGGCGTGGACTTCGCGATCCTGCGCTGCTTCGCCTACCGGAAGGACGCCACCTTCGACACCAATTACGCGGACGCGACCAAACAGGGGATCCCCCTCGGCGCCTATGTCTATATGTACGCCACGACGCCGCAGGGCGCCGTTCAGGAGGCGCAGAACACGCTCGCCGCCCTCGGGGGCAAGGCGCTGACCTACCCGTTGTTTCTGGACGTGGAGGACAGCACGGTGTTCGCGCTGAGCAAGGAGGCGCTCACCGATCTGATGCTGATCGAGCTGCAGATCTTTGCCGCGGCGGGCTACCGCGTCGGTGTTTACGGGTCGATGAGCCACTCGACGACCGAGATGGACCTGACCCGGATCGAAAACTGCAGCCGGTGGATCGCCCGCTGGACGTGCTACACGAGCGACCAGAACAAGCGAACCTACACCTTCGCGAGCCAGGACCCGAACGGCAGCAAAAAGCCGGACTGCGAGATGTGGCAGTTTTCCAACGGGGGCAAGGGCAGCACCTACGGCGTGTCGTCGGACTATGTCGATCTGAACTACTGCTATGTCGATTACCCGGCGATGGGACCGTGCGTGCCGAACGAACACCGTTTCTCAGCGCAGCTGACCGAACGCAGCTGCACGTCGGCCGGGATGCTGACGCTGACCTGTGAAGACTGCGGCGAAAAGCAGGAAGCCGCCTACACCCTTCCGGCGTACGGGCACACCGTACCGGACGCGAACGGCTGCTGTACGCGCTGCGGCGCGGATCTGACGGCGCCGGAGGAGCCGCCGACAGACCCGGAGGATGAAAACGCCCCGCAGGTCTGTCCGCTTTGCGGCGAAAAGCACTGGGGCCCGTTCGGGACGATCGTGCTGCTGTTCCACACGATAGCGGCCTATCTGCTGCGGCATTTTGGTTGACAACATGCAAAAAGCGTCTGCGACCCTCCGCAGACGCTTTTTATTTTGCTTACTTCATCAGCTGACGGATGACCGCTTCGCAGTCGGCTTCGTTCATGATCTTCGGCACCGGATACAGCGGATTCGCTTCTTTGAGCGCGCGCTTGACGAGCGTCGGGATATCCTCTTCCTTGATCTGCTCGAAACCGTCGGGGATGTTCATCCGGGCATTCATGTCGCGGATCTCCTGAATGAACGCGGCGGCCTTGGTTTCGTCGGAGCCGAGCGTGCAGGCGCCGGAGATCTCCGCCAGTCTCGCCAGACGGAACTGCGCGGTCTTGCCGTAGTAGTCGAGGACGTACGGCAGGATGACGGACATCGCAAGCCCGTGGGGGATCCCGTACATACCGCCGAGGTTGTGGCCGATCGCGTGGACATAACCGACATAGGCGCGGGTGAAGGCCATACCGGCGTAATACGACGCTTTGAGCATGTTGTTGCGTCCCTCGATATCCTTGCCGTTGGCATAGACTTTTTCAAGATTGCCGAAAATGAGCTTGACGGCTTTTTCCGCGTAGGCTTCGGTGGAGCGGACGTTGCTTCTGCCGATATACGCTTCGACCGCGTGGGTCAGCGCGTCCATACCGGTGGTGGAGGTGATGTGCGGCGGAAGACCGACGGTCAGCTCCGGATCGAGCACCGCGTACTTCGGGCGCAGTTTCGGGTCGTTGATCGGGTTCTTTTCGTGCGTTTCCGGGTCGGAGACCACGGCGGCGACGGTCGTTTCGGAACCGGTGCCGGCGGTGGTGGGCACGGCGAAGATCAGCGCCGGCTTGTGGAACACGCGCAGGGTGCCGCGCATCTTGCGGACGCTCGTTTTCGGGTTGGTCACGCGGGCAGCTGCCGCTTTGGCGCAGTCCATCGGGGAACCGCCGCCGAAGGCGACGACCGCTTCACAGCCGTTTTCGAGATACATGGCGCGCGCGTCTTCGATGTTGTCGATCGTCGGGTTCGGCTGTACGCCGTCAAACACGGCGTAATCGACGCCCGCTTCCGTCAGCGCACCGAACAGACCGTCCAGCAGGTTCAGACCCATCAGACCCTTATCGGTCACGACAAGGACTTTCCGGATCCCCTTGGACTTGATCAGCGCGGGCAGACGCTTGACGGCGCCCGGTCCCTCGAGCAGTTCCGGCTCGGACCAGTCGAAGATGAACATCGCGTATTTCATGATCACCTGAAAGCTGCGGTAGTAAGCTTTTTTCAATTGCCACATGGGAAACACCTTCCTCATTATTTGATGGTCATATTATACAATACTTTTCCACATATTGCAAGAGGGAAAACGGGTTTATTTCCCGGTTCCGCCGCTGTTCCCGCCGTTGACAACCGGCGAAAATGCGGTATAATAAAAAAGAACCCACTGTGACGGGAGGAATCACCATGCAGGTTTTACGCTTTCTCGGGCTGCCGGCGGCGGTCCGCGCCCTCGTCGGCTTTCTGTCGGTCGTGCTCGTGCTGATCCACGCGCCGTTTTCGACCTATACCACCCCGGAGGAAGCCGCAAAATATATGCTGCCCGGCGACGAAACGTTCTCGCAGACCGCCGGAGACGGCTGGACGCTCGGCTTCGGCAAAGCGGTCCTCACCCCGGACGACGTCGGAAAGAAGACCTATTATATCGCCGGCTACAACTCGAACAACCCCGCCGAGGGAGTATTGGACGATATGTACGCCCGCGCGGTGTATCTCGACGACAACACCGGACGCGGCGGCGTGGTCTTCTGCGCGATCGACTGCGTGGGTCTGAGCCGCCACGACATCAACGAGATCCGCGCCGCCGTCCTCGGACACGAAGGGCTCCCCGCGCTGAAATCGGTCAACATCTGCGCGACGCACACCCACTCCGCAATCGACACGCAGGGGCTCTGGGGCAAGTCCTACGTCAGCGACGGCAAGGACAAGGCGTTCATGCAGCGGCTGAAGACGCTGACCGCCGAAGCGATCGTTTCCGCCTGTGAGAACCGCCGCGACGGACAGCTCTATATCGGTACGGCGGACATCGGCGACAAACTTTCCGACAGCCGCACGCCGATCGATTTCAGCCCGCTGCTGACGCGGCTGCGCTTCGCTCCCGCGGACGGAGGCAGCGACGTCTATATCGTCAACATGTCCTGCCACCCCGAGCTGCTCGGAAGAGGAACGAAAAACGTCAGCGCCGACTTCCCCGCCTATATGGGCAGGGAGATCGAAGCGCAGACCGGAGGGGAATTCCTGTTCATCAACGGCGCGGTCGGCGGCCAGATCTCCGCGGACAAAATCGACGACGTGCTGAAGACCCCGGACTTCGACTGCGAAGGCTATATGAAGCAGTACGGGAAAGAGATCGGCGACATCGTGCTGAATATCGACAACGAGACAGCGCTTTCTCCGCTTTGCAATATCCGTTCACAGGCGGTGTTGCTGCCGTGCGACAACACGATCTTCAAGCTCGGCAAGGTGCTCAACATCCTGACGAACGATATTCAGCGGGCGTGGTACAGCGCGAAAATGCAGATTCTGACGGAGGTCTCCTATATGGAACTCGGCGCAAAGCAGGTCGGGCTGTTCCTGATCCCGGGCGAACTGTACTCCGAGCTGTACAGCGGCAACTTCCTGCCGGCGGCCGAGGCGGCGAACGGTTTCGACGCGGCCTACAAACCGCTTTGCGAAATGACGGACTGCGGCCACAGTTTTGTCGTCGGACTTTGCAACGACGCGCTCGGGTACATCATCCCCGACAACGACTTTCTGAACAACGAATGGCTGGGCTTCTTCGACATCACGAAGGACCAGTTCGGCAGAACGCACTACGAGGAGACCAACTCCGCTGGGCCGGAAACGGCACGCGTGCTGCTCGAAGCGATGGACGCGCTGACGGAGCCACTTCGTGACAGTTATGATGCGGCTGCGCAACAGTTATGACGCTGCTTCGCAGCAGTGATGATGCCGCTGCGCGGCAGTGATGGAGTGAGAAAAACGACGGCCGTTTCCGCACCGGAAACGGTCGTCTCATCACTTTTTGCGCAGCAAAAATCATCACTGTAAACTGTAAACTTTATTCTTCTTTATCTGTTGCCGCTTCGGCTTCTTCTGCCGCTTCCTCCGGCGCAGGCGCTTCTTCCGGCGGCACTTCGGCGGTTTCCGCCTCCGCTTCCGCTGCCGCCGCCGCGGCTTTCGCGCGGGCGGGGGAGCGCCACAGGTGGATGATGCCCTCGTCGTTGAGGAGCTTGAGCATGATGACGAGGATCGGCGTGATGATCATGCCGAGGACGCCGAAGATCTTGAGGCCGAAATACAGCGCGGCGATCGTGACGATGGGGGAGAGCCCGAGCTGTCCGGCGACGAGCTTCGGCTCGATCACCTGCCGGATCACCGTGATCGCGGCGTAGATCACCAGAAGACCGATGCCCATCCCGAACGAGCCGGTGATCAGCGAATAGGCCGCCCAGGGGAGCAGTATCGTGCCGGTGCCGAGGACGGGGACGATGTCGATGATCGCGGTGACGGCGGCGATCATGATGATATAGTTCGACTGGAACACGCCGATCAGCCGCAGCACCGTCAGACCGAGCGACATCTCAATAAATGTGACGAGCATGATGAGGGCGTAGGCCTTGCCCATCTTGCCGAGCGACGATTTGAGGAGCACCTTCGCGCGGTCGAGGTCCTCCCGGCGGCGCTCCGGCACCTGCAGACGGAAGAACGCCATCACGCGCGGGAACTCCGTCGTCATAAAGCAGCAGGCGACGAGCGTGATCACGACGGCGATCAGCACGGAGGGGATCTGCTTCGCTGTGGACAGCAGGCTGCTGATGGGCGTCGTCACCCACGAGAGCTTGAAGTTGCCGCTGAGCAGACCGGAGAGCGCGGATTTGGTGGTCTCCGCGGCTTCGGCGCCCGCGACCGCGGCGGCGTCCGCAGCGGCGGCGGCAGTGTCCGCGCCGGCGCTGTTGAAGTAGTCGTTCAGCTTGGCGAACAGCTCGGTCGCGCTTTCATGCAGCGTGTTGCGTAAAAACTCCGGCGTCTTTTCGATCACGCCGAGCACCCAGTGCTGGATGTTTTCGATGATCTGCTCCGCGTTCTGCAGCTGCAGCGCGATATAGTTGACGAAGTCCTGCACCCGCTCAAACAGCCGCACGCCGATCAGAGAGACGACCGCGAGCGCGATGAAGAGCAGCAAAAACACACAGATCATCGACGCCGCCCCGTCCTTCAAAAACGTCTTGCGGACAAGGAAGTTCTTCGGCCGCTGGAGCACGGCGGCGACCAGAAACGCGAACAGGAACGGGAAGCAGACGCCCAGCGCATAGCGGATGATCAGAAAGCCGATCGCGACCAGCATCACGAGATAGATCACGTTGATGATCAGCGCGCGCCTTTTTTCAACTTCTTGCATAACGACACCCCTTCAAGTTGTCATATTATACTTATTATACACGCAACCGGAAACGAAAATCAATGGATTTCACAAATTTCAGAAAATTGAAAGAAAATGCTTTGCAAAAACGACAAATTATGATATGATAATATCACTTTAGCATGGAGAAGGAGACCCAAAAAATGAAGGTTGCTATCATGGGCTTCGGCGTGGTCGGTTCCGGCGTAGCCGAGGTGATCGCGCAAAACGCGGATCACATCCGGGCGCACAGTCTGGTCGATCTCAGCCTCTCCCATATTCTCGATATCCGTGACTTCCCGGGCAGCGCGTTCGCGCCGTATATGACGAAGGACGTCAACGATATCCTCAGCGACGACGAAACCAAGATCGTCGTGGAGACGATGGGCGGCGTGGAACCGGCGTTCACGTTCGTTTCCGCCTGCCTTCAAAAAGGCAAGCACGTCGTCACGTCGAACAAGGAGCTCGTCGCGAAAAAAGGCGACGTTCTCCTGGCGCTCGCCCGCGCCAATAACGTCAACTTTCTCTTTGAAGCGGCGGTCGGGGGAGGAATCCCGATCATCCGCCCGCTGACGATCTGCCTTGCGGCGAACCGGATCCGGGAGATCGCGGGCATCCTCAACGGAACCACGAACTTCATTTTGAGTAAAATGATAACGGACAACATGGACTTCCAAACGGCGCTGCGGCTCGCGCAGGAAAAGGGCTACGCCGAAAAGGATCCCACCGCCGACGTCGAAGGGATCGACGCCTGCCGCAAGATCTGCATCCTCGCGTCGCTTGCGACCGGGAGCCATATCTATCCGGACGGCATCCTGACAGAGGGCATCACCAAGCTGACGAAGGACGACGTCGCGTACGCCGAAGCGTTCGGCTGCGTGATCAAGCTGATCGCCCGCGCCAAGACGCTCGAAAACGGCCGGTGGTGCGTCACCGTTTCGCCCGCCCTCGTCCCGAAAACGCACATGCTCGCGGGTGTAAACGACGTGTTCAACGCCTGCTTCGTGCGCGGCGACATGGTCGGCGACGTGCTGCTGTACGGACAGGGCGCCGGCAAACTGGCCACCGCTTCGGCGGTCGTCGCGGACGCGATCGACTGCGCGCAGCACAGCGACAAACGCAGGATCTACGGCTGGGGCGAAGCGAAAGACGGCGTTCTCGCCGACCCGATGGAAGCGCCCGTGCGACTGTTTGTCCGCGCGAAGACAAGCGGCAAAGCCGCCGACACGGCGAAGCTCCTTTCCGCTCTGTCCGGCTGCGAGGTCGCAGACAGCGCTGACGGCGACCTCGTCTTTATCACGCCGGAAGCGAAAGAAAAAGACCTGCGCGACGCGCTCGCGCCGTTCGACGCGGCGTCCGTCATCCGGCTGTTCTGACAACGAATATTTACCATCCAACTGGGGGCATACTATGGCACTTATCATTCAGAAATTCGGCGGCTCGTCCGTGGCGAACGCCGAGCGCGTGATGAACGTCGCGCGTACCATCACCGACACGTATAAAGAGGGCAACGACGTGGTCGTGGTCGTCTCCGCACAGGGAGACACGACCGACGATCTGATCGAAAAAGCGATGGAGATCAACCCGCGGGGCTCCAAGCGCGAAATGGATATGCTATTGACCGCCGGCGAACAGATCTCGATCGCGCTTCTGGCGATGGCGATCGAAAAGATCGGCTGTCCCGTGGTGTCTCTGCTGGGCTGGCAGGCGGGGTTCCACACCAACACGGCGCACGGTTCGGCGCGCATCGAAGAGATCAAGGCCGACCGGCTGCTCAAGGAGATCGACAAGCACAAGATCGTGATCGTCGCGGGCTTCCAGGGCATCCACAAGGGCGACGATCTCACGACGCTCGGACGCGGAGGCAGCGACACCAGCGCGGTGGCCCTCGCGGCGGCGCTGCACGCAGACCTTTGCCAGATCTACACCGACGTGACGGGCGTCTTCACCGCCGACCCGCGGAAGGTCCCGAACGCCAAAAAGCTGACCGACATCACCTACGACGAAATGCTCGAGCTCGCGACGCTCGGCGCGCAGGTGCTCAACAACCGGTCGGTGGAGCTTGCCAAAAAATACAATGTCGAAATCGAAGTGCTCTCGAGCATGGTCAAGGAGCCGGGCACGATCGTCAGGGAGGTTGCTAAAATGGAAAAAATGTTAATCAGAGGCGTCACCAAGGATATGGACGTCGCGCGGATCTCCGTCGTCGGCATGCAGGACGTCCCGGGCAACGCGTTCAAGCTGTTCTCGTCGCTCGCGGCGAAGGGCATCAACATCGACGTCATCCTGCAGTCCGTCGGCCGCGACGGCACGAAGGACATCTCCTTCACCTGTGCGAAGGGCAACGCCGAGCAGGCGGTCGAGCTGCTGGAAAACATCTTCGGTCTCGAGGGCGCCACGGTGTCGTGCGACACGTCCATCGCGAAGGTCTCCGTCGTCGGCGCGGGCATGCAGTCCCACGCGGGCACGGCCAGCAAGATGTTCGGCGCGCTGTATGAGGCGGGCATCAACATCAGCATGATCTCCACGAGCGAGATCACGATCTCGGTGCTGATCGAAAAGGAGATGGCGGACAAAGCCGTCGCCGCCGTGCACAAAGCGTTTTTCGGGTAATCGCGTAGGGGCGACCCTGCGTGGTCGCCCAAGTCAACAGCAGAAAAGCCGCCTGCGGGCGGCTTTTTTAATTCGGAATTCGGAAATCGGAATTCGGAATGACGCGGGCGGGAGAGCGGCAGAGGGGAAAGAACGACCGCGAAGAAAGACTGCGGCGGGACCACCTCTTCCGTCACGCGCTTTTTATATTGTCGCCATGCCGCGAACCGTGTTGGCGCGTGACACCTTCCCCGCCGGCGGGGAAGGCAAGGGGGCTGTGCCATACCATAAGGATAGTGTCCAAAAAGTACTCCCTGCCTGTCCAATTTTAGTTTACCGTTACACTAAGTACCAATTTTAAGTTTTAAACCTTGCCCTCCCCGTTTACGGGGAGGGTGGCATCGTGCGCAGCACGATGACGGGTGAGGTTTGAACCTCGCCGCAATAGCTCGGCAACGGCAAAAGAAGCGGGCGGCCAATGGCCGCCCCTACTGCACACTGCACACTCAAAAAGCGCCCTGCTGGGCGCTTTTTTCTAACCGCTAACGGCTAACTGCTAACAGCTGCATGGCGATCAGCAGATCGCCATGCCCCCATCCACACCGATCACCTGACCGGTGATGAACGCCGCGTCGTCACTGGTGAGGAAACGCGCAAGGGCCGCCACGTCTTCCGGCGTCCCGGCGCGGCCGAGGGGCGTCTCGTCGATGATTGCCTGCCTGTCCTCCGCGGAAAGGCGGGCGTTCATTTTGGTGTCGATGAAGCCCGGCGCGATGCAGTTGACCGTGATCCCGGAGGGGCCGACCTCCTTCGCGAGGGCTTTCGTGAAACCGAGAATCGCGGCCTTCGTCGCGCTGTAGTCCACTTCGCACGACGCGCCGACGCACCCCCACATGGAGCTGACCGTGACGATTTTGCCGTTCTTGGCAGCGATCATGCCCGGCAGCAGGGCGCGGCAAAGCTGCATCTGGCTCTGGACGTTGATCTGAAACAGCCGCGCGCTTTCGAGCAGGTCGATCTCCTGAAACAGCCCGGCCGCCGCGGCGCCCGCGTTCAAAATCAGCACCTGCGGCTTGAAGGCGGCGAGCACCTCCCCGAGAGACTGTACCGCCTCGCTGTCGCAAAGGTCACACGAAAACGTGCGCAACTTGTCGGGATATTGCGCGTGCAGATCCCGCAAAGCGTCGGCGTGCCTGCCGCAGACGGCGAGGACGTCGTCTCCCTGCTGTAAAAAGGCGTTGCAGAGCGCCTGTCCGATCCCGCCGGACGCGCCTGTGATGAGGACGGTTGCCATGGTATCACTTCCCAAGTCGTTCTGTTGCGATGATACCACATTTTTCTTTATTTTGCAAGCGTGCCGTCGTCCGCGGTGAACAAAAGCCGGAGATCCGCCTCCTTTTCCTCCTGCGTGTCGGCGTAAACGAGGACCTCCTGCCCTTGTTTGTCGCGGCAGTGCAGCTCGTGACAAAGCGCCTCCGTCCCGTCGTCGAGCAAAATGACGGCGGTCTTGTAATCGAGGAGGTCGAGTTCGTCCGCGAGGTTGCCGACGGCGGTCTCGAGCGTGACCTTCTTTTCGGGGAGGGGACGCGCCGTGTGGTGCGTCAGATAGCCGCGCGCGTCGGCCGCGACCACCGACGCCGTGTCGAGCGCGACGCTGACTTTGATCTCGTCGGCGTAATAGGTCACGCCCTTTTCCCGCGGGACAAAGCGGATCGTGCAAACACCGTCGTAGGTGCTGTAGCCGGCGTCTTTCATGTGCTGATAGCCCGTGTCAACAAGAAAGTGCTGCGCCGCCTTGATCGCGGCGTCGGGACTGATCTCGCTCTTGCCGGCGTAGTTCGGGTTCGTGAGATAGCACAAAAGCCCGCCGCGCTTGGTCAGGCCGACCGTTTTGCCCCCGCGCGAAAAGCAGTAGAGCCCCAACGCCGAATCCTCGTCGCTTTCGCGGACAAGCTCCTTTTCTTCGCAGGAGAGATACTTCGCGGCGCGGCTTTTCGCCGCCTGAATCGAGATCTCGTCCGTCTCTTCGAGCGCTTTCGCGGCGCTTTGCTGCCGCGCGTCGGCGTATTTGCCCGCGTAGGTCAGCGCCGGATAGCTTGTCAGACTGTCCGCCGCGTCGCGCAGCGCGCTGTCGAAGCCCTGCGGGCCGTCCGGCTGCGGCAAAGCTGTCAGCAGACGGTCGAAGCGGACGGTGTCGTCGTCCAGGCCGCGGCGAATCTCGGCGAGCGAGGAGCTGAGCGCCGCCGCGTACGTTAGCAGGCCGCGCAGGGACTGCTTTTGCTGTTCGGTGAGCGGCTCGCCGGTTTGCGACTGGCGGCTGAGCGCCCCCGTGAAGTCCCCGACCTGCGAGAGAAAGCGGTAGAGCGGCGCAGCTTCGGCGTCGTCCGTTGTCAAAAGAGAGAGAGACAGCTTCGCCCCCGCCGCCGCGCTTTGGAGCGTGTCGTGCAGCGACCGGCGCATCGGCGCGCTCGTCGCGTAGCTGCCCTTTTGCAGCGCGGTTTCGATCGTGTCCAGCTGGGCGCAAAGCTGCGAGAGGGCGGCGTTTTCCGTTTCGACCAGCGCCGCGCGGTACGCCCGCGCCTTCGCCCCGTTGACCAGAGAGAGGGTCAGCAGCAGCGCGCAGACCCCCGACAGAAAGAAAAGGGCTTTTCTTCCGGTTTGTCCGTTCCTGTTTTCCATGAGACGTGCCTCCGTCTTTTAAGTTTTCTTTATGAATGCTTTATACAATAGGAATGCCCGCGATTTCTGCGGTTATACCCGCCTTCGCGGCGTTGTTTTCAAAAAATTCATCGTCTGGTGCAGCAGAAATGTCCGTTTTCCCATTGCATCTGGTCCGTTTTTATAGTATAATGGACTGTAATTATATTGAAGAGGTGTATCTGCGTGCAGGCATATTTGGACAACAGCGCAACGACCCCGCTTTGCGAAACGGCAAAGCAGTGGATGCGCCGCGCCGTCGAACAGGACTGGGGCAACCCGTCCTCGCTGCACGAAGTCGGCCTCAACGCGGAAACGCTGCTTTCCGACTGCCGCGCCGCTCTCGCGAAAGCACTGCGCTGCAAAGAGAAGGAGCTCCTCTTCACCTCCGGCGGCACCGAGGCGAACAACCTCGCGCTTTTCGGCGCGGCGTACGCGCAGCAGAAGAACGGCAGCCGGATCCTCGTCTCCGCCGTGGAGCACCCCTCGGTGCTGAAGGCGGCGCAGCAGCTCGCCGCGGAGGGCTTCGACGTGCGGGTGATCCCCGTTGACCGCTTTGGCGTCGTCTCCCTCAAAGACGTGGAAGCGCTGCTGGACGACAAAACGATCCTCGTCAGCGTGATGGCGGTCAACAACGAGCTCGGTTCGATCGAGCCGGTCGAAGCGATCGCCGCACTGCTCAAGAAAAAACGCAGCCGCGCGCTGTTTCATATCGACGCCGTGCAGGCGTTCGGCAAGCTGCCGCTGTCCCCGCAAAAGCTCGGCTGCGACCTGCTGACCGTCAGCGCGCACAAGATCCACGGCCCGAAAGGCGCCGGAGCGCTTTGGATCAAACCGGGCGTGACGATCCGGCCGCGGACGTTCGGCGGCGAACAGCAAAACGGGCTGCGCCCCGGGACGGAGCCGACGGTCGCGATCGCGGGCTTCGCCGGCGCGGCGACGAAAGTCGCCCCCGAACAGCACCTTGCCCGCGTGACGGCGCTGCGCGACGGCTTCGTCGCGGCGCTGCGGAAGCTGCCCGACGTCGTGGTCAACAGTGCGGACGACGCGCTGCCCTATATCGTCAACCTCGCGCTGCCGCACCACCCCGCGGAGGTCGTGCTCAACTTCCTCTCGGACCGCGGCGTCTGTGTCTCCTCCGGGTCCGCCTGTGCGAAAGGCCACCGCAGCCCGGTGCTCACGGCGGCGGGGCTCGACCCGGCGATCGTCTCCTCTTCGCTGCGCGTCAGCCTTTCGACAGAGACGACCGAAGCGGAGCTGCAGGCCTGCCTCGACGGGATCCGGGCGGCGCTCGACACCATTCGCAGAAAAGGATAACCGTATGAAAAAAGTCATTCTGGTCAAAAACGGCGAGATCGTCCTCAAGGGACTCAACCGCTCGACGTTTGAAGATATACTGATCAAAAATATGCGGCGCAGACTTGCGCCCCTCGGGACGTTCACGTTCCGCAAATCGCAGTCCACGATCGTGGCGGAGCCGGACAGCGACGACATCGACTTCGACGAAGCCGTTGAACGGATCTCCCGCGTGTTCGGGATCGTCGGCTTTTCCGTCGCGGCGGTCTGCGAAAAGAACATCGACGATATCAAGCGCACGGCGCTCGAATTTCTCGGCGACGACCTGAGAAACGTCCGCACCTTCAAGGTCAACGGCAAGAGAAGCGACAAAAAGTTCCCGATGACGTCGCCCGAGATCGCCGCGGAAGTCGGCGCGCATATTCTTTCCAATATCCATCCGCTCAAGGTGGACGTCCACGAACCGGAGCTGACCGTGACCGTGGAGGTCCGCGATCAGGTACTCATCCACGGCAACCAGCGAAAGGGCGCCGGCGGTCTGCCGATCGGCTCTTCGGGCAAGGCGTGTCTGCTGCTCTCGGGCGGGATCGACAGCCCCGTCGCGGGCTACATGATGTCCAAGCGCGGGCTGATGCTCGACGCGGTCCACTTTGTGTCGCCGCCCTATACGAGCAAGCGCGCCGAGCTGAAAGTGCACGCGCTCGCGAAGCTCGTCTCGCGCTACAGCGGCAGGATCAAGCTCTATGTCGTGCCGTTCACCGAGATCCAGGAGGCGATCAAGGACCACTGCCCCGAGGATATGTTCACGCTGATCATGCGCCGGCACATGATGCGCATCGCGCAGCAGATCGCCGAAAACGACGGCTGCAAGGCGCTGATCACCGGCGAAAGCCTCGGCCAGGTCGCGTCGCAGACGATCGACTCGCTCGCTTGTACCAACGCCGTCGCCGCCATGCCCGTGTTCCGCCCGCTGATCGGGATGGACAAGGACGAGATCATCGAGATCGCGCGGCGGATCGACACGTTCGAGACCTCGCTGGAACCGTATGAAGACTGCTGCACGGTCTTTACGCCGAAGCATCCGAAAACGCGGGCGACCGCCGCGATGCTCGAGGAGGCGGAAGCTCTGTTCGACTTTGCGCCGCTCTTGGAGCGCGCGGTCAAAGAAGCCAGATATACCTATTTGGAAGCCTGATTTTTCACGAAAGGAAAGGTGACGCGCATGACGTGCGAGCTCGTTTTTGTCGGCACGGAGCTGCTGCTCGGCGATATTCTCAACACGAACGCGCAGTATCTTTCCAGACAGCTGGCGGCAATCGGCATTTCGGTGCTGCACCAGAGCGTCGTCGGCGACAACCCCGACCGTCTGCGGCAGGTGCTCGAGACCGCGTTTTCCCGCGCCGACACTGTGCTCACGACCGGCGGCCTCGGACCGACAAAGGACGATCTGACCAAGGAGGTCTGCGCCGACCTTTTCCAAAAGAAGCTCGTGCTGCACGACGAAAGCCTGCGCCGGATGAAAGACTATTTTGACGTCAAGGGCGTCGTGATGCCGAAGACCAACGAAAAGCAGGCGTGGATGCCCGAAGGCGCCGTCATCTTTGAAAACACCAACGGGACCGCCCCGGGCTGCGCGATGGAACAAGACGGCAAACGGCTGCTGATGCTGCCCGGACCGCCGCGCGAGATGAAAGCGATGTTCGAGTGCTCCGCGCTGCCCTATCTGCGGCAGTTCTCCGACGGCGTGATCTGCTCGCGTGAGATCCGCACCTTCGGAATCGGCGAAAGTTCGATGGCGCAAACCGTCAGCGACCTGCTCGATAAAGAAAATCCGACCGTCGCTCCCTACGCGAAAAGCGGCGAAGCGATGCTGCGCGTGACCGCGAAGGCGGCGACCGAAACGGAAGCCGAAGCGCTGCTGGAACCTGTGGTACAGGAGATCCTGCAGCGGCTGGACGGTTACGTTTACGGCGTCGATGTGCCGAATATCGAAACGGCGGTCGTCCGCGAACTGCTGCGGCGGAACATCTCCGTCGCGACGGCGGAATCCGCGACGGCGGGGCTCATCGCCAAACGGCTGACCGACGTGCCCGGTGCGTCCGCGGTCTTCGGCTGCGGGATCGTCTCGTATCAGGACCATATCAAAGAAAAACTGCTTCTCGTCGATCCGCGGGTGATTGAAAAAGACTCGGCGGTCTGCGAAACGGTCGCCGTCCAGATGGCGCAGGGAGCCAGAGCGCAAAGCGGCGCCGACCTCGCCGTGTCGGTCACGGGGCTTGCCGGTCCCGGCAAGGACGACCGCGGGCGCGACCCCGGCCTCGCTTATCTCGCGCTGACCGACGGAAGAGAGACGTTCACGCGGACCGTCAACACGGGGCAGACCGGCCCGGACTGCCGCGACTTCAACCGCACGGTATTCTCTTCGCAGGCGCTCGATCTGATCCGCTGCTATCTGCGCGATCACCCCGACGCCGCACCAAATGCTTAAAGGACTGTGACGCATGAAAAAGATCTATGAGGACGGCGCGGACCGTCCGCAAATCGAAGATATCTCCAGCGGGGCGTTCGATTTTACCGACGCCGAACCGCTGCCGCAAAAGCGCGAAACGCCGCCGTCGCCGATCCGGACGAACAACCCGGACGCGCCGCAGAAGGCGGCGGACGCCGAGCCGACGGTACAGATGACGCAGGAGCAGCTCGAACAGCTGCTGCAGAAGGTGCTCGCCTCCAAAGAGCAGCAGCCGGCCGCCGCGCCGGACGCGCCGGCGGAGGAACCGGCGCCCGACAACGCGCTCGGCACGCGGATCTTGTATCAGAGCAAGGATTTTAACAAGGACGAAAACGCAATCGACCAGCCGTCGCCGCAGAAGAAGACGCTGAGCAGCTTTCTCGAGGCGGACGACTCGTTCGATACGGTGGATTATTCCGACCGCCGCTTTCAGGTCGATGAGGTCTATGACCCGGACGCCGACGCGCCGGAGGACGACGAACTGCCGCCGCTGCCGTTCGCGTCGCGCCGCGTGCTCCCGAAAAGCGGCATCGCCGTGGAGGAGCTCAGCGAAGACGAGGACGAGGACGAAGCCGAGGAACAGGCGCCGCTTGAACCGGACGAACCGGGACGGCATGTCGGCCGGATGGTCGTGCTCGTGATCTCGATCCTCGCGATCCTCGTTTCCGCGGGCGTGCTGCTGCGCGAATACAAGCTGCATCTCGACAACAAGAAGTTTGAAGAAAACGTCAGCGATATGATCTTGCAAACGGCCGCTTCGCCGGACGGACAGAACGGCGTCGGCAACAATCTCGAACTCACCGAGGAGCAGCAGTGGGAGCAGATCAGGGGCGAGTTCCCGAACGTCTCCTTCCCGCGCGGGCTCCAGCTCAAATACGCGCGGCTCTACGGCACCAACCGGGAGTTCGCCGGCTATCTCGAAGCGCCGGGCATCAA
Source organism: Clostridia bacterium (assembly GCA_017544665.1). Taxonomy (GTDB): domain Bacteria; phylum Bacillota; class Clostridia; order Oscillospirales; family Acutalibacteraceae; genus UBA6857. The sequence goes on along the minus strand of JAFYDS010000080.1, from coordinate 3,522 downwards.
CATGAGCCTGCCCGTGGTGCGTTCGGTGGACGACGAAGCCTACCTCAACAAGAACTTCTACGGCAAGAGCACGAAATACGGCTGTCCGTTCATGTCCTGTCTCAACCAGATCGAACCGCTTGATTACAACACGGTCATCTTCGGGCACCACATGAACGACCGGACGATCTTCGGCGCGCTCGACCAGTATAAGACGCTCGCCGGCTACAAGCAGTGTCCCGTGATCGCGTTCAACACGATGTATCACGATTACAACTGGAAGGTCTTCGCGGTGTTCATCACGAATGCCGTCGCCGAGGACGACAACGGTTACGTCTTCCCCTATTACTTCACGGCGCTTTCGAGCGACGAAAAGAAGACGTCCTACATCAGCGAGCTGAAGCAGCGCTCGATTTACGACACCGGCGTGGACGTCCGCCCGGGCGACAAGCTGCTGACGCTCTCCACCTGCTCGCACGAATTCGACAACGCGCGGCTGGTCGTTGTGGCGCGGATGGTCCGCGAGGGCGAACGGGCGGAGGTTGACACTTCGAACGTGACGCTCAACACCAGCGCCCGCTATCCGCAGGTGTATTACGACAAGAAAAAAATCAGCAACCCCTATGTGGGCGCCGCCTGCTGTACGGTCGGCTGAGTACCAATAGAATTTACGGGCGTGCGCGCAACAGGGCGCACACGCAGGGACGGAGGCAATCATGATTAAACTGTTTACACTGGAGGAGCTATCCGCGTTTTCCGCCGACGCAGTCTATAAGATCTGTCTTGCGCTGGACGGCTATGGCTTTTCAGAAGAGGACCGGCAGAGCTTTGAGGGCGTTGACGCGCTGTTGACCGCCGCTTCGTTTGCGGTGGAGGACGGCGACGACGTGGTCCTTGCCGCGGAAAACGAGGGCTATCTCGCGCTGAAGGCGAAGCTGCTGGAAAAGCTGCAGCTGGAACCGGCGTCGGTCCCCGCCATCGCGGAGCGCATCGCGCAAAAGCACAGCGGCAAAGCGGACATCGATATGCGCGCGCACTGTCTTGTGCCGAAGGGCAGCGTGACCCATCTGACGAACGACGGTCTGTTCAGCGGCTTCACGACGGCGGTACAGAACGGCAGCCTGACGCTGATGCCGCTCGATTTCAGCCGCATCGACGCCGTGCTGGACAGCTTTGTCGATCTGCTGTTCGCGCCGCATGACGACGAGCCGGCACAGCCGCAGCAGGCTGCGCCCCTGATCGTGACGGACGGGGAGAGCGGCTCCGATCTGCTCTCGCCCGTGATGCGGATGGTCGAAACGCTCCAGGGCAACGACCGCCGGCTGGCGCTCGCGCTCGGGTCGGCGACGCAGCAGATCCTCGCGCTGCAGGGCAGTGTGGAGCATCTCACGGAAGCGGTCGATTTCATCGACGTGTCCCCCGACCCGGAAGCCCCGGTCGATCCGGACGAATCGCAGACCGCCAAGGTGCTGCGTGAAGCGAAGCAGGCGCGCGAGGACGGCGGCACCGATTACGGCGCGGCGGTCTCTCCCGTCTATGAGGTCGAGACCGAAGAGGGGACCCAGTACTATGCGTTCGCTGCCGTTGCGGACAGCGAGGGCGGCAAAGCGAAAAAGGTCAACACGCTGAACCCGGACGACGTCTCGCTGCTGCCGGGACACTGCCTGACTGTTCTTTGCGACACCGTCTGCCGGAAGATCGACGGCGACCGGACGCTCAGCGAGCTCGGCGCGGACGACGACAAGAAGGGCAAGAAGCTTTCGAAGGGCGTGATCGCGATCGCGGCCGTTATTCTGCTCGCCGCGATCCTGACGCCGATCCTCCTGCTCAACCACTTCCTGCACAGCGGCGAAACGACGACGGACCCCTCCGCGTCCCTGACCGATCCCTCCGGCTATTCCGCCACGGTCCCGACGTCGGAAACGACGCTGCCCGCCGACAATTATGTGCCCGCGGAACCGGGCGCTACGGAGGTTTCCGCCGCGCCGACCACGACGGTGGCTCCCTCCACCAGCGGCACGTTCACCTTCTATGTCTTCGGCTACGGCCACGGCGTGGGTCTGAGCCAGCACGGCGCGGAGTATCTCTCCTCGCTCGGCTGGACCTACGACCAGATCCTCGCGAACTACTATTACGGCACGACGCTCGTCAAGGGCGACACCTACCCCGCGACGATTAACTACGCCGGGACGGACTATGAGACGGTCGAATACCTCGCCTCCTGTCTCGAGACCGAAATGAGCTCCGCGTTCAGCCACGAAGCGCTCAAGGCGCAGGCGGTCGCGCTCTACACCTTCGCGAAATACAACAACTTCCGGCTCAACGCCGACGCCAACGCCCACGGCAAAACGCCGTCGGATATGTGCCGCCAGGTGGCGCAGGAAGTCAAGAACGAAGGCCTCTACATCGCCTATCAGGGCAAGACCGCGCTCACGCCGTTCCACTCCATCAGCGCGGGCAAGACGACGTCCTACTACAATGTCTGGGGCGGCAGCAGTCTGCCGTACCTGAACGGCGGACGCCCGAGCTACGGCGACTACAACGTCAGCAACTTCAAATCGACCTACACGATTTCCAGCACGGAATTCCAGGCGATCGTCCGCCAGAAGCTCGGCATCGAGCTGTCCGGCGATCCGGCGACGTGGATCACGATCCAGTCGCACGACCAGGCGATCAGCAGCGACATTGGCTACGTCTCGAAGATGACGGTCGGCACGCGCGAGATGACGGGCAACGAATTCCGCGGCAAGGTCATGGAAGGCAAGATCCGCTCGCACTGCTTCGTCCTCGTCTATACGCCGGACAGCCAGCCCGCGGACACGATCACGACCACGGCGCCGACCACGTCGTCCTTCCAGTAAACTCAGGTAATGATGGGACTTCCCAAATACAGATAAAGGAGATTGCACTATGCCACTCGTTACAACCAAGAAAATGTTTGAGGACGCCTACAAGGGCGGCTACGCCATCGGCGCGTTCAACGTCAACAACATGGAGATCATCCAGGGCATCACCGAAGCGGCGAAAAAGCTCAACGCCCCGCTGATCCTGCAGGTGTCGAAGGGCGCGCGCGCCTACGCGAACCACACCTATCTTGTCAAGCTCGTCGAAGCCGCGGAAAAAGAAACGGGGCTCCCGATCGCGCTGCACCTCGACCACGGTCCGGACTTCGAGACCTGCAAGAGCTGCATCGACGGCGGCTTTACCTCCGTCATGATCGACGGCAGCTCCCTGCCGTATGAAGAGAACGTCGCGCTCACGAAGCAGGTCGTCGACTACGCCCACGCCCACGGCGTGGTGGTGGAAGGCGAACTCGGCACCCTCGTCGGCGTCGAAGACGACGTCGCCGTCGAAGAAGGCAACGCCAGCTACACCGACCCCGCGCAGGTCTATGACTTCGTGACCCGCACGGGCGTGGATTCTCTCGCCATCGCCATCGGTACCAGCCACGGCGCCTACAAATTCAAGCCCGGCCAGAAACCGCAGCTGCGCTTCGATATCCTTGAAGAAGTCAGCAAAAAGCTGCCCGGCTTCCCAATCGTG
>JAFYDS010000079.1 GCA_017544665.1 Clostridia bacterium | reverse complement strand
GGCAAGACCACCGTCTTCAATCTGCTCACCAACGTCTACAAACCCACCCGCGGAGTCATTCTGCTCAACGGCCAGAGCACGGCGGGCAAGAGTACCGCGCACGTCAACAGAATGGGCATCGCGCGTACCTTCCAGAACATCCGTCTCTTCGGCAACATGAGCGTTATCGACAACGTCAAGGTCGGACTGAATTCCAGCACCAAAGAACCCTTTATCGCCTGCATGACGCACCTGTTCGGCTACCATAAAGCAGAAAAGCTCGCGCAGGAAGAGGCGCTCAAGCTCCTCGATTTCATGCACATGACGGACGTCGCCTATGACGAAGCCGGCTCCTTGCCCTACGGCGCACAGCGCCGGCTCGAGATCGTCCGCGCCCTCGCGACGAAGCCGGGCATCCTTTTGCTGGACGAGCCCGCCGCCGGCATGAACCCGTCGGAAACGGCGGAGCTGATGGAAAACATCCGTAAGATCCGCGACACCTTCCAGATCGCCATCATGCTCATCGAGCACGATATGAACCTCGTCATGGGCATCTGCGAAGGCATCTGTGTGCTCAACTACGGCAAAGTGATCGCCAAGGGCGAGCCGGACGACATCAAATCGAATCCGGTCGTCATCGAAGCCTATCTCGGCAAGAAGAAGGAGGCGTAAACGATGCTGCAGGTCGAAAACATCAACGTCTTTTACGGCAACATCCACGCCATCCGCGACATCTCCTTCTCGGTCAACGACGGCGAAGTCGTCGCGCTGATCGGCGCGAACGGCGCAGGCAAATCCACGACATTGAAAACCGTTTCGGGACTTTTGCCCTCGCGGACGGGTTCCATCTCTTTCCTCGGGCAGAACATCGACAAGGTCCCGGCGCACAAGCGGGTCGCGATGGGACTTTCGCAGGTCCCGGAGGGACGGCGGATCTTTTTGCAGATGACCGTCCTCGAGAATCTGCAGATGGGTGCGTTCACAAGCAAAGAGGACCTCAAGGCGGATCTGGAAAACGTCTTTGAACGCTTCCCGCGCCTCAAGGAGCGCAAAAACCAGATCGGCGGCACGCTTTCCGGCGGCGAACAGCAGATGCTCGCCATGGGGCGCGCGCTGATGAGCCATCCGAAACTTTTGATGCTCGACGAACCCTCGATGGGTCTCGCACCCATCCTCGTGGAGCAGATTTTCGACATTATCCGCGAGCTGCATAAAGCAGGCACCACGATCCTGCTCGTGGAACAGAACGCCGAAATGGCGCTGAAAATCGCCGACCGGGCCTATGTGCTTGAATCCGGCGAGATCACGGTCACCGGCACGGGCAAGGAACTTGCCGCCTCCGACCGGATCAAGAAGGCGTACCTCGGCGGATAAACACACGAAACGCAAAGGAGAACAGCTATGCTATTTTCACAGGATATCGGCATCGACCTCGGGACGGCCAATACGCTCGTCTTTGTCAAGGATAAGGGCATCGTGATCCGCGAGCCCTCCGTTGTCGCCGTCAACGTCAGCGGCAAGCCGGCGCGCGTCGTCGCGGTCGGCACGCAGGCGAAAGAAATGATCGGCCGCACGCCCGGCTCCATTACCGCCATGCGCCCGCTGCGCGACGGCGTGATCGCCGATTTTGACATCACGACCGAGATGCTGAAAAAGTTTATCGAAAAAGCGATGGGCGGCAGCTTCTTTGCCAAAGCCCGCGTCGTGATTTGTATCCCGTCCGGCGTGACCGAGGTGGAGCGCAGAAACGTCCACGACGTCGCGATCGAAGCCGGCGCGCGCTATGTCAGCCTCATCGAAGAGCCTATGGCAGCCGCGATCGGCGCGGGTCTGCCCGTCAGCGAAGCGATCGGCTCGATGGTCGTCGATATCGGCGGAGGTACATCCGAGGTCGCGGTGATCTCGCTCGGCGATATCGTCTGCTCACGCTCGGTGCGCGTTGCGGGCGACAGCTTCGACAACGCGATTGTCCAGTATGTCCGCAAAAAGTATAACCTGCTGATCGGCGAACGGACGGCGGAGGATATCAAGATCAAGATCGGCTCCGCCTGCGAATATGAAGGCGAGGGCAAGATGGAGGTCAAGGGACGCAATCTCGTTGACGGTCTGCCGATGAATCTGACCGTGACGAGCGAAGAGATCCGCGAAGCCCTTGCCGATCCCGTCAACCAGATCCTCGAAACCATTAAGGCGACGCTCGAAAAGACCCCGCCGGAGCTCGCTTCGGATATCATCGACCACGGCATCATGCTCACGGGCGGCGGCTCTCTGCTGCGCGGACTGGACAAGCTGATCGCCGCGGAGACCGGTATGCCGGTTAATATCGCCGACAACCCGCTCGACTGTGTGGCGGACGGCACGGGTATCTACCTTGAATCCAACGCGCTCAAGCTGATCGGCAAACGTATCTGACGATCCGGAAAGGACAAACGCTATGCGGCAGTTTTTGAAAAGTACACAAGTGAAGATCTGCGTCGTCGTGCTGTGTGCGCTTTTGCTCGGCGCGGTCTTTGCCGCTGTATCCCAAAACGACTCTTCGCCAGTGACCAAGGCGGTCTCGGTGGTGTTTACGCCGATCCAGAAGGCGACCGGTTTCTTGAGCGAGAAGCTACGGCTGTTCGGCGCGTCGTTCGCTTCGGCGGATACCTACCGCGCCGAAAACGAAGCCCTGCGCGCGCAGGTCGCGGAGTATGAGGCGCAGATGGTCGACTACGACGAGATCAAGCATAAGATCAACTCGTATGAGGAGATGCTCGGCATCAAGGCGTCGCATTCGGATTACACTTTCGCGCCGGCGAACATCATCGGCTCCGACTCGACGGATCCCTACGCCTCCCTGATTATCGACAAGGGGAGCAATGACGATATCGCGGTCAACGACCCGGTTGTCAGCGGCGGCTACCTCGTCGGCGTCGTCAAAAAGGTCAGCCCGACCTACAGCGTCGTGCTGACATTGCTGCACCCGCAGATCAACGTCAGCGCAATCGAAAGCAAGACGCGCGAAACGGCGTATGTCACGACTGACGCCGAACAAAGCGGCAACGGTAAATGCGTCATGGCGGGGCTTGCCCGCGCCACACTGATCGCCCCGGGCGGTATCGTCACGACCTCCGGGATCGGCGGTATCTATCCGAAGGGACTGATCATCGGCACGGTGACGCAGGTGCTTGAAAGCGAATATGACCTGACAAGTTACGCCATTGTGGAGCCGGGCACGGACCTACAGTCGCTCGAGGACGTCTTTGTGATCACGTCCTTCCGCGGACAGGGCGTTGAATAACAATCGATTAAACGGAGAATAACCATGCGGACATTCGAGAAACAAAAGCTGCTGCGGCGGGCGCTCTACGCTCTGCTGCTGGTCGGCTGCGCGCTGCTGCAGCATACACGCGGCGCGTTTCTTCATTTCGGCAATGTTCACGCGTGGCTGCTTCTGGTTGCATTGATCCCGATCGCGATGCAGGAACGCTCGATTCCGGCGCTGCTGTTCGGCGCGTTTGCCGGCGTTCTGTGGGACTATGCCGGCGTCCGGGCGGACGGCTTTTTTGCCTTCTGGTTCGCGCTGCTCGCGTTTGTCTGCAGCACCCTTGTCACGTTTTGGGTCCGCAACAACTTCCGCGCGGCGCTGCTGCTTTCCGGCGGCGCGCTGGCGCTTACAGCGCTGTTCCACTGGATCTGCTTCATCGTGATCCCGGGAGAGGACGGTGCTCTCTGGCAGCTGCTGCACTTCTCGCTCCCGAGCGCGCTGTTCAGCTTTGTATTTACCCCGCCGCTGTACTGGCTCGTCCGCCAGACGGCAGCGGTCTGTGCGAAAAGAGAACCGGCGGTCTGAACAACGCCGATAAACGATATTTTTTAGAAAAGGAGGCGCGCATCTGTGAGACGCGACGGCAATCAACGCAGAGCCCGCACGGTGACGATCGTCATCGCGGCGATTTTGCTTGTCTTTTTGAGCCGGATGATCTACATTCAGGCGATCCAAAGCCGCGAAGCGAAGCAGACGGCCGTCTCCAGTGTCACCGTTTCCGTGGAGGCGATGCGCGGCGAGATCCGCGACCGCAACGGCGATCTTCTGGTGACCAACGAACAGGTGCGGACGGTCGCGCTGGACTTTTTGCGTTTCCCTTCCGGCAAGCAGCCGGAAGCGCGCAACGAGATCCTGTTTTCTTTGTTAAAGCTGTTCCGCGCCCATAACGAAGAATGGATCGACGCGCTGCCGATCCGCGTGACGCAGAACGGCAAACTGCGGTTCAAATCCGACAAGGAAAACGAGATCACCTATCTCAAATCGAAGGCGTTTTTACATTTGAACCCCTATGCAACCGTTGAAAACTGTTTCGACGCGCTGGTGGACCGCTACGAATTGCAGGACTACGATCTTGCCGACGCGCGGGATATCGCCTCGGTCTATTACTCGATGCACAAAAACGGCTTCAATGCCGGTACGCCCTATACCTTTGCCGAAGACGTCAGCGAAAAGCTGGTCGCTTCGCTGAAAGAGCGCTCCGACCAGTACCCCGGCGTCGACGTCAAGGTGCAGGCGAAGCGCAGCTACGTTGACAGCAGTCTCGCGCCGCATATCCTCGGTATCGTCGGTGCAATCAGCCCCGACGAGTACGAAGCCAAAAAGGACGAGGGCTACACCCGCGACGACGTGATCGGCAAGAACGGACTCGAGTACTCGCTGGAATCCTATCTGCGCGGGACACCCGGCGAAAAAATCATCACGACCGACGCGGACGGCAATACGACCGAGACCTACACCGTGCTCCCGCGGCAGGGAGACACCGTCGTGCTGACGATCGACAAGGGCATCCAGAAGGCGGCGCAGAATGCGCTGCGGCGGCTGATCCAGGTCCAGCAGATGTCGCGCAACGTGACAAGCGGCGCGGTCGTCGTCATGGATACGCGAACGAACGACGTGCTTGCCGCCGCCTCCTATCCGACATTTGACCTCGACGCCTATCAGAAACAGGCGGCAAAGCTCAACGCTGACCCCGCGAAACCCCTTTGGAACCGCGCCCTGCGCAGTACCTACTCGCCCGGCTCGACAATCAAGCCCTGCGTCGCGATGGCGGGTCTCGAGGAGGGCGTCATCACCAAGGACACCTACATCACCTGTACCGGCAAATACCGCTACTTCTCCGACTACCAGCCCGGCTGTACGGGCGTGCACGGCGGCCAGAACGTCGTTTACGCGCTGTATCACAGCTGCAATATCTTCTTCTATGAGACCGCGCGGCTGCTCGGTATCGAGAAGCTGAACCGCTATTTCACCATGTTCGGTCTCGGTGAAAAGACCGGCGTGGAACTCACCGAAGCGGAAGGCGTTGTGGACTCCTACATGTACCGCACCTCGCGCGGCGAGATGTGGACGCCCGGTCTGACGATTCAGGCGGGCATCGGCCACGGCGACAACCGTTTCACGCCGATCCAGCTTTGCACTTATGTCTCGACGATCGCCAACAGAGGGATCCGCTATAAGGCGCATCTCGTCCGTTCCATTTTGACCAGCGACTTCAGCAAAACCGTTTATCAGGCGGACCACATGGTGCTTTCGCAGGCAAACTTCAAAGCGGACAACTGGGATCAGGTCTGGAAGGGCATGCTGTACGTCGGTACCAGAAGCTACGCCGACTTTTCCGACGTGCCCGTCAACGTCGCGGCAAAGACCGGTACGACGACGGTCGAAAAATGGATCGACGGCTACAAGGTGGACACATACAACGGTCTGATTCTGACCTTCGCGCCGTATGAAGATCCCGAGATCGCGATCGCGGTCGTGATCGAGGGCGCCGGCTCCGGCGGTTCCACCGCGCCGGTCGCGTCCGAGATCATGCAGTACTATTTTTCCACCAAGACCACCGCGGAACCTGCCCAGGAGGAAGGCACGCTGCTGCGCTGAGAATATACGCTCAAAGAGAAGGGGAGAACCTCATGGCTAAGAGAATCGTCATTGCCTCCGGCAAAGGCGGCGTCGGCAAGACGACCGTCGCGATCGGCCTTTCCAAGGCGCTTGCCGCCCGTGATAAAAAAGTGCTGCTCGTGGATTTCGATAATCTGCGTTCGGTCGATCTGATGCTCGGCGCGGCGGAAAACGTCGTGTTCGACTGGGGCGACGCGGTGCTCGGCCGCTGTACGGCGTCCGAAGCGATCGGCACGGCGCAGGGCATCTCGTTTCTCGCGTGTCCGCCCCGCTATGATGATTTGACGCCGCAGAAAGTCAAGCGTCTGATGAAGGAGCTTGAAGCGGATTATGACTATCTTCTGTTCGACGCGCCCGCGGGCGTCGGCGCCGGTCTGCGGCTTGCCTGTGCGGCGGCGCAGCGGGCGATTGTCGTCGCGACGCCGGATCCCGTCTGTGTCCGCGCCGCCTGCCGTGCGGCACAGGAGATGGAAACGATGGGCGTCGCGAACAGCCGCCTTGTCATCAACCGCGCCGTCCGCCGTGATATTCGGCAAAAGCGGCTGCTGAATATCGACGACGTGATCGATAAAACCGGCGTCCAGCTGGTCGCGATCATTCCCGAAGACAAATACCTGCGCAAAGCGGGGATCGACAACATTCTGCTTTCGTGGCAGCTTTCATATGAAGCGTTCTGCAATCTAGCGGCGCGTGTCGAAGGCGAACAGGTGCCGCTGGCCTTCTTGTAAAGAATGATTCATAAAAATACGATTTTTGCAACATAAATTTGTTCTTTTTTCTCAAATTTCTCTTGCCAAGCTAAAAATTCTTTGCTATAATGGGAGCAGTCAATGTATTGGAACCCGTAACAGAAAAGGAGATGACGGCGGCATGAACATCGCGCTGATCGCACACGATGCAAAAAAAGAATTGATGACCCAGTTTTGTATCGCTTACTGCGGAACGCTCAGTGAGCACAATTTGTGCGCCACGGGAACGACTGGCAAGCTTGTCAGCGACGCGACCGGTCTGCGCATCACGCAGTTCATGGCAGGCTCGCAGGGCGGCGAAGAACAGATCGCCGCGCGGATCGCCTGCAATGAGATCGACCTGCTTTTGATGTTCCGTGATCCGCTGAACCCGAAGCCGAACGAGCCGAATGAAGCGAATCTTCTGCGGCTTTGCGATGTCCACTCCGTTCCCGTCGCGACGAATATCGCGACCGCCGAGGCGCTGATCCACGCGCTCGAGCGCGGCGATCTCGACTGGCGCGACATCATGTATCCGAAAGACTGATTACAACCGAATCACCGAAAGGCGAAGACTGAAAAGAGTACCCGGAATCCGCGCACAGAGAGGGGAGCATTCTGCTGCGAGCTCCCTGCAAAATGGAGAAGGCGAAGACATTCACGAGCCGGCGTCATGCCCGTTTGCCGCGTTAAGGCGTATGAGCGGAACCGCTGCGGCGGTTCAATCAGGG
>JAFYDS010000078.1 GCA_017544665.1 Clostridia bacterium | reverse complement strand
ACCGGCTCCGGCTGGAAGAAGATTGCCACGCTGACCGAGACGAAAGCGAAGGTCGATTCCCTGCCATCCGGCAGCATCGTCAAATTCCGCGTGCGGGCGTTCATCCGCGTCAACGGTCAGGTCCTCTGGGGCGCGTATTCCGACACCTGCCCCGCGACCACGACCGGCTAATCACGATCAATCTCACAAAAAGGAGAGATATATCATATGAGCAAAGGTAAATTCTATATCACAACGGCGATCGCCTACACGTCGCGCAAACCGCACATCGGCAACAGCTACGAGATCGTCCTGACCGACGCCATTGCCCGCTATAAGCGGCTGCAGGGCTACGACGTGTTCTTCCTGACCGGTACTGACGAACACGGGCAGAAGATCGACGAATACGCCAAGGCCGCCGGCGTCAGCCCGCAAGCATACGTCGATAAGGTGGCGGGCGAGATCCGCGCGATCTGTGACCGTCTGAACACAACTTATGACAAGTTCATCCGCACAACGGACGACTATCACGAGAAGGTCGTGCAGAAGATCTTCAACAAGCTCTATGAGAAGGGCGACATCTACAAGAGCGAATATGAGGGCATGTACTGCACGCCCTGCGAATCGTTCTGGACCCCGTCGCAGCTGGTGGACGGCAAATGTCCCACCTGCGGACAGGATTGCCACCCTGCGAAGGAAGAGGCGTATTTCCTGCGCCTTTCGAAGTATCAAAAGCAGCTTGAGGACTATATTGAGCAGAACGCGGACTTCATTTATCCTGAAAGCCGCAAAAAAGAGATGCTCAACAACTTCATCAAGCCCGGTCTGCAGGATCTCTGCGTCTCGCGCACGTCGTTCAAATGGGGCATCCCCGTGACGTTCGACCCCGATCACGTGATCTATGTCTGGATCGACGCGCTGTCGAACTATATCACCGCGATCGGTTACGATCCCGACGGCAGCAGCGAGCAGTACAAGAAGTACTGGCCGGCTGACGTCCATATCATCGGCAAGGATATTGTGCGCTTCCACACGATCTACTGGCCGATCATCCTTATGGCGCTCGGCGAGCCGCTTCCGAAGCAGGTCTACGGCCACCCGTGGCTGCTCTTCGGCGAAGATAAGATGAGTAAATCCAAGGGCAACGTGATCTATGCCGACGATCTGTGCGACCTGCTCGGCGTGGACGCTGTGCGTTACTATCTGCTGGCCGAGATGCCGCACGCAAACGACGGCTCGATCTCCTACAGCACGATCATCGAACGCTTCAACAGCGATCTTGCCAACACGCTCGGCAACCTCGTCAACCGGACGATCGCGATGACGAACAAGTATTTCGACGGCGTATTGCCGGTCAACAACGTCGCGGACAACGAATTCGACCCGGCGCTCAAGCAAGCCGCGCTGGCCGCGGTGCAAAAGGTCGATGAGAACATCGCGACCTACCACATCGCCGACGCGGTGGACGCTGTGATGAGCTTCGCGAAGCTTTGCAACAAGTATATCGATCAAACGATGCCGTGGTCGCTCGCGAAAGACGAAGCGCAGAAGGGCAGACTTTCCACAGTGCTCTATAATCTGACTGAAAGCATCCGCTTCCTTGCGGTGCTGCTGGCGGCGTTTATGCCGGAAACCGCGCAGAAGATCGGCGAACAGATCAACTGCGATCTTCTTTCTTATGATTCGCTCTCCTCGTTCGGCGCGTACCCGCTGAACCACAAGGTCGGCACGCCCGTTCCCCTCTTCGCGCGCATCGACGCCGAAAAGATGATGGCGGAGATCGAAGAAAAGCAGAAGGCCGCCGCTGCGAAGGAAAAGACCTTTGCCGAGATCGAAGGTATTGCGCAGATCTCGATCGACGACTTTGCAAAGGTCGATTTGCGCGTCGCCGAGATCAAGGACTGTGTGCCTGTCAAGCGCGCGAAGAAGCTGCTGCAGCTGACGCTCGACGATGGCAGCGGCAAGCCGCGCACGGTCGCATCCGGTATCGCGAAGTGGTACAAGCCGGAAGATTTGATCGGCAAGCAGGTCATCGTTGTCTCGAACCTCAAGCCCGCCGTGCTCTGCGGCGTGGAAAGCCAAGGCATGATCCTCGCGGCGGACGCCGGCGAAGACGACGTCAAAGTTGTGTTCGTCGACGGCGTGCCGAACGGCGCGAAGATTCGATGAATCTCACCGGTATCTTTGACACCCACGCGCACTACGACGACGCAGCATTCGACGCGGACCGCGACGTGCTGCTCGCCTCGCTGAAAGACAATGGCGTCAGCAGCGTCATCAACTGCGGTGTGGATCTAACGACGAGCCGCACAACGCTCGATTTGGCGCACAGGTACGATTATATCTATGCCGCTGTCGGATTTCACCCGGAGGACTGCGCCGACGTGACAGACGCCGATTTCGACGCTATGCGTATGCTGTATGACGATCCGAAGGTGATCGCCGTTGGCGAGATCGGGCTGGATTACTACTGGGACACTGTTCCGAAGGATGTGCAGCTCGCCGTCTTTGAACGGCAGCTGATTCTGGCGAACGAGCTGGACCTGCCTGTCATCATCCACGACCGCGAGGCGCACGGCGACACGCTTGCCCTGCTGCAAAAACACCGTCCAAAAGGCGTTTTACACTGCTTCTCCGGCTCTGTTGAGATGATGGAAGAAGCGGTCAAGCTCGGGCTGTATATCGGCCTCGGCGGCGCGGTGACGTTCAAGAACGCGAAAAAGCCGCTGGCCGTCGCTGCTGCGGTGCCCGCAGACCGGCTGCTGCTCGAAACCGACTGTCCCTACATGGCGCCGGTCCCCTTCCGCGGCAAGCGGAATGACTCCTCGCTGATCGCGTACGTCGCGCAGGTGATTGCGCAGTTGCGAAACGCAGACGCGCAGGCGCTGGTCGACCGGTGCAGAGAAAACGCGAACCGAATATTCGGATTATAAAAAAGGCCGCCCGCGGGCGGTCTTTTTCTTTATGAGTGCAAACGTTTATTAAAAGAAATCTTTCAACAGATCCGCCATCGGATTGTTTTTCTCCTCTTTGCTTTGTGTCTGCTCCTGCTTTCTCATGTACTGCATCACGTCGTATTTGCCGGCGCCGGCCTGTTCACGGCGTTTTTGGAAATCGCTGAGCTTTTCGCGGTAGCCGCAGACGCAGCAGAACATCTTTTTGTCCCTTCTCCGCGCAGCTCCAGCTTCTTGTGACAGTCCGGACACCGGGCGTTCGTCACGGTGGAAAGGCCCTTGCGATAGCCGCATTCGCGGTCCTGACAGACGAGCATCTTGCCCTTTTTGCCGTTGACTTCGAGCATGTATTTCCCGCAGATCGGGCAGCGCTCGCGCGTGATGTTGTCATGGCGGTACTGGGCGTTACTGGCAATCACCTGTCCCACGAGGGACGTAGCATAATCGCGCATTTCGCCGATGAAGCGTTTACTGTCGGCTTTGCCCTGCGAGATCGCCTGCAACTGCTGCTCCCACTGGGCGGTCAGCGTCGCGGACTTCAGATCATTCGGGACAATGTCGATCAGCTGCTTGCCCTTCGCCGTCGGGTGGATTTCCTTGCCGACGCGCTCGATCGAAAAGTTATCAAATAACTTTTCAATGATGTCGGCGCGGGTGGCTGGCGTGCCAAGGCCGCTCGTCGTTTCGATCACGGCTTTCAGCTTGCGGTCGTCGATCTGCTTACCCGGGTGCTCCATCGCGGTGAGCAGCGTCGCTTCGGTGTAGCGCGCGGGCGGCCGCGTTTTGCCGGAGACGATCTTCGTCCCGCGCAGCTCGAGCGTTTCGCCGTTTTTCAGCGGCGGGAGCTGCTGCGTCTTGATCTCGACATCCTCTTCCTCTTCGTCAAAGCCCTGTGCGTAGTAGGCTTTCCAGCCCGCGTCGCGTACGATCTTGCCTTTGGCATAGAAGTTCTTCCCGCCAATTGTCACGGTCAGCTTGACTTCGTCGTAAACAAACGGTTTGGATAACACCGCAAGAAAACGCTTGATGACCAGCTCGTAGATCATCCGCTCCTCATGGCTCATCTTGCGAAAATCAGCGGGCTGCTCAGTCGGAATGATCGCATGGTGGTCGGTCACCTTCGCGTTATTGACGATGTACTTCGTCTGGATCGGGCTGCGGGCGAGCGCCATCGCCGCCTTCTGGAAGGGACCCTGTGCCGCGGCGCGCAGCCGTTCCGGGATCGTCGGCACGATATCGTCAGTGATGTAGCGTGAATCGGTGCGCGGATAGGTCAGCACTTTGTGGAATTCATAGAGCGACTGCATATACGACAGCGTCTGCTTGGCGGAATAACCGTAGAGCTTGTTCGCGTCGCGCTGGAGCTCCGTCAGATCGTAGGCCGCAGGCGGCGGGGTCTGTTTCGGCGTTTTTTCCAGCGCAGTGACCACCGCTTTTTGTTTCTGCAGGGACTTTGCGATGTCCTCGACAAAGGCTTTATCAGAAAAGCGGGTGTTATTCTTCCCGTCGCGGAACGTCGCCGTAAAGCCGGGAAACAGCGCCTGCAGCGTGTAATAATCCTTCGGAACAAAGGCGCGGATCTCGTTTTCTCGATCGACGATCATCGCGAGCGTCGGGGTCTGTACCCGACCGGCGGACAGAGACGCGTTGAACCGGCAGGTCAGCGCACGCGTCACGTTGAGTCCCACGAGCCAGTCTGCTTCCGCGCGGGACTGCGCCGAGGCATAGAGGTTGTCATACTGCTTCGCTGGTTTGAGATTCGCGAAACCTTCTTTAATTGCGCGGTCGGTCTGCGAGGAGATCCACAGGCGATAGGTTGGCTTTTTCCAGTGCGCCTTTTCCATGATCCACCTGGCGACCAGTTCTCCCTCGCGCCCCGCGTCGGTCGCGATCACGAGCGATCCGACGTCGTTTCGCGCCATCAGCTTTTGCACTGTATAGAACTGCTTTTTCGTCTGCCCGATCACAACGAGCTTCATCTTTGTCGGCAGCATCGGGAGATCCTCGAGCCGCCACTGCTTATACTTTTCGTCGTAGGCGTCGGGGTCGGCAAGCGTCACGAGATGGCCGAGCGCCCAAGTCACGACATATTGATTGCCCTCAATAAAGCCGTCCGCTTTGCGCGTCGCGCCCATCACGCGGGCGATATCCCGCGCGACGGAGGGCTTTTCGGCAAGGACCAACTGTTTCATTTCGTCTCCCCTTTCACAACGGAAAAGCTGCTTTTTCCCGGCTGCAATCGGTCCAGCATCGCTTCCACGTCGGCTTTCGAGATCTCACGGTAGGTTTCCAGCGAAGAGAACAGCTTTTCTCCCGAGAAATAGGAATCTACCAGTTGATAAGCCAGATCGTCCATATCGCTGAAATCGCAGATCTCCTGTCCGTATAAGCTCTTTCTTGTCAGATCAAAGTCTT
>JAFYDS010000077.1 GCA_017544665.1 Clostridia bacterium | reverse complement strand
TGCCGGCCGTCAGAATGCTTTCGACCAGACCGACCGCGAACACCAGCACGCTGATGCCGATGACGAGCTTGGTCAGGAAGCGGGAAAGCTCGCCCATCTTCTTTTGCAGCGGGGTCTGTTCGTCTTCCGCTTCGCTCAGCGCGTCGGCGATCTTGCCCATTTCGGTATCCATACCGGTCGAAACGACGACGGCGCGGCCGCGGCCGTAAACGACGGTGGAACCGGAATACACCATATTCTTGCGGTCGCCGAGCGCCACATCTTCCTGCCCCTTCTGGAGATACAGCGTTTCGATCAGCTTCGTGACAGGAACGCTTTCACCGGTCAGCGCGGCTTCCTCAAGCTTCATGGAATGGCTTTCGAGGATCCGACAGTCGGCGGGCACGGCGTCGCCGGCCTCCAGCACGATCACGTCGCCGACCACGAGGTCTTCGCTTTTGACCGTGACGACCTTGCCGTCGCGCAGGACGTGCGACGTGGCGGCAGTCATCTGCATCAGCGCCTCCATCGCGGCCTCGGCCTTGCTTTCCTGAACGAGACTCATGATGGTGTTGATGATGACCACGGCGAGGATGATCAGCACGTCGGCGAATTCCGAAAGCTCAAACTTGCCGCTCGACTGCACCACGGCGACCACAGCCTGAATGGCGGCGGCGACGAGCAGCATGATGATCATCGGGTCGGCAAGCGCCTTGATCGTCTTCTTGAACAGGCTGTCCTTTTCGGCTTCCTTGAGCTTGTTCTTGCCGTTTTCCTCGAGGCGTTTCTGTGCCTCGGCGGACGAAAGACCGGCTTCGCTGCTGTGTACGGAAGCAAGGACCTCATCGGTGGTTGTCAGATAATACTTCATAAGCATGATCCTTCCTTTTGTGCATCGGTTGTTTCTATAAAACAGACCCTTAACATAGCAGATCGAGGCTATGTTAAAGGTCTTGCTCACATATTGCTATGCTCCGCAAACCAGCCGCAGGGCGACGGGTGTTGATTTGCGGACGGAAAAGCTACTCCCCTCTAACGGGTGCTATTCTATTAAATATAGTTTAGCACTAATTATGCCGTTTGTCAATGAAAAAATGACGCCGCAAAACTCGAAGAGATTCAGTCGGGATTGTTCCGTATCGGCAAAATGAAAGGCACGAGGCGTTTTTACAGTTTGTTCACGGAAAAAGAACACGAAAAACATAATAATTCTGTATAAAGTATAATAAAAAGATATAACCCCATTCCATGTACGAAAGGATGGTTTCCATGAAGAAAACCGTTTCCGTTCTCCTGTGCGCCGTGCTGCTGCTGACGGCGGCGATCCCGGCATTTGCTGCGGTCGATCCGTGGCGTGCCGGCAGCCAGCACCCCATCGTTTTCCTCGCGGGCGACGGCGAACCGATCTATGACGAAGACGACAACCAGATTTTGAAAATCAGCGAAAGCGGACTGCTCGGTCTGTTTCAGGGCAAAGGCGACGGGGAAGAGGACAACTCGGAGCTGTATAAGTCGATCGCGAACGTGGTGATGCCGTTTCTGATCGACGGTCTGATCAGCGACAACTGGGATCCGTATTTTGAAAACCTCGAAAAAGAGATCGGCGACCTGTTCGCTGAGGGACGGCTCGACGATAACGGCGAAGCCCCCGCCGGCACCGGTATCTCCTCCGCCCGCCGCGCGCAGAACGAGGAAAACCGACACTGGGACAAAAAAGGCGGCAACGGCTATGACTTTTACAGCTACCAGTTCTGGTACGACTGGCGGCTCGATCCGCTGGAGATCGCCGTGCAGCTGCACGATTATATCGCTGACGTGAAGGCCGCGACCCATTGCGACAAGGTGTCGCTCGGCTCCGCGTGTCTCGGCGGCAACGTCGTGCTCGCTTACCTTTCTCTTTATGGAGCGGACGACCTCAACGGCGTCGGCATGATCGCGCCGCTCGCCAAGGGCTCGGAATTCCTCAGTCAGGCGATCAGCGGCCGGTTCCATCTCGATATGGAAGGGCTCAACCGTATCCTCACCGATACGAGTTCCATCGACCGCTTCGATATGCCTGCCTTCGCGACCGCGTCGATCGACCTGCTTTCCAAGAGCGGTATGTTCGGTGCGCTGAGCGATTCGTTCAAGAAAAAGATCTACGCCAAGGTGATCGAAGGCGTGACCTCCGCGCTGGCGATGTCCACGATCTTCACGATGCCGTGTTACTGGGCGTGCGTGGCAGACGAGGACTTTGATAACGCGCTGCTGTATGTCTTCGGCGAAGAAGGCAGCGAAAAGCGCGAAAAATACGCCGGTTTGATTGAAAAGATCGAAAACTATCACAACACGGTCGCGGTCAACGCCGACGCGCTGATGCAAAGCGCTGCTGACAGCGGCGCCAATATGGCGATTCTTTGCAAGTACGGGTTCCAGATGGTGCCGATCTGTGAAGAGAGCTACCTCGTTTCCGACCAGTACATTTCGGTCAAAAACGCCTCCTTCGGCGCGACGACCTCGACGATTTTCGATACCCTTTCCGACGACTACATCGCGCAGCGCAAAGCCGAGGGCAAGGGCAAGTACATTTCGCCCGACAAGCAGGTTGACGCTTCCACGTGTCTGTTCCCGGATTACACGTGGTTCACAAAGAACTCCACCCACACCCTGCGCACGGATGCCGAAGTCCGCATCATGTATTCCGTGATGACGGCGGATTACCAGATGACGGTCGATGACTTCAACTACGGGCAGTACATGGTGTATGACCACGAAGCGAAGACCACGGCAAAGATGACGACCGAAAACTGCAATACCGAGCACTGGACGCAGGACGAAATGAAACAGCCGACGAGCAAGAAGGACACGATCTACAACGGGCTGCTTTCGTTCTTCAAGTGGATCATTGAGCTGTACAAGCTGCTGAAAACGAAGTTCGGTTAATCCCCACACATAAGCGCAAAAAACCACCGGTCACAAAACCGGTGGTTGCTTTTTGTTCAGTTGTCCAGATACTGCGTCGCGCCGCCCGCTTCCGCGGAGCGGTACGCCGCCAAAAACAGCCGGACCGCCTTGCCGCCCTCATAGGCGTCGATCGAAAACGGTTCGCCCGTTTCGAGACAACGGTAGAATTCCTTGATCAATTTGCGGTGTCCGGTGCCCCAGTAGGCTTTGCTGCCGGTGGCGCTGACCGTTGGACGGACGAGCACCGTCGCGTCGCCGTCAGGAGGGACGAAGGACAGCACGGGACCCTCCAGCCGCAGCACGCCCTGTTCGACGAACAGATCGATCACGACCGCCGCGTTGCAGGCGAAGGCCGTTGTGGCGTTCAGCTGCGCGAGCACGCCGTTTTGGAAACGGCAGCGAACGAGCGCCGTGTCTTCGACGTCGATCACGTCCTGCAGATGGTCGTTCGCCATGTGCGCCTGTACCGAAACGGCCGGGGAGGCGGCGAAGTACTGCAACAGGTCGAGCGTGTGGACCGCCTGATTGATCAGCACGCCGCCGCCCTCGCGGCTCTTTCGGCCGTGCCAGTCGTCGCTGTAATAGTCTGCGCCGCGGCACCAGTCAACACTGGCGCGGATGGCAAGCAGCTTGCCGTAGGTTCCTTCTTCAAGGAGACGTTTCGCTTCCTTCGCGCCGCTGTTGCAGCGGTTCTGGAAGCAGATGCCGACCTGCCTGCCGCTTTCCGTCTGCGCTTTTTGCAGCTTGAGCAGATCGTCAGGCGTGATCGCCGCAGGCTTTTCGCAAAAGACGTGGCAGTGTTTTGCGAGCGCGTCGAGCGCCATCGGCACGTGGAGATCGTGCGGCGTGCAGATGTGCACGGCGTCGGGTTTCTCGCGCAAAAGCATCTCTTGATAATCGGTGTAGGCGCGGCCGCCGTACTGCTTCGCGGCGGCGTCTGCGCGTTCGGGGCGGATGTCGGCGACGGCGCACAAAGACACGTTGTCCAGCGCGTCGAGCGCCTCAAAGTGCTTTTTCGAGATGCTGCCGCAGCCGATCAGTGCAACCTTCATGGTGTCTCCTTTATGCGCCGAGCGCAGCCGTGATCGCTTTGAGCGCGTCCGCGGCGGCTTTGAACGACGCCGCGTGGGTCGGGTAGGCATGGACGGGCATCGCGCGTTCGGTCTCGCTGTTCGCTTCGAGGGCTTCGAGTCCCGCGAAGACCTGCAGGTGCGGTTCGAGCGTGAGGATCAGATCGCCCTCGTGCTGCGCGATCCGGCGCAGAATCTCTTTGACGTTGCCGTCACCTTCTCCGGCGGGGACAACGCTCGCGTCCGCGTACAGCGCGTCCTTGATGTGCATATACTCGATATAGGGTTCAAGCATCTCAAACGCTTTCAGCGTATCGACGCCGCACTGGACGAAGTTCGCCGGGTCGAAGACGCCGCGCAGGTGGCGGACATTCTGCAGCACGTCGAGGCAGCGCTCGGCGTTGTCGCCGTAGATGCCCTTTTCATTTTCGTGACAGCAAAGGACGCCATGCTCATAGCCGTAGTCCGCCATCGCCTGAACACGGCGCAGAACCTCGTCGCGGTTCGCTTCGTAGTCGTCGTCGCTGTCGAAATAGAACGAGAAGATACGGATATACGGCGCGCCGAGGATCTTCGCCACTTCGATCGTGTTCTTGAACGCTTCGAAATGCGGGGCGAAGTCGTCCTTGATCTTGATCTTGCCGTAGGCAGAGCCGATCGCGGAAAGATGCATCCCGTTTTTGTCGAGGATCGCCCGCAGCTCCTTCGCCTTCTCGGTTGTGATGTTGTTGATGTTCGGGCCGCTGCCGAAGCCGCGCAGCTCCATGTGGGTGATGCCGTTCGCTTTGCAGGCGTCGATCTGTCCCTGCAGCGTCGCTTCGCCGCTTTCATCGCTGAAGGCGGAATAGAGAAAATGAACCATATGAGAACCTCCTGTCATTTTCGATCGCCTCAGTATAGCACGTTTTGCCTTTCGTTGCAAGAGGAAAAGAGAATAATTAAGCTTTCTTGATTATTGTTGCGTTTTTTGCCGTTCGGTGGTAAACTGAAAGAGAACAAAGCAGCAGGAGGAGAAAACCATGAAAGTAACGCTTTGCGCGTTCGCGGACGAAGCGGCGAAGGACCTTGCCGGTCAGATCGACGCGCTCAAGAAAAACGATATTCCTTTGCTCGAGCTGCGGGGCATCGACGGCAAGAACGTGATGGACCTCACGTCGGACGAAGCGCGGCAGTATAAGGCGGCGTTTGACGAAGCGGGAATTGCCGTCTGGTCGCTCGGCGCGCCGCTCGCGAAGATCCCGGAAACGGTCAAAATGGAAGCCTATCTCGAAAAGGTGAAGAACCTTTGCGAAGTTGCGCAGATCCTCGGCGCAAAGAATATCCGCGGGTTCAGCTTTTACCCGTCGCTTTTCGGTTTCCACGAGGACCGGATCGTCGAAAAGCTGCGCGTGCTCGTGGCGCTGCTCGGGGAATACGGGCTGCACTACTGCCACGAAAACGACAGCGGTCTTTACGGCAGCACGGAAAAGCGGGTGCAAAAGCTCCTCGCCGCGATCCCGGAGATGCAATATGTCTATGACCCGGCGAACTTTCTGCGCAGCGGGCAGAAGGCGGACCTGACGCTCGAAACGCTGGCGGACAAGGCCTATTACTTCCACTTCAAGGACGCTGAACGTAAAAAGATCGTCCCCGCGGGTTTCGGCGACGGCCAGCTTGACCGGTTGATCGGGTCGCTGCGGCGCGACACGGTGATCTCCGTCGAGCCGCATCTGCTGCTCTTCCGCGGCAGCAAATGCTTCAAC
>JAFYDS010000001.1 GCA_017544665.1 Clostridia bacterium | reverse complement strand
GTTTGCCGCGTTAAGGCGTATGAGCGGAACCGCTGCGGCGGTTCAATCAGGGTGGTACCGTGGAGCGTTGCTTCATCCCTATGGCAGAACATGCCGTTGCGGAGAAGCACGCTTTTTTGGTTGGGCGTCTCTAAACACTGCGCGCCGCTTTATTGCGCGCACCTTTCACCGCCAGATTGCCCAATTTCTTCTTGAAAGCCGAAAGGCTTCCTGCGTCAAAATGAAGCAATCTGACGATAAAATCTGCATCGCGCTAAAACGACTTGAGTATTTAGAGGCGCCCAATTCCGAATTTCTAATTTCAACAATCTTCCTCAAAGGAGGTTTCCAACCTATGGCTTTGGTCACAAAATCCATCAAGGGCACACAGGACGTGCTGCCGCAGGAGAGCCACAAAATCCAGTTTCTGGAAAGTACGGCGCTCGAGATCGCCGGCAACTACGGCTTCCGTGAGATCCGGACGCCGGTGTTTGAACACACCGAGCTGTTCCAGCGCGGCGTCGGCGATACGACCGACGTCGTCCAGAAAGAGATGTACACGTTTCTCGACAAGGGCGACCGCTCGATCACGCTGCGCCCCGAGGGGACGGCGGGCGTTGTGCGCTCCTTCCTCGAGCACGGCCTGTATAATGAGCCGATGCCGCAGAAGCTTTGCTATCTGACGAGCTGCTACCGCTACGAGAAGCCGCAGGCGGGCCGCCTGCGCGAGTTCCATCAGTTCGGCGTCGAATGCCTCGGCACGGCGTCGCCCGCGGCAGACGCCGAGACGATCGCCCTCGCGAACGAGCTGTTCTCGTTCCTCGGCGTGCACGATCTCGAGCTGCAGCTCAATTCTATCGGCTGCAAGGACTGCCGCAAGGAGTATCACAAGGCGCTGCATGACTACTTTGAGAGCCGCAAGGATGAGCTCTGCGGGACGTGTCAGGAGCGGCTCGACCGCAACCCGATGCGCATTCTCGACTGCAAAAGCCCCGTCTGCGCCGCGATCGCGAAGGACGCGCCCAAGGTGCTCGATTATCTGTGCGACGACTGCCGCGCCCACTTTGAACAGGTACAGGCCTTCCTGCGCACCATGGGGATTCCGTTCACGGTAAACCCGACCATCGTCCGCGGCCTCGATTATTACACTCGTACCGTCTTCGAATTTGTTTCCACCGAGATCGGCGCCCAGGGCACCGTCTGCGGCGGCGGCCGCTACGACGGCCTTGTGGAAGAAATCGGCGGCCCGCATACGCCAGCACTCGGCTTTGCCATGGGGCTGGAACGGCTGATGCTGTTGATGGGGGCGCAAAACCTCCCGTTTCCGGAGCCGGAACGCTGCAGTCTCTATCTCGCCTCGATGGGTGACAAAGCGCTCGACCGCGCGATGCAGATCGTCGCTGCGCTGCGGCAGGAGGGAGTATATGCCGAATGCGACGTCGTCGGGCGCAGCGTTAAAGCGCAGATGAAATACGCAAATAAGCTCGGCGCGAAGTTCACGATGGTCCTCGGCGACAGCGAACTCGACGGGGGCAAAGCCCGTCTCAAGAACATGGACACGGGCGAAGAGACGGAAATGACGCTCGATACATTCGAAGGCGACTTCATGCGCCTTTCGATCAGCGAAAGTCTCAAGGAACTCGAAGACCTCGGCGTAGATACCGATATCGACGTCGACGCGATTCTCAACAGTACATTATTTTAAGAGGTGACTCAGTATGGATACCATGACAGGACTCAAACGAACCGACTACTGCGGCACGTTTACATCAAAGGATATCGACCGGGAAGTCGTCGTCTGCGGCTGGGTGCAGCGGCAGCGCAACCTCGGCGCACTGATTTTCGTCGACCTGCGTGACCGGACGGGCATCGTCCAGCTTGCGTTTGACGATTCGACCGAGAAAGCGGTGTTCGATAAGGCCTTCAACGTGCGCAGCGAATACGTGCTGATGGCGCATGGCGTCGTCCGCGAACGCTCCAGCAAGAACTACGACATCCCGACGGGCGAGATCGAGATCGCCGTCGATGATCTGCGGATCCTCGGCGAAAGCGAAACGCCGCCGTTCGAGATCATTGAAAACTGCCCGACGAGCGAACTGACGCGCCTGAAGTATCGCTACCTCGATTTGCGCCGCCCGGATCTGCAAAAGAACATCCTGCTGCGCCACAAGATCACGAAGGTGACGCGCGACTACTTCGATGAAAACGGCTTTATCGAGATCGAAACGCCGATGCTGATCAAATCCACGCCCGAAGGCGCCCGCGACTTCCTTGTGCCGTCGCGCATCCATAAGGGCAGCTTTTACGCGCTCCCGCAGTCGCCGCAGCTGTATAAGCAGCTGTCGATGGTCGCCGGGTTCGACCGCTATATGCAGATCGCCCGCTGCTTCCGCGACGAGGACCTCCGCGCCGACCGTCAGCCGGAATTCACCCAGATCGACGTTGAAATGAGCTTCGTCCAGATGGAGGACGTCCTTTCGATGATCGAGGGCTTCATGGGCAGACTGTTCAAAGAGATCCTGGACGTTGACGTCCAGCTGCCGCTGCCGCGCCTGACCTTCAAGGACGCGATGGAGCGCTACGGCTCCGATAAGCCGGATACCCGCTACGGCATGGAAATCTTTGATCTCGCCGATGAAGTGAAAGACTGCGGCTTCGGCGTTTTCTCCGGCGCCGTCGCGAACGGCAGCCGCGTCTGCGGGATCACCGCGAAGGGCGCTTACAACGTCCTCACCCGCAAGGAGATCGACAAGCTCGTCGAATTCGTCAAAGGCATCGGCGCGAAGGGCATCGCCTGGATCCGCTACGCCGAAGACGGTACGGTGGCGTCCTCCTTCGCGAAGTTTATGACCGACGACGAAATGGCAGCCATCGCCGCGAAAGCGGACGCAAAGCCCGGCGACGTCGTGCTGATCATCGCCGACAAGGAGAGCGTGACGCTGCCGGTGCTCGGCGCGCTGCGTCAGAATGTGGCGAAGAAGCTTGACATCATCCCGAAGGATAAATACAACCTCCTGTGGATCGTCGAATTCCCGTTCTTTGACTGGGACGAGGAGCTCGGCCAGTTCGTCGCGATGCACCACCCGTTTACCGCGCCGCTCGAAGAGTGCCTGCCGTATCTCGAAACCGACAAGGCGAACGTCCGCGCGACAGCGTATGACCTCGTCCTCAACGGCATCGAGCTCGCCAGCGGTTCCATCCGTATCACCGACCCCGTGCTCCAGAAGCGCATCTTCTCGCTGCTCGGTCTGAGCGATAAAGAAGCCTATCAGAAGTTCGGCTTCCTGACCGATGCGTTCCGCTTCGGCGCGCCGCCCCACGGCGGTATCGGTCTGGGTCTCGACCGCCTTTGCATGCAGATGCTGAAGCTTGACACGCTGCGCGACGTCGTCGCCTATCCGAAGGTGCAGAATGCCAGCGAACCGATGACGGAATGCCCGGCGCAGGTGGATACTGCCCAGCTGAACGAACTTGGGATCGTCCTCGCCGAATAATATGAAAAACCGCTGGTTCCTACCGGCGGCTTTTTGCTTCGAACGATTGGCAACCGCCATTTTCATGCGATTGCCTTCTGTCAGAAAGGAGTTCATATGTCAACACTGAAAGCTTTCTATCAAAAAATAGTTTCGTTTTTTCTCGCGGTCTTCGCTGTGCTGTTCCCGCTGCGCGGCGCTACGGGAGATCTGCAGGGCGTCACCGTGACCGTTCCGGAAGTGACGACGGCGACCGAACAGATCGATATGACGATCCAAAACAACAGCGGCACCACCATCTCTTTCGGGCTCGATTCCTTCACGCTGGAGAAGCGAACGCTTGCCGGTTGGACGACGATGCAAAAGCGCAGCGACTATGTGGTGTTGAAGATCCTGCTGATGCTCGAGCCGGGCGCTGTGGGGCAGCTTCATGTGAATCTCCCGCTTGCCTACGGCAAGACGCTCGATAAGGGGACCTATCGTATGACCTTTTCCTACAACATGCAAGAACAGGGACGCGGCGCCGCATCCGTGACGTTTACTGTAAAAGCGTGAAATTGTCGGCAGTCGTTAGTTGTTAGGAAAAAAGGGACAATGGGAAGGAAAAATGATATTTCACATTCCACATTCCAAATTCCAAATTCAACTGCACACTGCAAACTGCACACTGCACACTAAAACAGCGCCCCGCAGGGCGCTGTTTTTCAGCTTTCACAAAAGTCCGTATCCAATACGACTTCGAACGTGTAATCGGGATAGACGCTTTGCACTTCGCGGAGAATATCGTTATAGACCGCCACGCGGTCCTTCGCGTCGAAGCTGATGATCAGATCGAAACGGATCGTCTTCTTCTCTTCGTTGACAAAAAAACCGTGGATTTGTAACACATATTCGTTTTTCAGCACCATTTCGCTGATCTTCTCGCGCATCGCGATGATCTCCGGGTCGTGTGTGTTGACCGAAAAGACGCCGACGGCGGTCAGCAGGACGTTGTGCTCCTGATAGACCTTGACAGTGATCGCGCGGATCAGCTCGTCGAGCTCGTTTGCGGCGTAGGTGTCCGGAACCTCGATGTGCAGCGAGCCGTTGAACGCGTCGGGACCGTAGTTGTTGAGCACGAGATCGTAGACGCCGGAAACGTCCGGAAATGAGAGCACCGTCTCCTTGATCCCTTTGGCGAGGTCAGCGTTGGCGCGTTCGCCCAAAAGCTGCGAGATCGTTTCGCGCAGCATGTCGATGCCGGATTTGAGGATCACCAGCGAGATCGCCGCGCCGAGGTACGGCTCCAGCGAGATCCCTTTCCAAAGAAAGATGCCCGCGGCGGCAAGGGTGGAGACCGAGATCACGGCGTCGAGCAGCGCGTCCGTGCCGGAATTCTGCAGCGACTGTGAGTTGACGGTCTTCCCGACGCGGTGGAAATAGCGGCCGAGAAAGATTTTGACCACAACGGCGACCGCGACGATGATGAGAGAAACGGTGGAATAATCCGGCGTCACAGGCGTAATGATCTTCTTGATCGATTCGGTCATGGCGGCGATACCGGCGTAGAGCACCAGAAAAGAGATCAGCAGCGCGCTGAGATATTCCGCGCGGCCGTGACCGAACGGGTGCTTGCGGTCGGGCGCCTTGCCGGCGAGCGTGGTGCCGATGATCGTGATCAGAGACGAAGCTGCGTCCGTGATGTTGTTGACCGCGTCGAGGACAATCGCGATCGAGTGGACGCCGAGACCGACGACAGCCTTGAACGCCGCGAGAAAGACGTTCGCCGCAATACCGAGAATACTGGTCCGCACGATTTTTTTACTGCGGTCCGTCGTGGCAGATAGTTCATTTGACAGGTTCATGCCAAAACCCCCGTTATTCAAAATTGCCCATTATAAAGCAGACGGCGACGTCGCGGAAAACCGCGAAGAAAAGGTCCTCTGTCGTATAGAACGGCGCGTATTTGTGCGGCGAAGAGATTGCGTCGCGCAGCGGTCCGATGTTTTCCACTTCATAGCATTGTATGGCGTCGCCGAGCCGGAAATGCAGCAGGTGACAAAGCCCGTCCGTGACGCCCCTCGGTTCGTCGCCGAGCCAGGCTGCGAGGAGATCATACAAGCTGCTGTCGCTCTCCTTGAGCGTCAGAAGCGACGGCTTGATGTGATATGCCTTGCAAAACAGCGGCGCGAACGACTTCGGCGAAAAGCAGGCGGCGCGTACTTCGCTCGGACCGCAGCGCACCGACGCCGCGGACGCCATCTGCGTCAGCCCGTTGAGGTAATCGTGGTGTTCTTCCGGTCTCATCTTGAAGCGTTCTCCTTTTAGAATAGTACTAAACTATATTATAGCAAAAGAGCATGAAAATTGCAAAGCCTTTTTCAATGAAAACGCGATTTGCGCCTCTTTTATAGCGCATTGCTGACGCTCTGTGAACTATTAAAAAGTATAAGTGGCGCGATCCCACTTTCCTTGCGCACGGAATTGTGCTATAATAAACAAAACCGAAAGAAAGGGGAGCGGCGCATGACGAAAATTACGCTGCATACGGACGAACGGTTCCAGACGTTCGAACGCTTCGGCGTCAGCGGCGCCTGGTGGGCACAGGTCGTCGGCGGCTGGACAGAGCCGGACGAAGAGAGCGGGTTGCCGAAACGTGAGCGCATCGCGCAGCTGCTGTTTGACAAAGAAAACGGGATCGGTGTGCGCTGTTACCGCTATAACCTCGGCGGCGGTTCCGCCGCGAGCGGCAAAGGCGACTTCGGCAACGCCTCCCGCCGCGCGGAAAGTTTTGACACGGACGGCGGCTATGACTGGGATCGCGACGCTAACGCCGTCTGGGTGCTGCAAAAGGCGGTGCAGTTCGGCGCGGACGAGGTGATCTTCTTCGTCAACTCCCCGCCGGAGCGCCTGACCAAAAACGGGATGGCGCACTGCAGCAAACCGTTTCACACGAACCTTGCAAGAGAAAACTACGCTTCTTTCGCGGCGTATTGCCTAGACTGCGTAGAGCACTTCCGCGCACTGGGCGTCCCG
This sequence comes from Clostridia bacterium, assembly GCA_017544665.1. Taxonomy (GTDB): domain Bacteria; phylum Bacillota; class Clostridia; order Oscillospirales; family Acutalibacteraceae; genus UBA6857. The sequence continues at coordinate 5,085 of JAFYDS010000001.1, read as the reverse complement.
ATCCGCTACCTTTCTCCGGTAAACGAGCCGCTTTGGAAATGGACCGGCGGGCAGGAGGGCTGCCACTACCGCCCGCGGCAGGTCAAACGTCTGCTGCGCGTCTTTGCCGATGCGCTGGATGAGCGCCCCGCCCTCGCGGGCCTGCGCCTTTCCGCCGCGGAAAACGGCGATATCCGCTTCTATAACAAAACCTACACGCGGATCGTTCTTGGCGACAAAAAGATCCGAAAAGCGGTTGACGCCGTTGATCTCCATTCCTATTTTGTGAAACCCGGCTTTCCGGTGCCGGCGTGCTTCGTCGATGACCGGACACCGTTCCTGCGCCGCTACCGCCGCTGGCTCGACAGACGCTTTCCGGGCGTGCCGGTCAAGACGAGCGAATGGACACACATGCAGGGTGGCCGGGACTACGGCATGGACTCTGCGCTGGAGCAGACAAAAGTCATGCTCGAGGATCTGACGATCCTCAACGTCAGCGCGTGGCAGCTCTGGATCGCCGTTTCCAATGTGGACTACTGCGACGGTCTGATTTACACAAATGACGACGCGCGAACGTTCGAGCTGACAAAGCGCTATTATGCGTTCGGGCAGTTCAGCAAGTTCATCGAGCCAGACTCTGTCCGCTTTCTTGTGGATGCGGGGGACGACCTGCAGGGCGCGGGCTTTACCAAGAACGGGCTGCACGTCGTCGTTATCGCAAACCACAACGCGTACGATGTGCAGGCGACCTTGCCGGAACAGATCCGGGAGATCTATGTGACCAGCGAAGCGTGTTCGCTGACGCCGTTCGCGCCCGCGCGGGACTTCACGTTCCCGCAAAAGAGCGTCACAACGCTGATCTTTGAGGAGGGGAGAGCGTCTGATGATTGAAAAGATCAAAGACTTTGTCCGTGAGATCGTCGCCTACTGGCGCAAGCCCGCCACGGGCGACAGCGTCGCGTACCGGGAATATCTGATGCTCTCCGTCGGCTGGCTCGGGATGCGTCTTGCGACTGTGTTCGGGATCGGCTTTGCCGTCAACAATCCGTTCACGGCGATGACGCTGCACATGACGCATCGCGACCTGCTGATCTTCGGTTACATATGTACGGCGATCGGATACGCCCTCGCGCCGCTCAACGCCTATATCATCGACAACCTGCGTTCACGCGCCGGTAAGTACCGCGTCTTTGTCAAGCTGGCGATACCGTCCGGGATCCTGTCGCTGTTCGCCCTGTTCTTCCCGTATGAAAAAATGGGCTATATCCCGATGGTCATTTCGCTGTTTCTGATCGGACAGATCCAGGGCTATGTGCAGGGCTGGTATTCCACCGGCGTGAGCAACCTCGTCTTTGTGATCTCGCCGAACTCGAAAGAGCGCGTGCGGATCATGACGGTCTCGTCGCTCGTCCACAATTTCGCGCCGAGCCTGACGGGCTTTCTGATCCCCGTGCTCAGCGACGTGTTCGCCGACGGCGATCTGTATAATATCCGCACCTACCGGATCATCTATCCCGTGTTCATCATCGTGGGCGTCGCCATGAGCCTTGCCGCCTACTACGGCGTGCAGGAGCGGATCATAGAGCCGCGCTCGAAGGTGACGAAGGTCGGCCTTGTCAGCGCCCTCAAGGCGGTGTCGCGCAACAAGCTGTTCTGGATCAAGTGTTCCGACAACTGGAACAACTTTATGGAGGACAGCAAAAACGTCCTGATGCAGTGGCTGTTCTATTACGGCAAGGTCGGCTCGATGACGACCTACGGCATCATGGATACGCTGTCGTACAACTCCTCCATGTGGGCGATGCTCGCGTCGCCGTGGCTGATCGACAAGCTCGGGAAAAAGGGCTTCAAGCTCGTCAAGAACATCACGCAGGTGTTCATCACGCTCGGCCTTGCCCTGACCTATAAAAAGAGCCTTGTGCTCATCTTCATCTTCTATTTCCTCAACCGTTTCTGGGAGACGACCGAGATCATCGACCGCGCGATGGAATCCGATATCCGCGACTATCAGCAGTACATCAGCGGCGAGCGGATCGACGGCTCGTTCGGCGTGGTCGACACCTATGTCGGCGGCGCGGTCGGCGCGGTGACGAACCTGTTTATCCCGTGGGTCTATAAGCGCAACGGCTTTGACGGTACGGACTATACCGTTCTCAACGTCTATCTGGAGGACGGCAGCTTCAACAGCGGCAACGTGTTGTACACATTGCTCGACAAGCTCCTGATGATCTCCCTCGTCGGCGCGGTGATCGACATTTTGCCGTGGTTCTTCTACGACCTCAGCGAGACCGATCAGAAGGCGGTCGTGCGCGTCGTGCGGCTGCGCAGCGCCGTTGAGGACCGCCACGCGGGCGTACTGGAGGACGAACTCTACTGCGAAGCTTGCGAGGCGCTGACATTGATGAACGCGCACCTCGGCGGCGAAAAGCAGCAAAAGCTCAAAAAAGACGCCGCCATGCCCAAAGCGGAACGCAAGGCGACGAACAAGGCGATCCGCGCGGCTAACGAGGAAATCGAGATCGCGGCGTTCTTGCAAAAGGAGCTGACCCGTTACGAAACGCCGTTCGGTAAGGCGTTCATCGACCTTTGCCGGCAGATGGCGGACGATGAGACCGGCAAGACGGCGGACTTCGAACAGCTTGCGATCGCGCTGCCGGGCGGTGCAAACAAAGAGGAGCGCACACTGCGGTCGGACGCGATCAGCAATGCCCGCGCTGTCAAACACGCAGCCAGACTGCGTGAAAAGCACCCCGAGCGGGACGTTGAATCGTTCTCTGCCGATGATTACGAAAAGCTGTTTGATCTCCCGGAGGAGACCAAAGCGCAGCGGCAGGAAAAACGGCGGGCGATCCGCGCGGCGAACAAGGTGCGCAACCATTTCGGCAAGGTGATGAAGCCCTATCTCTGGGCCCATCGGCACCTGCTGCTCAGCGAAGCCTACGCGCAGATCGACGCGTTTACGGACGATTATCCGCTTGTAAAGGCGCGGCTCGACGAACGGCGAGCGCTGGAAGAAGAAGCCGCCCGCGCGGCTGCGGCGCAGCGGAAAACCGAAGCGCTGGCAAGAAGAAAATAACCCGATCAAAACAGAAAAGCACCTCCCAAAGCGGGAGGTGCTTTTGCTTTATTCTGCTTTTATACTAATTCCACGATACGCTTTCAGCGCCTCGCAGACCGCGTTCGGATCTCCCGCGACGCCGTCATAGATCAAGTCGTGCCGTTCGCCGTCAAACATGCCGTGCTTGCGCTCGAGCATCTGCGCGACAGGGGCGGGGAGATTGCCGCGCATCCGGGCACGGAAGCGCTCCTTGATTGTGTCAAGATCCGCTTTGACGAGGATCCGTACCGCAGTTTCCGGCAGCAAAGAGAACTGCTCTTTTTCCGAGATCACATAGACGACGGTTTTGTCGTCCGGCGTCTGTGCCAGCTTCTCTTTGAACAGGGCGGTGGCTTCCGCCTCCGTTTTTGCCAGCCGCAAGTAGTCCTTGCCTGTGATGACCTCGGCGGACAGTTTGTCCCTGATCGCGTCCGCAAGCGTGGATTTTCCGGTGCAGTTTTCGCCGATGATACCGATGATCATAGCGCTTTCCTCCGTATTTATATTTTCCTTCTGACGAACCGCGGGCCTTCTTCTCCGGTCGTTCCGGTCGGTAGAAAACCGCATTTTTCCAGCACGCGCTGTGAAGCGCTGTTGTGCGGATCCGTTTCTGCTTCCACCCTTATGACACCGGGCTGTTCGAGCACCCAGCGGACTGCGGCGTCCACCGCCTCCGTGGCGTATCCATTGCCCCAAAAGGCCGGATCGATCCCGTAACCGATCTCCACGCTGCCGTCTGGGTGCAGTCCCTTGAACGACAGGTCGCCGATGTGTGTGCCGTCCTTGCGGGTAATCAGCCAAATTGCGTACCAGTCCCATTGCTCCGGGTGGTCCAGACAGCCCTGCAGCATTTCGCGGTAGGCTTGTTTCAGCTCGTCCTCTTCGGTCGCCGCAATGATTTGCTCCATTTCGCCGCGCGTTGCGACGACGAGGGTCAGCCTTTGGGTCTCAATCATGTGCATTTTCCTCCGGCTTCAGCAGACCGTAGATATACAGATCCCACAGCGCGCTGTTTTTGAAGACGGCGTTTCTCTTTTGTCCCTCCAACACGAAACCGTTCTTTTCGAGCACGCGCTGCGACGCTTTGTTCGGCGCATACACCTCGGCGGTGATCCGGGCGAGATCGAGCGTTTCGAACACGAGGGCGCAGATCTGCGCGGTCGCTTCGGTCATGATTCCTTTGCCCCAGTAAGGCGTCGCGAGGATGTAGCCGAGTTCAGCGTCTTTGCAATAGACGTCCGATTTTCCCTCCACGGTGATGTTGCCGACGGCTTTTCCGTCAACAACGACCGCGCGGAAGACGCCGTCTTTGCCGTCGTGTTCGTGTACCTTCCCGAGCCACCAGTCGGCGTCGGCTTCGGTATACGGATACGGTAAACGGTTGGTTAAGAAGGTACGGTCCGCGCCGTTGCAAAGGTCGATCAGATCCTGCTTGCGGCTGTCGTCCCAGGGTTCGAGTCTGATTTGCATAAAAGGGTCCTTTCTTGTTTTACATCTATTTGTAGTACTTGTCCACGCCGCCAAAGCCGACAATGAGCTTATTCTCCCGCGTCTTGCTGATGAAGTTCGAAAGCCGTTTTTCGAACTCCGCGGGACGCTGCCGCGCGGCGTCGATATACGCGACGCGGATGCGCCGGTACGGCGCGGAAAAGGCGGTGTAATTTGCCCAGACGACCGGATCCGCTTTGAGCGCGTTCAGAATATCTTCCGGGAAGATGAATTCGCTTTCAAGCAAATCCTGCACCGACGGGCGGATCTTCGGGTGGATGAGACCGCGCGCGTCGAGCCACTTGAGCCGCTCGATATTCGGCTGCGAATAGGGGCTGCCCGGTCGGCGCGGCGTGAACCGCTGGGCTCTGTGAAAATCGTCGAGTCTGCGGTTCGTGCTGTCGATCCAGCCGAAGCAGAGCGCTTCTTCCACGGCGTCGTTATAGGGCAGCGCCGCTTCGCCGGATCCTTTCATCGGATAGACGAACCAGACGTCGTTTTCCGTTTCAAAGTGTTCTTCG
>JAFYDS010000076.1 GCA_017544665.1 Clostridia bacterium | reverse complement strand
GCTTCAGAAGCGTTAGGAAGCCGAGAACGCGAACGCGCTCAAGGATGCGGACGCGCTGCTGGCCAAGGCGACAGACGAGGCTGCTTTCTCGAAGGCAGCGGAAGAAATCATCCGCGCCAAGGAGGAACCGGCGGAAACTGCCGAGGAAACCAAGGAAGAGGCTGAGGAAACCAAGGAAGAGACCAAAGAAACCCAGGAAGCAGCCGAAGAGACGGAAGAAACCGCTGACGCTGCGGAGACCGCAGAAGATACGGCGCAGGAAGCTGCCGAGGAAGAGCACGACTACGACGCCGACACCAAGCACTATGCGACGAACAAGTCGACGCTGTCCAGCTCCATTTCCGAGGACGCGGCGGACTGGGCGTTTGCAGCCGGCCGCAAGGCGGGCGATAAGAAGAGCTTTGCCAATGCCAACGGTGCGGCCTATGCCGTATATGTGGTCAAGGCCGAGTATCCGCAGCCGACCGTCGATGTGCGTCACATCCTCTTCATGACGGTGGATTCTTCTTCGGGAGAGGCGCTGAGCGAGGACGAGGTCAAAGAGAAGAAGGCGAAGGCCGACGAAGTGCTTGCGCAGTGGGAAGCGCTCGAGGACAAGACCGAGGAAGCGTTCGGCAATCTGGCCGATGAGAATTCTGAGGACACCGGTTCCAACACGAACGGTGGTCTGTATGAGAACGTCACGCCCGGCATGATGGTCGATTCGTTCGACAAGTGGATCTTTGACAAGAGCCGCAAGGAAGGCGACGTCGAGATGATCGAGAGCGAGTACGGCTACCACATCATGTACTATGTCGGCAATCCGAACTATGCGTACCGCAACACCATCCGCACGGAAAATACGCAGAACGACTACTCCTCCTGGCTTGAGGAAGAGCTCGGGAAGGACAGCTCCAAGGTTACGGAGAATGCAGCCGGTCTGGAAAAAGGATACAAGCGCGCAGCGCAGCGCATCGAGACCACGGTGCAGTATCTCCAGCAGAACGCCTCGACGTCCGCCGCCGGCTGATCCGGCGCTCACGTGCATTGACGCGTTCCGTGTAAACCATACTTAAGAAGTCGGGCAGCACAGTTGTCAATCAACTGAAGCTGCCCGATTTATTTCGTGAAGAACGATTTATTTTACCCTGCGCGGCAGCTCTTTTCTGCCTGATAACCATTGACAAATTCAGAAAATCAGGTAAAATAAAACCGTAAGCGGTTATCCCCTGATTACAATGTGAGGAGAATGGATATGGATCAAAAATTAGCTCCCCTGTTTACCCCGTGGAAAATCGGCAATTGCGAGATCAAAAACCGCATCGTCCTGACGAGCATGGGCGGTACAGACCTGTTCGGCTGGATGGAAGTTCACAATCACTTTGACAAGGTCGGCGCGCGCTTCATCATGGAAGTTGCCAAAAACAACGTCGGTCTGCTTCTGCCCGGCTGCCAGCCGGTCTACAATCCCATGCGCGGTCAGTGGCTGCACAAAAACAAAAAAATGTTTAACGACCTCAAAAAGTGGATGCCCGAGTTCCACAAGACGGGCGCCAAGCTTTTCGTGCAGTTGACAGCGGGCTTCGGCCGTTCCTTTACAGTCAGCTCCATGATGGAAATGCTGTACAACAATCCCGTGCTGCGCGTGGTCAGCAAACCGTTTATGGATCTGGACAAGATCACGGCGTCCGCGAGTCCCTCGCCCAACCGCTGGTCGGATAAGCTGCCGTCCCGCGAGATGACGAAGGAAGAGATCCGCCAGATCGTGGAGTCGTTTGCAGAGAGCGCGAGGCTCCTGAAAGAAGCGGGCGTGGACGGCGTGGAAGTGCACGCGGTGCACGAGGGCTATCTGCTCGACCAGTTCACGCTCAAATATGTAAACAAGCGTACCGACGAATACGGCGGTTCGTTCGAGAACCGCTACCGCTTTGCGGTCGAGGTCGTGCAGGCGATCAAGGAGGCCTGCGGCAAGGACTTCCCCGTGTCGCTGCGCTACAGCATTGTGTCCAAGACCAAGGGCTTCCGTCAGGGCGCGCTGCCGGGTGAGGACTATGTCGAAGTCGGCCGCGATATGGAAGAATCCGAAAAAGCCGCGAAATATCTCCAGGATGCGGGTTACGACGCGCTCAACTGCGACAACGGCACCTATGACGCGTGGTACTGGGCGCATCCGCCCGTCTACATGCCGGAGAACTGCAACCTTGCGGACGTGGAGCACATCAAAAAGTTCGTAGATATTCCGGTCATCTGCGCCGGTCGTCTCGATCCGCGTACGGCGGCCGCTTCCATCGAGAGCGGCAACCTCGACGGCGCGGGTTTCGCGCGTCCGTTCCTTGCGGATCAGGCGTGGGTCACCAAGCTGATGAACGATCAGGAAGCGGACATCCGTCCGTGCATCCTCTGCCACAACGGCTGCTTCAATATGTGTCATTACAAGGGCGTTCCGAACGATCAGGATTTGCCCGACAGTCTGGGTCTGTCGCGCTGCGCCGTCAACGCGGAAACGATGCAGTGGAACAAGCATTATATCAAAAAGACCGCGTCGCCCAAGACGGTGCATATCGTCGGCGGCGGGATCGGCGGCATGGAAGCCGCGCGTGTGCTCAAGCTCCGCGGCCACAATCCCGTTATCCACGAAAAGAGCGGCGTGCTCGGCGGCACGTTCATTCCGGCCAGCGCCGAGTCTTACAAGGGTAAGCTGCGCGATCTGCTTGCATGGTACCGCCGGCAGATGGAGCAAATGGGGATCGACGTGCGCCTGAACGACGAGGTCAAGGATATTGCGTCGTTCGGCGGCGCGCCTGTCATCATCGCCACCGGCGCCGTGCCGCGCCTGCTGCGCAAGGTGCCGGGCAATGAAAAGATGATCGAGGGCTGCGACTACCTGAACGGGACGCCGGTCGGCGAGACAGTCGCGGTCATCGGCGGGGGACTGACCGGCAGCGAGATCGCTTACGAGCTTGCGCTGCAGGGCAAGAAGCCGATTATCGTCGAGATGAAGGACGATCTGGTCGCGCAGAAGGGCGTGTGTCTGGCGAACGCCTCGTATCTGCGCGAATGGTTCGCGCTGAACGGCGTGCCGGTCTATCTCGAAACGACGTTGAAAACGGTCAAAGACGGCTCGATCGTCTGCACCGGCAAGGACGGCAAGGACTTTGAGGTCGCGTGCGACAGCGTCATCAGTTGCGCGGGTTACATTCCGGCGCCGCTTGCCGCGAAGGGCAAGAACGTCTACCTGGTCGGCGACTGTCTGGCCGTCGGCAATCTGCGCTCCGTCATTTGGCGCGCATACGACGTGGCGATGAAGATCTGATCGGGAACGGCCGCATTCAGCGAAGAACCGGAAGAATCGTTGGACTTTTTTCTCGCCGTTTTTTTGCTCTCGACGTATCTGTATACGCCTGTCGAGCGAAAAAGCGGCGTTTTCATCTGAATGCGGCCGTTCGATAAAAGCAAAGGACACACGACCATGAAAAAGATACTGCGCTTTTTCAAAAAAGAATGGATGCTGGCGCTCTCGCTTGCGGCGGCTGTTGCGGGGCTGATTCTGACGCCCATGACGGCGCAGCGTTTTGCGCAGATCGACTGGCGCACGCTCGGTACGTTGTTCATGATGCTGTGCGTGCTCGAGGGATTCAAGCAGGAAAATGTTTTGCAGCCGCTGGCCGATTCGGCGTCGCGCCTGCGGCACATGACGACGCTGACGCTGTTTTTGGTGTTCGGCGTATTTTTCTCGTCCATGTTCGTGACCAACGACGTATCCCTGATGATTTTCGTGCCGCTGACGATCCTGCTGTTCCGGCGCATGGATCAGGAGTCGTACATTCTGCCCGTGATCTCGATGGAAAACATCGCCGCCATCCGCGGCTCGCTGCTTATGCCGTTCGGCAGCCCCCAGAATCTGTTCCTGTTCGGACAGATCGACGTCGGCGTCGGCCGTTTCATGCTGCGGATGCTGCCGCTGTGCGCGATGTCCGCCGCGCTTTTGGTCGTGTTTGTCTTTGTGCTGTACCGCAAGGACTTGCACCGCGCGGTTATGCCGCGGACGGATGCGTCTGCGCTGCCGCCCGAGCGCCGTGTGCAGCGCGCGACAGATTTAGCGCTGTTCGTGCTGGTGCTGGCGGTGATCGTGACCCGAACGCGCTGGTGGCCGGTCGCGCTGCTGATCGTACCGACTGCGATATGCATTGTGGATCGCCGGCTGTTTTTGAAGGTGGACTATGCGCTGCTGGTCACGTTTTTGTGTTTCTTTATCTTTTCGTCCTCCGTTGCCGCCAACGAAACCGTCGCCGCGTTCCTGCGCCGCAGCGTTGCCGGACACGAATACTGGTGGGCGATCGGTCTGAGTCAGATCATTTCCAACGTGCCCGCGACGATCGTTCTGTTCCCGTTTGCCGTCAACCGCGACGCGCTGATCTACGGCGCGGATACGGCGGGACTGTGTTCGCTGATCGGGTCGCTGGCGTCGGTCATCAACTACCGCATTTATGTGCGCGCTTATCCGCAGAACGGCGGCAAGTTCCTGCGCACGTTCACGCTCGTGAGCTGGGCGTTCTTTGTGATCGTCGTGATCCCCGGATACCTGCTCTCACGAAGCCGCATCTTCTGACTTGACAGACCGGCTTTTTTTTGGTAAGATAAACGCGCCGCAGATATGCGGCGACAACCGAATACAGCTACGCCTCCTTAGTTAAATGGATATAACGGGCCCCTCCTAAGGGTCAGTTGAGGGTTCGATTCCCCCAGGGGGTGTCAGAAAAAAGCACGCTTCGGCGTGCTTTTTTCAACTAAGTGTTCCGCTGACGCGGAACGTGAAGTATCCTTCGGATGTGATGTGCGCTGCGCGCGTGAAGTGTGCCTTC
>JAFYDS010000075.1 GCA_017544665.1 Clostridia bacterium | reverse complement strand
TTTTTTCTTTTGCGGCGGAAAACGGTTGCGACGCACTTTGGCAATCCTTCGCGACAAGTTTAACCCGGGCGACCACGCAGGGTCGCCCCTACGCGACAATCGCTTGACAAATCAGCCATTATATGATAGATTCATGATATTGGGGGATGGTCATTTTGGTTGAATCGGAACGGAAGAATCTTCGCTTACCGCTGTTTGATTATAACGAAAACGCGGCGTTTTACATTACAATCTGTTGTCAAGCCAGACTGCCCTTGTTTGAACAGCCGTTTGCAAAAGAAATAGCGCTGCATTGGATGTTTGAGTTGGAAAAGAAATACCACAACCTGCGATTGGATGAACATATCGTCATGCCGGATCATGTGCACATGATTCTGATGAAAATGAAAACCGATGAATACACGATCGGTGAGATCGTCTCGTGGTACAAAACGATGACCACCAACGCCTATATTGCGGAAGTCCGGAACGGATCGTTGCAGCCGTTTGAAAAGAAGTTGTGGCAGCGGAATTATTATGAGCATATTATTCGCAACGACCTTGATTTGAACGAAAAACGGGCATACATTCAAGACAACCCGAGGCGTTGGGCATGAAAGCAGAACCTATAATTTATGTCGCGTAGGGTTGCGGGTCGCCGGCGGCGACCTCAAAAGGCGATGGCCTTTTGAAGCAACGACCGAGCCGGCAGGCGAGAATCGACCCTGCGTGGTCGCCCGGGTTAAACGGTAGGCGAAAATCGACCCTGCGTGGTCGCCCGAAAACCCAACCGATTGAAATATAACCACACAGGAGGAATCCTTATATGACAAAGGTCGTTGCGGCGCTGATCTGGCAAAGCGGGCGCTTTCTGATCTGCCGGCGCCCGGCGCACAAGACGCGCGGGCTGCTTTGGGAATTCGTCGGCGGCAAGGTCGAAAACGGCGAAACAAAACAGCAAGCCCTCATCCGCGAATGCAAAGAGGAGCTTGCCGTGACAGTGCGCGTGGACGACCTCTATATGAAAGTCGTCCACCCCTACCCCGATATGACGGTCGAGCTGTCGCTGTTCAACGCCGCCATCACAGACGGCACGCCGCAGCTGCTCGAACACTGTGAGATTCGCTGGATCACGCCGGACGAGATCGATCGCTTCGACTTTTGTCCCGCGGATGTGGAGATCCTCGCGAAACTGAAGGCGGATTACGCCCAGGTGAAGTCCGCGCCGCCCGCGCCGACTTCGAAGTGATATTTCACGATCCCGCGGTCCATGTCGCTGTAAAAGCCGCCGGTCGCTTTGAGACTGACCGTCGAACCTTGCAGCGAGAAGAAGAACCGCTGCTGATTGGTCGCCGTCGGCGCTTTCAGCGCGGCGTCGAGCCCCGCCTTGTACCAGTCGGGTCCATCCAAAGTGTCGCTGACCTCGGCGGCGCTTTTTGTTTTGCGCTCGTGTCCCTGCGTCGCGCCGTAGCCGAGCGAGATCAGAACGGGCATCTTCTCCCCTTTTTCGATCACAGCGGCGGCCTTCCGCTTGCTTGCGGTCAGCGCCACCCAGCAGGTATTGAGCCCGAGCTGCTGCGCGAGCAGGACCAGCTTTTCGCCGTAGTAGCCAAGGTCCTCGTGGAGGGTTTTCCCCTTTTTGCCGACGCAGGCGATGTAGTTCGTCACGTTGGTGAAGTTGCCGTAATGCGCCAGCGGACCGGAGAACGCTTTCGGCTCGTTTGTCACGATCTGCAGATGCAGACCGCTTTCTTTGTTGACCTTCTCCGCCGCCTCGCGCAGGGCGGCGATTTTTTCGTCTTCGATCGGTTTTTCAAGATACTGGCGCACGGAATGGCGCGCGTCGATCGCTTCGAGCAGTGTCATAATGAAACCCTCCGAAAATAAGATAGTATGATTGTAGCACAGATTTCGCCGCCGTGTCAAATAAAGAAATCTTGCTTTTCGCAGCAAGGCGTGCTATACTGAAAGCAGCAACGAAACGAAAGGCGGAATACTTATGGATAAAGCAACGATTCTTTCTCACTGCGACCACACGCTTTTGGCGGTGGACGCGACCTGGCCGCAGATCCAAGCCGTCTGCGACGACGCGATAAAATACGGCACAGCAAGCGTCTGCATCCCGCCGCGCTTCGTCAAACAGGCGAAGGCTTATGTCGGCGACCGGATGCGCGTCTGTACGGTGATCGGCTTTCCGAACGGCTACCATACGACAAAAGCGAAGGTCTTTGAGACCGCCGACGCCGTCGCGAACGGCGCGGATGAGATCGACATGGTGATCCACGTCGGCGCCGCCAAGGCGGGCGATTTTGACGCGATCGAAGACGAGATCAAAGCGGTGCGCAAGGCGTGCGACGGCAAGGTGCTCAAGGTCATCATCGAGACCTGCCTTCTGACAGACGACGAAAAGATCGCGCTGTGCGGCGTCGTCAGCCGTTCCGGCGCGGATTATATCAAGACCTCCACCGGCTTTTCGAAGGGCGGCGCCACCCGTGAGGACATCGAACTGTTCCGCGCGCACATCGCGCCGCATCTGAAGATGAAAGCCGCCGGCGGGATCCGCAGTTGGGCGGACGCCGAAGACTATCTCGCGCTCGGCTGCGACCGGCTCGGGACAAGCGCGCTGGTCAAGCTGATGAAAAGCGAAACCGTGACCGGCTATTGAGGAGGACGCATGGACTTTTTAAGCATCCTGCGCAAAAAGCGCGACGGTCTGCCGCTGACGAAGGAGGAGCTTTGCTTCTTCGCAAACGGCGCGGCGGACGGCAGCATCCCGCTCTATCAGCTCTCCGCGATGCTGATGGCGATGTATCTTAACGGGCTCGATGCAAGAGAGACGGCCGATTTGACGCTGGCGATGGCGCACTCGGGCGATATGGCGGACCTTTCCGGCATCGACGGCGTCAAGGGCGACAAGCACTCGACCGGCGGCGTCGGCGACAAGACGACGCTGATCGTCGCGCCGGTGGCGGCGGCCTGCGGCGTCAAAATGGCAAAGATGAGCGGGCGCGGCCTCGGACACACGGGCGGCACGATCGACAAGCTCGAATCGATCCCAGGTTTTCAGACGTCGCTTTCACGTGAAAAGTTCATATCCGTCGTCAACGAGACCGGACTTTGCGTGGTCGGCGCGTCGGGCGACCTCTGCCCGGCGGACAAGGAGCTCTACGCCCTGCGCGACGTGACCGAAACGGTGAGCAGCATACCGCTGATCGCATCGTCGATCATGTCAAAGAAGCTCGCCGGCGGCGCGGACTGCATCGTCCTCGACGTCAAATGCGGCAGCGGCGCGTTTATGAAAACCGAAGCTGAGGCGCGCAAGCTCGCGGCGGCGATGGTTGAGATCGGTAAACGGGCCGGACGGCGCGTTGCGGCAGTGCTGACCAATATGGATCTTCCGCTCGGCTGCGCCGTCGGCAACGCCGTGGAGGTACAGGAAGCCGTCGCCGTTCTGAACGGTAAGGGACCGGACGATCTGCGCACAGTTGCGCTCACGCTCGCGTCCACACTGCTTGTCTTATGCGGCAAAGGCACAAAAGAAGCATGCGAAGCGATGGCGCGGGAGGCGCTCGACAGCGGCAAAGCAAAACAGGCGTTCGAGCGGATGGTCGAAGCGCAGGGCGGCGACGCGGACTATATCCGCGACCAGGAACGATTGCCAAAGGCGAAGGTCTCCTACACGCTGCAAGCGCCGCAGACGGGCTATATCACCGTAATGGACGCCGAAGCGATCGGGCGTGTCTGTGTCCTGCTCGGCGCCGGACGGCACACAAAAGAGGACGCCATCGACCCGGCGGCAGGCATCCTGCTTTTGAAAAAGACGGGCGACTTTGTCAAATCGGGCGAACCGCTCGCGACGCTGCTATGTGAAGACGAAGCGCTGCTCAAAGAAGCGGAACGCGCGTTCCTCGCGGCGCTGCGGTTCTCCGATACGCCGCCGGAGCTAATTCCGCTCATTCTCGGCACAGTGGAATAAAAAAGAAAGCTGCTGCAGAAACCTGCAGCAGTGTTTTTATACGTTGATGGTTCCTTTCACGCCAAACGACGCGAGCACTCTTGCGCTTTCCGCGAGCGGCAAGCCGACCACGTTGCTGTAATCGCCGCTGATGCGTTCGACCAGCACGCAGCCGAGCCCCTGGATCCCGTAGGCGCCGGCTTTGTCCATCGGCTCCCCCGTCGCGATATAGGAATCGACCGTTTCTTCCGGCAGCGGATAGAACGTCACGTCGGTTGCCGTATAGAAGGCTTCGGTCCGCGCGCCGTCCGTGATACAGACGCCGGAGAAAACCGTGTGGGTGTTGCCCGAAAGAGATGAGAGCATCGCTTTTGCGTCGGCGGCGTCCACGGGCTTGCCGAGGATCTGTCCGTTCAGCGCGACGACGGTGTCGCACCCGAGGACGACCGCGCCGGGGTACTGGGCGCTGACTGCTTCGGCTTTTCGCCGCGCCAACAGCAGGACCGCGTCGCTTGGCGAAAGCCCGTCCGGAATCGTCTCATCCACTTCGGACACGATGATATCGAAGCAGTAACCCGCGCGGGTGAGCAACTCCTTGCGGCGCGGAGACTGCGACGCGAGGATAAAACGGTGGTCTGTCATCACAGCTTGCCCTCCTCTTTGAGCCGCGCGATCTTGAGCACCGCCGCGACGGTCTTGCTGTCGGTGATCTCGTTGTCCATGACCATCCGCACGGCGTCGGCAAGGGAGATCTCCTCGGTCTCGAGAAATTCGTCCGCATCGAAATGCTGCTGTGTTTTGTGCAGCCCGGTCGCAAGATAGAGATAGATGATCTCGCTGCAATACGCGACGGTCGGATAGACGCAGCCGAGCGAGACGACCTTGTCCGCCCGCATTCCGCACTCCTCCTCCAGTTCACGCAAACCGGCTTCGAGCGGTTTTTCTCCCTTTTCGAGCTTGCCCGCGGGCAGTTCCAGCAGGACGCGGTGGTAGGGATAGCGGAACTGGCGCACGAACTGCAGTGTGTCGTTGTCGCTCAGCGCCGCGACGCAGACGCCGCCCGGGTGTT
>JAFYDS010000074.1 GCA_017544665.1 Clostridia bacterium | reverse complement strand
GCTTCGCCCCAGATGTAATGTACCGTTTGCATCGGCGCAAAGGAAGCCAGCTTTTTGCAGCCGCGGAACGCTGCAAACTGCACCTCGCGCAGGGCTTTTCCGCCGGTTACCTTCGTAAGCGACGTACAGTTTTCAAACGCGAACACACCGATGGATTCCACCGTATCGGACAACGAGACGGTCTTGAGCGCTTTGAAATTTGCGAACGCATAGGCGCCGATGTTTGAAACGCCCTGCGCAAAGATCACTTTTTTGACGGTGCTGTTGGTGTAGCCGCTGTCCAGCCTTGCGTTGCTGTGCTTCACCGTGCGATACAAAAACAGCGTCACGGGCAGATCATCGACTTTTGCCGGGATCCGCAAGGTCGTTGTGTTCTGTTCCGCTTCGTCGGTGTCAAAATAATCCAGCAGCTGATAGTAGGGATTACCAGACGGACGACCTTTATAGTCGGTATATTGACAGCGCATCAGTACCATGTGGTCCACGATCGTGAGCAGCGGATCGTTTGCGTAGTACTGCCGGAAGCTGCGGCTGTATTTCGGGCGCTGTTTCGCGCCGCCGCGGCTCCAGAAATAGTAGTTGCGCATGCCGCTTTTTTTCCACTGCGCGAGCGCCGCGTTTTTCGCCTCTTCGGAGGAATAGACGCCTTCTTTCGCGTCGGAATACGGCGACGGCGCGGGGTCGATCTCCTGTTCGCTGACAGTCTGTTCCGGCGGCGCTTCTTAGCTTTCCGCCGCAGCGGGCAGCAGCGCGCCCAGGCACAGCAGCAGCATAAACAGATAACAACAGATTCGTTTCATACGATAGCTCCTCCTTTTTCACATTCTTGCGTTCTTACGCATTTATTTTGCTTTCACCATCCGGCTCCACGAGACATCCTTGTCGATCACCCGATACGCCCGCACGACGAACTGCTTTGCGTTCGATTTCACCGTAACGCTCGTCTTCGGCGCGGCGACGGTGGCAAGCTTTGTATATTTTTCTGTCTTGGGATCATAGCTCCAGACGCGGTAGCCGTCGGCCGCCTTGACCTTTGACCAGGTCAGTGTGACGGCGCCGTTCTTTCTGGCGAGCTTCACCGTCGCAGGCGCCTGCACGGTGACGCGGATCTTGACCGTCCCTTTGAACCGGTGGGCGGTCACGGCGTCTTTCATCGCCTTGTTGACCACCAGCACCGTGGTCGTCTTCGGCAGCGCAAGCAGGAAATTGCTGCTGATCTTGAAACTGCTGGGATCGCCCCAGTAGTAAACGTCCGGTTCATAGCTCTTGTCAAACAGCCCGGTGTCCTTGGAGTGCAGCGTGAGCGTTTTCAGATTTTTGCAGCCGAGGAAGCAGTCGAAATCCGCCTGCTGCAGGTTTTTCGGCAGTGTAATTGCGGCAAGGGACGTACAGTTCTGGAACGCCATGCGCCCGATGGTGCGCACCTTTGTGGTGTTCTTCACAGTCTGCAGCGCTGTGCAGCCGTTGAACGCGAGATCGCCGATTTCAATTTCTTTCGTCACCTTGGGCAGCACAACGGTCTTCAGCTTTTCACAGCGCGAGAACGCGCCTTCCCGAAGATAGAGCCCCTTTTCTTTGCTGCCGTCAAGGAAGGTCACCTTTTTGAGCTTCTTGCAATTGCCAAACACATTGGCGGTATCATAGTTGTCCTCGTCGCCGCCGCCGAGCGAAGCGTTGCCGGACAGGGTCAGCGTTTTGAAGGCGCAGCCGGAGAACGCGGCGCCGTCCATATAGCGGATTTGGTATATATAATCAAAATAGGAAAGCCGCTTGCAGCCCGAAAATGCGCCGGACCCGAGTGATACGAGCGTCTCGCCGCCCTCCACCTTGCGCAGGTTGGTGCAGTTCTTGAACGCGCCGATACTGATATTTGTCAGCGAATACGGCAAATAGACCTCTTTCAGCGCCGTGAATCCGGAAAATGCATACGCGCTGATGTTTGTCACATTCAAGGCAATGATAAGCGTTTCCACGGTGTCGTTGGTGTAGCCGCTGTCAATCAGGCCGCTGCTTTCATACGAGGAGCGGTACATATAGAGATTCAGCGGATAGCCGTCGATCTTTGCGGGAATACGCAGCGTGGTCGTCGCTTCAGCGGCGGCGTCGGTGTCGAAATAATCGAGCAAATACGCCTCGGTTGTCGTCACGCGCTTTTTGTTTTCATAGCGCGTCACATCCCGCAGCCGATAGACAAAGTGGTCGCTGATGACCAGCTCCGGGTCGTCCGCATAAAAGGCGCGGAACGCCGGGTCGTAATGAACCCAGTCGTCGTTCAAGTACCTGGACCAATTATAGTATTTGCCGTAAACCGACGTTTCCCACTCGTAAGATGCATTGTAATACGCGTTATAGTCGCCCCCGTAATCCTCCCAGTTCGGCGCCTGATAGGGCGAAAACGGCGGATAGGCGGGCTGCGGTTCCGGCTCGGTCGGTTCCTCTTGCGGTTCCGTTACGGGTTCCGGCGCAGTCGTTTCCTCCTGCGGTTCCGTTACGGGTTCTGTCGTCTCTTCCTGTACCTGTGTGGTCGGTTCCGGCTCGGTCGCGTCCTCGGCCGCGGCGGGCAGCGTGAAGAGCGCGAGACAGATCAACAGACCCAGCAAAACATAAATCAATCGTTTCATCGAACAACACTCCTTTTCATCATTTGGTTTTCTTCTATATATTATAATGTCGAATTATGACAAAACTTACAGAGAAATAGTTAATTTTCTCTAAAAAGGTGTTAATGGCCTAAGGGACTGACGGACCAATTCGATGGAGAACAGGCGCGGAAACAACGGCACGGCGGGATGAGAAACGGCGTCCTGCTATGAAAGCACTTTTCTGCCCTTCAATTATAGGTCAATTTCACCCTATTGTCAATAGGTCAGCATGACATAATTTGAACAGGGGGAATTATATGAACAGACTAAAGGCATTACGAAAAGAAAAAGGCTTGACACAGATTCAGATGCAGATGCTGACAGGCATTGATCAAAGCGACTACTCCAAAATCGAGAGTGGGAAACGGTACTATTCTTTTGAGCAATGCAAACGAATCGCACTTGCGCTCAACACAAGCATGGATTATCTTGCGGGACTGACGGACCAAAAGGCGCCGTATGAACGTTCCAAAGGGCTGCATGACTGAGCAACACCCCCGACCGAAAAAGCCTTCGGTCGGGGGTGTTGTTTTATTCAGCTGTCACTACTAATCATCACTGCACACTGCACACTAAAAGAAAACGCCGCCCGGCCCCTTCAGTCTTTTCGCTACGCAAAAAAGACAGCTCCCCCAGAGGGGGAGCCTTGTTTTTGTGGCGCCTGGCGGCGCATTTCATTGGGGCGGCATCTCTGTGCGCTGTGCACTGTGCACTGTGCACTCAATTAAAGATCTTTCAAATGCTTGCTGCGGCTCGGGTGACGCAGCTTACGGAGCGCTTTCGCTTCGATCTGACGGATACGTTCACGGGTGACGTTGAACGCTTTGCCGACTTCTTCGAGCGTTTGCGGCGTGCCGTCTCTGAGACCGAAGCGCAGGCGCAATACCTCCGCTTCACGCGGGGTCAGCGTTTCGAGCACTTCGTTGACCTTCGATTTGAGGAAGGTCATTGCGGCGGCGTCCGCCGGAGAGAGCGCGTCTTCATCGGGAATGAAGTCGCCCAGATGGCTGTCCTCTTCTTCGCCGATCGGCGTTTCGAGCGAGACGGGCTCCTGCGAAATGCGCAGAATGTCGCGCACCTTCTCGACAGGCATGCCCAGTTCGTCGGCGATATCCTCCGGCGTCGGGTCGCGGCCGTCGCGGTGCAGCAGCATATTGGACGTCTTCTTCACCTTGTTGATCGTCTCCACCATGTGGACAGGGATGCGGATCGTTCTGCCCTGGTCGGCGATGGCGCGGGTGATTGCCTGGCGGATCCACCACGTCGCGTAGGTCGAAAACTTGAAGCCCTTGGTGTAATCGAACTTATCGACCGCCTTGATCAGACCGAGGTTGCCCTCCTGGATCAGATCGAGGAACATCATGCCGCGGCCGACATAGCGCTTCGCGATAGAAACAACAAGGCGCAGGTTCGCTTTCGTCAGCCGGTCCTTCGCTTCCTGATCGTTGTCCTTGATCCGGATCGCGAGCTCGATCTCCTCCTCCGGCAGCAGCAGCGGGACGCGGCCGATGTCCTTGAGATAGACCTTGACCGGGTCGTCGATCACGATATTCTTGCTGTCCGTCGCGAGAAGACTGCTGTCGTAGCCCTTCGGCATGTCGATATCCATCGAGATGGAATCCAGCAGATCGTCGCCGAAGTCGTCGATAATCTCGATTCCGTGGCTTTCCAGCGTGGAATAGAGCTTTTCGATCTCTTCGATGTCGATATCCGCTTCCACAAGCATGGTATCGATCTCGGAGGAATTGAGCTTACCGGTGGTGATGCCCTTGTCGATCAGCGCTTTGATGACGTTCTTCTTTTCGTTGTTTTCCATAAACCTACATCCTTGCCTTTCTTTATCATCTTGGAATTTATGACGGATTGTTTTTCTTTTGATCCGGGTGGAACAGCGCCGCGAATTCCGCGTCGCCGAGCGCGCCCGCCTGTACGGTTCGCCTTTGCTGCTTCGCCTGCTCGCTTTGGAGCGTCGCGATACAGTCGTTCAGTTCCGCCTTGCTTGCCGGGAGACGCTCATCCGCCTTGCAAAGCCCGACGAACATCCCGAGCTCCTCGTTTGTCAGTTCGCCCGAAAAGACGCTGAAATCGAGGCTGCCGCCCTCTTCGATCCGCGCGCAGAGCACTGCGAACACGCGTTTGCACATCGGGTCGGTGAAGCTCTCCTCCCCGAGCTTATCGCGCACGGCGGGGAGAAAATCGGGGTTGAAATAGAGCAGAGACAAGATCCGCTTCTGCGCTTTCAGCGCGCGCACAGAGACGCCGGATGAAAGCGTGTTTTTTCCGCCGGACGAAAGATGCGTCTGTCCGCCCTGTCCGAAGGCGCGGTTCTTGCTTTGGTTGAACTTTCGCTGTCGGATCACGCGAATTCTCGCTTCGATCGCCTGCTTGTCCACGCCCAGTTCTTCGGAAAGCCGGGAGGTGTAGATATCCGCGGCAATCGAGTTGTTGACCTCAGAGAGGATCTCGGCGGCGAGGTTGAGATATTTGAGCTTGCCGTCGTCGGAATCGAGCGCCAGCCCTTCTCGGGCTTTGAGAAGCTTGAACTCGATCTCGTTTTCCGCGCCGTCGATCAGCGAGCGGAACCGCTCGGGCCCGTATTTTTGCAAAACCTCGTCCGGGTCCTTGCCGCCCGTCAGACGGATCACGCGGATCTTGGCGCCGATGGAATTGAAGATGCCGATTGCGCGCTGCGTCGCCTTCTGGCCGGCTTCGTCCGCGTCGTAGCAAAGCAAAATCTCTTCGCCGTACCGCATCAGCAGGTGCGCCATCTCGTTCGTCAGCGACGTCCCGAGGCAGGCGATCGCATTGTCGAAGCCCGCCTGGTGCAGCGAGATCGCGTCCATGTAGCCCTCGACAAGGATCAGCGTTTTCTCCTTGGAGTTCTTCGCGAAGTTGAGGCCGAAGACGCCGAGACTCTTTTTATAGACAGGCGTATCGGCGGTGTTGACGTATTTCGGCTTGCTGTCGTCGAGGACGCGCCCGCCGAACGCCACCACATTGCCGCGCACGTCGATGATCGGGACGATCACGCGGCCGCGGAAGTTGTCATAATAGTTGGTTCTGTCGTTTTTGGTGCTGCGCTGCAGGAGATTCGCTTCGAACTGTTCCTCGTAGGAGTAGCCCTTTTGCCGCAGATGGTCGCGCAGGGCGTTCCAGCTGTTCGGCGCGTAGCCCAGACCGAATTTCGTGATCGTCTTCTTCTGGTAGCCGCGCGACTGGTAGTAGCACAGTCCGGCTTCGCCCGCCGGAGAAAAGAGCGTATCATGGAAGAAGCGCGCCGCTTCGCGGTTCATCTCATAGATGCGCCGCCGCTTGTCCGCCATCGAGGCGTCGTAGCCGTCCGTCGGCATCACCATTCCGGCGCGGTCGCACAGAAAGCGCACCGCCTCGGTGTAATCGAGGTTTTCGATCCGGCGGATGAAGTTGACGACGTCGCCGCCCGCCCCGCAGCCGAAGCAATAGTAGCTCTGATTGTCGGGATAGAGCGTGAACGAGGGGGTCTTTTCGTTGTGGAACGGGCACAGCCCGACCAGATTTTTGCCGCGCCGCCGCAGCGGCACATAGCCGGATACGATCTGCTCGATATCGCAGCGCATCCGCAGTTCCTGCAGGAATTCGTCGCTGAATCGGGGCATGGCCAAGACCTCCTTTCGGTTGAGTGTGCAGTGTGCAGTGAAAATGTGGAATTTGGAATGTGGAATTTGGAATGGAAAATTGAGAATGGAGAATGGAAAATTGCGAATCAACCGAACGTTGGCGCCCCATCATTCCGAATTCCGCATTCCGAATTCCGAATTCGAAGTCTCACTTCGTCCAGCCGGACGGGATGAAATAATACGAAAACGTCTTGAGCGCGAAGACGTCGGTCATCCCGGCGATATAATCACAGGCGGCGCGCGGCGTCCCTTCATGCCACGCGATTGAAATGAACTCGTTCGGCAGCTCGTCCGGATG
>JAFYDS010000073.1 GCA_017544665.1 Clostridia bacterium | reverse complement strand
GGTCGCGCGGCCGGGTTTGATGCTTTTCATTGGTTTTGCTCCTTTCGACGGGAGAGATACTCTTTGACCGCATCCTTCCAGTTTGGAAGACGGGAAAAGCCGGCTTCGTCCAGACTACGTTTGGAAAGCCGCGAATTCTTCGGGCGGGGGGCTTTCGCGCCGTAGCTTTCGGTCGTGACGGGCAGCACCTTGACGTCTTTTCCGGCGTATTGCAGCGCGAACTGCGCCAGCTCGAACCACGAGCACACACCTTCGTTCGTCGCGTGATAAACGCCGTATTTTCCGCTTTCGATGATCTCGCACAACAGGGAGGCAAGATGACGGCTGTAGGTCGGCGCGCCGACCTGGTCGCAAACTACACGCAGCGTGTCGTGCGTATCGGCCAGGCGCAGAATCGTCGCAATAAAGTTACGGTCCTGCTCGCCGAAGACCCATGACGTGCGGACGACGTAATGCTTCTTGCAAAGCGTGCGCACCGCCGCTTCACCCATGAATTTCGACTTCGCGTAAATGCCCTGCGGGTTCGTTTCGTCGTCGGTTTCCAGCGGGTCAACCCCGTCGTCGCCGAAGATGTAGTCCGAGCTGATATAGAGCAGCTCGATGTCGCTGCCACAGCGTTTGGCGAGGTACATCGTGCCGTAGGCGTTGACCGCAAAGCAGCGCTCGTAATCGTCCTCGGCCTTGTCGACCGCCGTATAGGCTGCGCAGTGGATCACGGAGGTGATCTCTTCGTGCGCGTCAAAAAACGCGTTGACGGCGGCCTCGTCCGTCAGGTCGAGCGTGTCGATATCGACGCCGAGAAACGGCCGGTTTTGTTCCTGTAAGCGCGCGCAGACGTCGGCGCCGACCTGTCCGTTTGCGCCGGTGACTAAGATCATACGCCGCCTCCGTAGGTGAACCTGACGTCGCTGTCTTTGTAAAGCGGCGCGGTCTTGTCTTTTTCGGAAAGGATCGGACTTGTGACGCCCCAGTCAATGGCGAACGCGGGATCGTCATAGCGGACGCTGCGGTCGGCGTCCCTGTTGTAATCGGCGTCGACTTTGTAGAACACTTCCACGTCGTCCGTCAGTGTCACAAAGCCGTGGAGAAAGCCCTTCGGAATATACAGCATCTGCTTGTTTTCCGCGCTCAGACGGACCGCAACGTGCTGCAGATAAGTGGGCGAACCCTCGCGCAGATCCACCGCGACGTCGAGAATTTCGCCGCGCGTACAGGAGAGCAGCTTCGTCTGGGCAAACGGCGCTTTCTGGCAGTGCAGCCCGCGCAGCGTGCCTTTTTCGGCGGAGTAGGAGCGGTTGTCCTGGACAAAGACGGCGTCGATGCCTGCTTCCAGCAGTTTCTTCGCGCTGTAGGCTTCATAAAACCAGCCGCGCGCGTCGCCGAACACCCGCGGGGTGATCAGCTTGACGTCGGGAATGGCGGTCGGGGTGACGGTCATGGGCGTTCACGTCCTTTCTTCCGTTATTATACTATTTTCGCACCGCTTCGTCAAGCCATACATTTTTCAGAAAACGGTTGTTTTCCGCGCGTTCTTATGATACAATAAACAAAGTTTCAGGGAAGGGGGCGATCCCATGCGCAAGATTGCGATCCTCGGCGGCGGCGCCGCGGGACTTTGCTGTGCGTGCGCGCTGGCGCAGACGGCGGGAGACTGCACGCAGGTGACTGTGTTTGAGCAGAACGACCGCGTCGGCAAAAAGCTTTTGACCACGGGCAACGGGCGGTGCAACCTGACGAACCTTGCCGCAAAGCCTGACGCGTACCCGGCGGCGGTACGCGATTTTGCTGCGCCTGCTTTAACGCGCTTTTCACCGGAAAGCACGATCGCATTTTTCGAGCGATTGTCGCTGTTCACCTATGCCGATGACGCGGGACGCGTCTATCCGCTGTCGAATCAGGCGGCGGGGGTGCTCGACGCGCTGCGGCTCGAAGCGGCGCGGCTGGGCGTTGTCTTTTCCTGTGAGTCGCCCGTCACAGCGCTGCAGCCGTCTCAGAACGGCTTTGTTGTAAACGACAGGCGCTTTGACGCGGTCGTCCTCGCCTTCGGCGGAAAAGCCGCCGTCCGCGATTATCCGGGCGAACCCCTGCTGCGGCAGCTGGGTCTCCCGCTGACCAAAACGGCGCCGGGTCTTTGCAAGCTGCAATCAGCAGACCCGATGCTGCGTGCGCTCAAGGGGCTGCGCGCCCGCGCGGCGCTGACGCTCCTGATTGACGGCGAAGAAGCCGCGACAGAACAGGGCGAACTGCAGTTTGCCGACGGGGCGCTGTCGGGCATCGCGCTGATGGATCTTTCCTCCGTCTATGCCCGCGCCGCCATGAAAAAGGAAGTGCAGGCGGCGGTCGCGGTCGATTTTGTGCCGACGCTGCCGCTCGACGCGCTGCGCGGCGTTCTGACCGATATCGTCCGGCGCGGACAGCGCGAAAAATGTGAAGACCTGCTTTCGGGTCTCCTTGTGAAAAAGCTCGGTGTCGCGCTGCTCAAACGCGCCGACCTTCGTCCCGACGCGCCGACAAAAACGCTGACAAATACACAGATCGACGCGCTGTGCCAAGTGTGCAAAAATTGTGTCTTTTCCGTCACAGGCAGCGGTTCGTTCCGCGACGCCCAGATGACGGTCGGCGGACTTGCGCAGCAAGGTTTCGACCCCGCGACGCTTGAGAGCCGCCAGTACAAAAACCTGTATGCGATCGGCGAATTGCTCGACGTTGACGGCCCCTGCGGCGGGTTCAACCTCCAATGGGCGTTCGCCTCGGCGCGGCTGTGTGCTGCCGCAATTGCGGAGAAGTTGCTATGATCCGGGTCAGTGAACGAAAGCTGCCGCTCGACAGCGACAGAGAGGATTTAATAAAAAGCTGCGCCGCCGCGCTGCGCGTCCCGCCGTCGGAGATCGTTTCGCTGACGCTGGTGCGCCGCTCGATCGATTCGCGCAAAAAAGACGACGTCCACTTTGTCTTCACCGCCGACGTTCAGCTGGCGGGCGACGAAGCCGCGGTTTTGCGCCGCAGCCGGAACCCTCATGTGAGCGAAGCGCCGGTCTATTCCTACACCATGCCGGAAAACCGCCGCGTGTCGTCTCTGCGGCCCGTGATCGTCGGCTTCGGTCCGGCAGGGATCTTCGCCGCGCTGACGCTGGCACGGGCCGGGCTGCGTCCGCTCGTGCTCGAACGCGGTCACGACGTCGAAACGCGCACCGCCGATGTGCAGCGCTTTTTCCGGACGCGCGTATTGGATACGGAATCCAACGTTCAATTCGGTGAGGGCGGCGCGGGCACGTTTTCCGACGGCAAGCTGACCACCGGCATCAAAAGCGACTACTGCCGCAAGGTGTTTTTGGAATTCTACGACCACGGCGCGCCGGAGGAGATCCTCTGGTCCGGGACGCCGCATATCGGGACGGACAAACTCGTCACCGTGATCCGCAATATGCGTGAAGAAATCATCGCGCTCGGCGGCGAAGTGCTGTTCGGCGCGAAGCTGACCGACCTGATCCTCTATAACGAATCCGTACAGGGCGTGCGCTATACCCGAAACGGCGCTGCCTTCGATTTTGAGACCGACACCGTGATCCTTGCGATCGGCCATTCCGCGCGCGACACGGTGGAAATGCTGCGCCGGCGCGGCATCACCATGATGCAAAAGCCGTTTTCGGTCGGTGCGCGGATCGAGCATCCGCGGGAGCTGATCGACCGGGCGCAATACGGCTCCTTTGCCGGACATCCGGCGCTGCCCGCCGCGGTGTATAAGCTCGCGTGTCACGGCGAACACGAGCGCGGCGCCTATACGTTCTGTATGTGCCCGGGCGGCACGGTGATCTCCGCCGCGAGCGAAGAAGGCGGCGTCGTCACCAACGGAATGAGCGCCTTTGCCCGCGATGAGGAGAACTCCAACAGCGCCATTCTGGTCAACGTATATCCCGAAGAGTTCCCGTCCGACGACCCGCTTGCGGGCTTTCAGCTGCAGCGGCAGCTCGAACAGACGGCGTTCCGGCTCGGCGGGGGAGACTACACTGCGCCGTGCCAGCTCGTCGGCGACTTTCTCGCCGACCGCCCGAGCAAAAAGCTTTCGTTCGTGCGGCCCAGCTTCACCACGGGCGTTGTGCCCTCCGATATCCGCCGGTGTTTGCCGAAAAAAGTGACCGACACCATGGCGCAGGCGATTGTGCTGATGGACAGAAAGCTCAAAGGCTTTGCGCTGCCGGACGCGGTGCTGACTGCGCCGGAAAGCCGCAGTTCTTCCCCGGTGCGGATCGTTCGCGACGAGATCATGCAGTCGAATATGCGCGGACTGTACCCCTGCGGAGAAGGCGCCGGCTACGCGGGCGGCATCGTCTCCGCCGCCGTGGACGGCATCAAGTGCGCCCACGCCGTGCTTGCGGATGAGAGCGAATGGAACCACAGAACATAACACACACTCTTTTGCCTAGTCCCTGGTCCCTAGTCCCTAATCCCTTATTCCCTTTTTCCTAACGAAAAAAGAACTGTGCCGAAGCACAGCTCTTTTTTTGCTTTGATTGATTATTCCTCGCTGATCGCGCCTACCGGGCAGCCGTCCGCGCAGGAACCGCAGCTGATGCAGACATCAGCATCGATCACATATTGAGCGTCGCCTTCGCTGATCGCGCCGACCGGACAGGTGTCCGCGCATGCACCGCAAGAAATGCAGTCACCGTTGATACAATATGCCATGTAAGTGCACCTCCTCTTTTAATTTCGGTATCATTGTAGCATAAAACGGCGGAAAATCAATACTATTTTCATAAAACGAGAAAAATTAGCATAAGCTAACTTTTTCGCGTCTCCGGTCAGCCTTCGACAAGGAACGACCGCGTTTTTTATGCCTTTTGAAAGGAAATCTGTCGGAACGCTTGACGAACGCACCACTTTCGGATAGAATAATCAGGATATCGTACAAAAAAAGGAGTTGGTTTCGCAATGGCACAGCTCAAACCTTCATCTTTCACGCTCTTTGCCCACGACAACCGCAAAGACGCTTTCAAAATGCTCGACGGAAATCCGCGCACCAAATGGGTGGGCGGGCTGACGCCGGGATATGTGGATGTCTCATTTGAGCGCATGGTGCGCCTGCAGCGGCTGGAGCTCGACACGCAGAAGAACAGCTATTGTATCTTCACCGTTTACGCGAGCGCGGACGGCACGTCGTTTGCTCCCTTGTTCGCCCAGACGGATGAGACCGGCAACAGCGGCAGCTACGGTTTTGACTGCGACGCGCTTTGCTGCAAACTGCGCGTGTTCATCCAGTACGACTCCGCGTCTCCGCGCGCACGTATCCGCGCCCTGCGCCTGTTCGGCGAAGAAACAAAAGAAAAAGCGCCCGCAGCGGCGGAACCGGTCATCTGTTCGTTTGACGAGAGCGCGTACGCCCGCCCGGTCACGGAAAAAGAAACGCTGGACGAACTGCGTAAGCTGGTCGGTCGCGTCATCGGCGAAGAGTGGCAGGACCGCTTTACGTTCGAACTGACGGGGGAGGACGAAGAATCGTTCACCCTGTCCGACGCGGGGGATACCCTGCACATCGCCGCGAACACCGGCGTCAACGCCGCCTGCGGTCTCGGCTATTATCTCAAGCATTACTGCAACGTCCACATCTCGCAGGTCGGCTGCAACCGCCGGATGCCGGAAACACTGCCGAAAGTCGGCGCGCCGCTGCGCGTGACGACGCCGTTCAAGGTGCGCTATTGCTATAACTACTGCGCGCTGTCCTACACAATGGCCTTCTGGGGCGAGGACGAATGGCAGCGCGAACTGGACTGGCTGGCGCTGCAGGGCGCGAACGTCATCCTCGACATCACGGCGCTCGAAGAGGTCTGGCGGCGCTTCCTTTGCAAGCTCGGCTACACGAACGACGAAGCCCGCGCCTTTGTGACCGGTCCCGCGTATTACGCGTGGTTCAATATGGCGAACATCTACGGTACAGGCGGACCCGTCCCGATGCAGTACTTCATCGACCGGACGAACCTTGCGCGGCGCAATCACCGCTTTATGCGCGCGCTCGGGATGATGCCGGTGTTGCAGGGCTTTTCCGGTATGGTGCCGACCGATATCAAAACGCACGTCCCGGAAGCGTCCGTGATCATGCAGGGGCTTTGGAACGGCATGGACCGTCCCGCTATGCTCAAAACCGATACAAAAACCTACGCCGACCTCGCGAAGCTGTTCTATGAAGCACAGCGCGAAGTGTTCGGTCCCGTGACCCACTACTACGCGACTGACCCGTTCCATGAGGGCGGCCGCAGCGGACGGCTGGATATCCGCCGCGTCAGCCGGCAGATCATCGACTCGATGCTCGACATGGACAAGGACGCGGTCTGGATCATCCAGTCGTGGGGTGAGAACCCGTCCCGCGCGCTGATGGAAGGGCTCGCGCCGAAAAAGGAGCACGCGCTTGTGCTCGATCTTTACGCGGAGAAAAAACCGCGATGGGAAAGCTACCTCGGCAACGAATTTCTCGATACCCCGTGGGTCTATTGTATGCTCAACAACTTCGGCGGCCGCATGGGGCTGCACGGTCACCTGCGCACGATCGCGAAGGAGGTCGCCCGCGCCGCCAATAAGGCGCACTGCATGCAGGGCGTCGGCATCACACCGGAAGCGACGTTCTCCAACCCGATCATCTTCGATCTGTTCTTTGAAACGATCTGGACAAAGACGGGCAAGATCGAGCCGGTTGACCTCGACGCGTGGCTGCGCGGCTATTGCGAACGCCGCTACGGCAGCTGCCCCGACAGCATGTACGAGGCAGTACAGCTTTTGAACGACACGGTCTACAACCCGGAGCTCAACGAACACGGCGAAGGCGCGCCGGAGTCCGTCGTCAACGGCCGCCCCGCGCTGCACCCGCATTCGCCCTCCTCCTGGGGCAACGACGTTGTGGCGTACGACAAGCGGACGCTGGAACGTGCGGTCAGGCTGTTCACAAAGGACATCGACCGCTTCCTGCCTTATGAGGGCTACCGCTTCGACCTTGTCGATCTGCTCAAACAGATCATGTCCAACACGGCGCAGGAGTATCAGCGCAATCTCGCCGCCGCGTTCGAAGCAAAGGACGTGATCGCGTTCCGCAAATGGGCGGACAAGTTCCTGCGGCTGATCGACGACACCGATACGCTGCTCGCCGCCGAGCCGACCTTCACCGTCGGCAACTGGATCAACAAAGCGAAAGCGCGCGCCGCGTCCTACGACGACTTTTCCAAAATGCTCTTCGAGTTTAACGCCCGCGCGCTGATCACAACCTGGGCGGGCTCGCGGCAGGCGTCGGACGACGGCGGCCTGCGCGACTATTCCAACAAACAGTGGGCGGGGCTGACCAAAGACTTCTACGCTCCGCGCTGGGCGCGCTGGCTAAAAGACCGCACGGACGAGCTCGAGGGCAAACGTCCGGCGGCGATTGACTGGTTCCGCTTTGAAAACCGCTGGACCTGGGAAACAAAGGATTACTTTACCGATGCATCCGACCTCGATTGGAAAAAAGCGGCGAAGACCGTCCTGAAACGGTACGGCGTTGATTCCGCCGCGATGTGATTTTCCGGAAAAACAGTTGTCATTTCGTAAAAAGTATAGTATAATAAAAAATCATACCGGAAAGAATGAGAGGGCTACGATGTTTGAACAGCTTGCGGTTGACAGAAAAACCGCCGCGGCGATCGGTGAGGCGATCCAAAGCGGCCGGCTGCCGCACGCGCTGATTCTGGAAGGCGGCGACGAGGAAACGCGGCTTGCCGCCGCGCAGGAGATCGCCTGCGCCCTTGTCTGCGAAAGCAGCGGCGTCAAGCCCTGCGGCGTCTGCCCGAAATGCCGGAAGGCGAACGCGGGCAGCCACCCGGACCTCTATCTGATCGAGCCGGAAAAAGACGGCACGTTTATCAAAGTCGACGCGATCCGCACGCTCAAAACGCACGCGATGCTGCGTCCGAACGACGGCGACAAAAGCGTCTTTCATATCCGCGAAGCGCAGATGATGAACGTCCAGGCGCAAAACGCGCTTTTGAAGATTCTCGAGGAACCGGCGCCGCACGTCTGCATCCTGCTGACCTGCCCGTCGAAAGCGTCGCTGCTCGAGACGATCCGCTCGCGCGCGACGGCGTTCGCGCTTTCCAACGAGACGGCGACCGACAGCGCAGACGAGAATGCGCCGCAGACGGCAAAGGAACTGCTCCAAACACTGTGTGAGGGGAGCGAGCTGGATCTGCTGACGGCGCTCGCACCGCTGCAAAAAGACCGCGCGCTGTTCCGTTCGGTGCTGTTCGCCGTTCGTCCGCTGCTGCGCGACGCGCTCGTTGCCGGCGGCAATACGCCCGCGCTGACGGAGGAAGCGGATACCGCTTTGCTTTTGCGGCGCCGGCTGACACAGAAGCAGCTGCTCGATCTCATGGACGCATCGCAGGACTGCGCGGATGCGCTCGAGCGCAACGCGAACCTCAATCTGGTGCTGACCTATTACTGCAGCCGCTGCAGCGAGATCAAGCTTTCCTGAAAATGACACAGACGAAAGGACTGAGATAGATGGCGACAATTGTTGGCGTTCGATTCAAGGAAGTCGGCAAAATCTATTACTTCGACCCGAACGGCCTGGACCCGAAGCCGCGCGACAAGGTGATCGTGGAGACCGCCCGCGGAACGGAGTTCGGCGAGGTGGCGTTCGGCGCGCGGGAAATCGAGCAGGAGAGCATCACGTCACCGCTCAAGCGCGTGCTGCGCATGGCGACGGAACGCGATCTGAAAACGCTCGAAGAAAACCGGGAAAAAGAACGGACCGCCTATGAGATCGGCGTCAAAAAGATCAAAGAGCACAAGCTGCAGATGAAGCTTGTGTCGGTCGAATATACCTTTGACCGCAGCAAGATATTGTTCTACTTCACGGCGGACAACCGTGTGGACTTCCGCGAACTGGTCAAGGACCTCGCGGCGGTGTTCCGCACCCGGATCGAGCTGCGGCAGATCGGTGTGCGCGACGAAAGCAAGATCGTCGGCGGTCTCGGCGTCTGCGGACGCCCGTTCTGCTGCAAGAGCTTCCTCGGCGATTTCCAGCCGGTGTCGGTCAAGATGGCGAAGGAGCAGAACCTCTCCCTGTCGCCGACGAAGATCAGCGGCACCTGCGGCAGACTGATGTGCTGCCTAAAGTACGAGCAGGACGCCTATGAGCATCTGCTGCGTGTGACGCCGAAGAACGGCGCCGTGGTGGAGACGCCCGAAGGCAGAGGCGTTGTTGTGGATTTCAACCTGCTGACCGGCATTTTGAAGGTTCGGCTCGACAAACGTCCCGAGGCGGCGCCGCTTGTGATCTCGCGCAAGCAGGTCAAGCTCGTCAAGGACAGCAAGATCCAGGTCGATAAAAAGGAACTGGAAGCGCTGAAAGAAATCGAGTAAAGACAGCCGCATTTCGCGAAGACAAAAAAGAAAAACAATTCATGATATGAAAACAGAGCACGGAAACAACCCGTGCTCTGCTTTTTTAGTTTCGTTCGTTATACTAATAACGACTTCTCAAACGCGTCGTGCACCGCATGACCGATCGTGCCGCCCTTCGCGGCGTCGCCGACGGCGACGACCTTGACGCCCCTTTCTTCGAGCTGCTTTTGCAGCGCGTTGTTCGGACGGACGCCCATCGCGAGAACGACGCAGTCGAACGGCAGGAACGCGCGGCGCTTGGTCTTCTGATCCTGTACGACGATGTGATCTTCGCAGATGCTGCAAAGCGCCGTGTTGAGCATGAACTGTGTGCCGTAAGGCTTGATGCGCGACATGGAATCGTCAACGAACTGGAACCACGCGCCCGGCGCAATGTCCTTCGCCATTTCGATGACCGTGACGTCGTTGCCCGCTTCGTTGAGCGCTTCGGTGGTCTCAAGACCGGTCAGACCGCTGCCGATGACGGCGACCTTTTTGCCAGTTAGCTGTACTTCTCCTTTGAGAATCTGCGGCGCGGTGTAAACGTGATCCTGATTGATGCCCGGAATCGAGCGCGGACGCAGCGGCGTGCCGCCTGCGGCGAGGATGACCGCGTCCGGCTTTTCGGCGGCGAGCGCGTCGGCGTCGGCGGCTTTATTGAATTCAAACGTCACGCCGAGATTCTGCGCTTCACGTGAGAGGTCCTCGATGCACCAGTGCAGCTTGTCCTTATGCGGTCCGGCGGCGGCAACATTGACCTGTCCGCCCGCGACTTTCTCCTTTTCCCAGACCTTGACGGCAAAGCCGCGTCTGGCGAGCGTGATGGCGGCGGAAAGCCCCGCAGGACCCGCGCCGACGACGATAACTGATTTGCCTTTACCGATCTGCGGCATCTCGGCGTATTCCTTCTCGATGCCGACAGCGACGTTCAGCGCGCATTCGCCGGTCTTGCCGACGGTGGCGTTTTCGATGAACGACTTGATGCAGTGCAGACAGCCGATGCAGCGGCGGATCTGTTCGGGGTGTCCCTCTTGAGCCTTCTTGGCCCATTCGGGGTCGCAGATGAAGTTGCGCGCGGAGCCGACGAAGTCCTGATACCCTTCCGCAATCTGCCGTTCGGCCTGCTCGGGGGAGCGGATGAAGTTCGCGGCGATGACGGGGATCGAGACGGTCTCTTTGATCGCTTTGGCAAGATAGGCGCGCCAGCCGGGTTCGAACGACGTCGGTTCCAGCCAGTAGTTATAGGTGTCATAGCAGGCGGAGGAGACGTCGATGGCGTCCACGCCGAGCT
>JAFYDS010000008.1 GCA_017544665.1 Clostridia bacterium | reverse complement strand
GGGTCCTGACGCCCTCAGTCTCGGTCGTCGGCTGCTTTGTGGTGACCCAGTCTCCCCAGGCGTGGTTCTCGAGCGGGAGCGCCTCGCAGCCGTAGAAGTACTTGTCGCACTCGACGCAGCGGAGCCCCGGCGTATGACCCGGCTCCATGCAGGTGGAGTCCACGCCCTCGATCACTTCAACCGTGTGGCGGTAATCCACATCGCAAAGCGGTTTGAAAGTGCTGAGCTTGTCGTATTTTTCGGCATAATCTTTCGCTGTGGATTCAAGATAGCCGCGCAGCACCGCCGGGTCGCGGATCTCGAGCGCCGTAAGGTCGCAATCTTTGTTCAGAACGATCAGCTCGTTGAGGCCGGTGTTGGGGAACGCCTTTGTGCCGATCGCGGTGACGCCTTCTTCGAGCACAACGGTGATCGAAGCGCCCGGGGCGGCGAAGCAGTCGTTCCACGGCGCGGGCTCGCTTTCGCTGTAGTCCGCCATGGCGCCCGTGCCGCTGATCGTCAGCGTGCCTTCGCTGTCGAGTGTCCAGACGAGGTTCGTGCCGTCGCCTTCACCGCCGCAGTAGCCCCAGTGATCCGCCAGTGGTGCGATTACTTCGCCGCCGGAAAGCCAATGACCGCAGTCCACGCACTGTATGCCTGCCTCGTGTCCCGGCTTGGTTGCAGTCGGCAGTTCTTTTTCAACCGGTGCATAATTCGGGTGATTTGTCGCGCTCGGCTGATACTGCCTGCGGCTAAGTTCACAGCCGCAATCCGTGCAATAAATCACAGAATCATAGCGTCCCGAGGTTGTACAGGTAGCGGGGATCACGTTTTCCTTCACAGGGTCAGCTGGAGTATGGTCCGCCATATTGTAATGAATCGTCGCGTTCAGAAGCGGGTCATTATCCGAATCGATCGTAATGGCGTTCCATTCTTCCTCGCTGCCGGCGTAATATACGTCGAGCAAGTCCCCACACCACCGGAAAGCGCCGATTTTGATAGTGGTGACGTTTTTCGGGATAACCACATAACGAATATGGGTCTGGTCGAATGTATACGGTTCAATTGTCGTAACGCCGTTTGGAATTGTGAAGCCTTTCAACGGGAAAGCAGTTGCGAAAGCGCCGCGGCCAATGGTTTTCAGATTGCTGTCTGCCGGAATCGTGATGGTCTGCAGCCATTTATTATGGCTGAATACACCGTCGCCAATAGATTCCAGACTGCTGGGCAGTGAAATGGAAACGAAGCGATAGTCATACATATCACCGCTGATCGAAGTGATACCCTCACCAACAATCAGATCTTTCTTTCTGGACGAAGAGAATGCACCCATTTTTCCCGAACCGGTGAAAATCGTTCTGCCCGTGCTGTCCATAGTCCAACTGACATTTGTCCCGTCGCCTTCGGCTCCGCAATAGCCGGAAGCAATGATCGGCTGCGTTTCAAGGGCCGTGAAATGAACAAAGCATCTTCCAATCATTAGCCCACTGTCCAGACCTTGAATCGTCCGATATTCTTCCTCTGTTCCGTCATAATAGACATCGGTGATGTCCGAAAGCATGAAAGCCCCGTTCTCTATTTTCGTAATGCATTTCGGAAGTGTTAAGGCTTCGGTATTGTAAAGATAGAAACACTCACCGCCGATCGTCGTCACGCTGCCGTCAGCCGGAATCGTGCAGGAACGGCCGTTGATCATCATTCTCTTCTCAGCTGTCACAATCAGGCAGTTTCCATCAGAGTGATATACTGGATTGCCGGGTGCAACCTGCAAAGAACTCACGAGAAAATCTTCAAATGCGTCCTCGGCAATCGACGTCGTCGCTTCCGGAATCACGAAAGAACCTACAGACGTCCTGTAAAATGCTCTTTCTCCAATTGTTTGCAGGCTCTGCGGAAGGATAATCTCCTGATAACTACGATTGGAAAAGCAGGAAGATAAAACGCTTGTCACGCCCTCTTCAATAATCACTTTCAGAATATACGAACTGTACTGATTCCACGGCACATCTGAACCGCCGATCGCACCCGTTGACCCAACTGTGAGTACGCCGTGATCGAGCGACCAGGTAATCGTATCTCCGGTGTCGCTGTAAACATATTCGCCGCTGGCAGTGATTTTGGGGATCGGTCCTTCCGCCGCCGCGGTGAGCGCAAACGCAGTTGCGCCAAACACGAGCAGCAGAGATAGCAGAACGATGAACGTCTTCTTCATAAGGAACACTCCTTTAATCTAAAAATCAGGTTCTCGCTGGGCCCACTATAACACGCGCCCATAAGAAACGCAAGAGCACAGGGAGTAGAAAGCCAATCGCAGGGAGTGAACTGCGGTTTTTGTCATTCGGTCGGTTCAAACCGCAGGTGGAGCCGCAGGGTGAACCAGCCGTTTTCGACGCTGTAGGCGACGTTGTTGTCGCCGTACTTCGCCGCCGCTTTTTTGATACTGCGCAGCCCGAAGCCGTGATGTTCCTTGTCCGCCTTCGTGGTCTGCAGCTCGCCGTTCTTTTCGCTGACCGTACCGGCGACGGGGTTGCGGATTGTCACATAGACTGTGCCGTTGGAGATCCGCGCGTGGACGGAGATCACCCGTTCCCCTTCCACCTTGCGGCAGGCCTCGATCGCGTTGTCGAGCGCGTTCGGGAAGATCGTGTAAATGTCGTCCGGATCGATCCCCTCGCGCGGGAAGACCGTGTCGAAGGGAACGTCGAAACGGATATCGTCCTTCAGCGCAAGCTGCTGTTCGCAGAACAGTACCGTATCAAAGCGGTAGTTGCCGGTGTGAAACCGTTCGCCGCGGGTCGCGACAAAGTCGGTGAACTGCTGCGCCATCGCGCGCGCCTCCGCCGGCTTATCCTCGTCGATAAAGAGGATCAGCGGGCGCATCTTCTTCGGAAAATCGTGGCAGAACACGCGCAGATCGTCGTTCATCTGCTCCATCCATTCGAACTGCTGCACCTGCATGCTCAACTGTTCGCGGTACCGCTCCGACTGGACGCGGATCTGGGAGATCGTGTACAGCGCAAAGGCGATCGTCGCCGCCAGCATCGGGATATTGAGCAGCACGAAGGCGAACTCCAGCTGCCGCGTCGCGGTATTGGACGACGTGAACAGCAGCATGGACGTCACGAAGATTGCGACGGTGAACACAACCAGCAGGAACAGAATCGACGCGTTGCGGGTCACGTTCAGCGCAATGACGTGCTTTTTCGTGTACCGGGTCAGCAGGATGAACGCCGCGAGGAAGACCGCCACGTTCACGAGGAAGCCGACCAGCATCTCCAGCGGCTCGTTCGGGTTGTCGAAGTCATAGCGGAAAAACGCCATCAGCACAAAATAGCGCAGCGCATCGACGAACGTATAGCCGAATGAGACGAGCATCGCCTTCCAGAGCCCCGGACGCCGGAACAGCAGCGCCATACACACGAACGGCAGCAGCATCGTCAGCGTCGTCCAGACAAGGTCCAGCAGCGAGCCCTCCACAGAGAGCATATAGTGGTCGCCGGCGCCGAGCACGATACACAGCAGCGCGGCGAGCAGAAAGTTCCACACCTTTTTGCGCAGTGTCAGACGGAACAGCGCCACGGTCACGAACGCGCAGCCAGTAACCGTGATCAGATTGTCAAGGATTGAGATTGCCCCATAAAAGACCGGCAGCTGCCGGATCACTTCAGCAATGGCAGTCATGGCACACCCTCCTTTTCGGTTCAGCCGTTGAGCAGGAACATATAATCGTGATATGCCTGCTGAAAGTTTTTGCTTTTGAGCGGGAGCACTTCCCCGTTTTTCATCGTGACGCTCTTAGCGTCATAGCGATCCACATACTGCATATTGACGAGAAACGAACGCGAGATGCGATAAAACGTCCCGCCGCTTTGCAGTATCTTTTCGATATCGCGCAGCAGATAGTTGAAGCTTTCCACCCGGTCGAACAGATGCAGCTTCACGCGCTTGTCGTCCGCTTCCGCGTAGAGAATATCCTGCGCGTACACGGTCTGATAGTTGCTCCCGCGCCGCAGTTCAAAGCGGTGGAAAAACGACAGGCTGTAAAACTGGTCGAGTTTTTCTTCGAGCAAAGACGCCTCTACCGGCTTTTTCAAAAAGCCGTCGGCATAGATGCGGTGGTTGATGATCTCCGCCGCCGCTGCCGCGTAATTGGTCAGATAGCAGATCGTGACGGCGTGGCTGTACTTTTCCTTGAGCGCCTGCGCCACCTCGATCCCGTCCATACCCTCCATCCGAAAATCCAGAAAATACAGGTCGAACCGTTTCTCCTGCAGCAGCACCCGCCCGTCGGTAAAGGCTTCGCAGTGGATGTCGTAGTTTCGTTTGGCGGCGTACGCCTCGATCATTGCGCGCAGATTCTCGTTTTCGTGCGCTTCGTCGTCCAACAGGGCAATATTCATGCTTCGTTCCTCCTTTGTGCCCGCTGATTCATTCGGCGCGTGAAGATTGGCGAGGAATTTTTACGTCAGATGTTACAGAAATCTTGCAGCCAACCCGACGGTTGGCAAGAGATTTCCGTTCAAAAAGACGGGAAATCTGCCGCCAAGATTTGCGCGGCCGAGTGAATCAGCAGGTACCTTGTTCTGTTTCCGTGTTCAGTATAACACAAATCCGTTTTTTCGCAAGCGCAAAGGCGTAGAAAGCCGTTTGCAGGGAGTGGACTGCAAAAAAAGACCAGAAACGGGCAAAAAAAGTCCGAACCTGTCCCCTCGGAAACGCGGTTCGGATCCTTTTCTATATAATTATAGTATTATGCCGTTACGGTGATATGCAGACGGAACGCGCCGTCTTTGTCCGGGCATATCCGGTACTCCTTTGCACAGAAACCGGGGCTGAGATTGAACATCGGCTTTGGCGCGCCGGACAGGGCGCCCTGCAAAACCTCGACTCGCGCCGTGTCGCCGATCAGCGGCAGGATATAGCGGGCTTTGTCGGCAAAGCGGGCACTGACGCGGCCGGTCACGGTGAGGGCGTCTTTTTCGAGTTGGTACACGAGCACGCAGTCGCTGTCGGGCAGCGGAACCCCGTCTTGATCACAGAGGGTTGCGTCGGCGCGGACGAGTGGTCCCGCCGGCGTCGATTTTGCGGACAGGCGGGCGGTCTTGCAGTAGTGCTGTCCGTATCGCTGTTCACCGACGACCGCTTCGAACCGCGGACAGGCGCAGCGGTGCGTTTCCGGGTGGGTTGGCCGCTGCTGGTTGTGCGGCTCGCGCAGGGCGTAATCGACCATCCCGACCGCGAGCAGCGGCCCTGCTGCTTTGTGCCAGAGCAGGCTGATACTCCCTCCGGTCGCGTGCGACGCGCCGAGATAGGGGAAGTCGTAGCCGCTGACGTCCATCCGCCAGTCTCCGCAGGCAAGCCGGTACACGTCGAGCTCCGGGTAGTACCGCAGCGTCTCCGGCCGGTCGGACGGCAACGGGACGCGTTCGAAGTCCGGCAGCCCGGCGTCCAGCGCCGCCGCGAGCGCCTTCGCGTGGCAAAACGTGTGGTGCACACAGGTCGGCTCGCCGTTTTTCGCGTAGTCCGGTCCACCGAGCAGCAGCCCGCCATGGGTGCAGCGGCAGTACAGCTCAAAGTTGCGCCACGCCGCTTCGGCAAAAACGGAGTCCTCTTTCCCGAGCGGGAACAGCGCCGCCTGACACCCGTCGGCGGTCCGGCTGCCCCAGTAGGTCCATTTGAAAGCCCGCGTGCCGACGCTGTCGTCCCACGCCCCGTCCGGCAGCATCCAATGAAGCTGCGCGTTCCACAAGGCGCGGATCCGCTCCATCGCGTCTATGTCTCCGGTCGTTTCTGCGTACCGCCAAAGACAGGGCAGCGTCTCCTCGGCGTTGTAGCCGCCGACGTCGATCGCGGCGCAGCCCTTCGTCGAGCGCGCGTCGTTCGGCCGACCCTCGCCGAAGATCAGGCCGTTTTCACTGATATGGCGCAGACAGTACGCCGCGAGGCGGTCTGCCAGTTCTTGATAATCGTCCCGGTTGAAATACGCGCCGAGCAAAGACATCGCGCAGGCGTTCGCGGCGTAGTAGTTGAGGTAGGCTGGCTTTTGCTCGGTCAGGTTGCAAAACAGCCATGCGCCCATGCCGGATAGCCTGTCCTCCCACGCGGCTCTTTCCGCTGCCGTCAGCAGATCGCCGTGAAAATACAGCGCGTCGTGCAGGGCGATCGCCGCAAAGACGGTGACGCCCTTCCAGTCAGACGTGAAGTCGTTGCGAACGCTCCCGTCGCCCTGGCGCATATTCTCGCCCCAGCGAAAGAGCCGTTTCGCCGCGGTCAGATAGCTTTCGTTTCCCGTCAGACGGGCGGCGCAAAGCAGCGGATAGACCGCCTCGTGACAGCGCCCGTGTATGTTTTCGCAAGCGGGGCACAGGATCCCGCCGTCCAGCCGCGGGTCGTTCGGCGCGGTCTGCTGCAGCCGCACCAGCGCGTCGCACCATTGAATGAGCAACGCCTGCACCTGCGCTTTAGCATCGCTTGCCGTCATCCGCATCGTGCTCTCCCCTTCCCGTCCGGTTTCGTTTCTATATATAATAAGTATAACACGCAGACCTATCATAGACAAGAACTTGCAAAAAAAAATGTTTCTGCTATAATAGAAGCGGATTCTCATTCTATTGTGGAAAGGAAGATCCCCATGTCACGGATCAAGGCATTGAAAGACCGCTTTTTCCCGCCGAATCCAAGTTTTACTCTCAAGGAACAGCTGGGCTATTGCGGCGGCATCTTCGGCAACTGCATGGGTCAGGACTCGGTCGGCACGTTCGCGGACAAGTTCTACCGGGAGTTTATGAAGATCCGCGCGGAGCACATCACGATCTACAGCAATATCGCGCTCGTGCTCGGCTTTGTACAGGCCGCCATCTCGGGGTATATCCTCGACACGCCCGTTTCTCCCGGCAAAAAGACGCCGACCAAGATCTTTACCGGCACGATGCCGATCCCCTTCGCGCTGGCGTCCGTTCTGCTGTTCGTCGTCCCCACGCAGGACCCGGTCAGGAACTTCATCTGGATGATGGTGTTCCAGCTGATGTTCAGCATCGCGGACGCGTTCTACGACGCGTCGCTGAACACGCTGAGCCTGCGCATGACGAACAACGCCGCCGACCGCAAGAACTTTTATACCGTCGGCACGCTGGCGTCCAGTCTCGGCTCGATGCTGCCCGGCTGGCTGATCCCGATCCTGGTCGGCAGCACAAAAGACGCCGCAATACAGCAAAACTACTACTTCTTTTTGGCGCTCGCGTTCAGCATTTTAGGCGTTTCCCTGATGTACGCGCCGTACTTTACGCTCAACGAAAAGATCCGCGTGCAGGAGCGTTCTGACAAGAAGGGGCTCGTCTGGGATAAGGAAACGATTCTCTCGGTCCTCCACAACCGAACATTCATCATCACCGAGATCGCGACGTTCTTTGAACAGATCCGGCAGCTGTCCTACCGTCTGCTGCCGTATATCTACGAGGATGTACTCAGCTCCATGCAGCTCAAAGCGGGCATGGACGTCGTCAGCGGCACGCTGTCGTATGTCGGGCTGCTTGCCGTACCGATGCTCGGCAGACTGTTCTCCGCGCGGACGGTGCTCTCAGGCGGCTTCGCCTACACCGGTCTGTTCTATGTAATCCTCGGTCTGCTCGGCAGAGGCTTTTCCACCGAAGTGATGCATAAACGCCGCTGGCTCGTCGGTCTGATGATCGGTCTCGCGGGCATGCCGAACAACGCGATCGTCGCGTCGAAGAAGGTCGTTGTCGGCGATTCCACCGACTATATGGAATGGTACGCCGAAAAGCGCTTCGGCAAACCGATCCACGCCGAGGGCTTCATCACCGCAACGCAGAGCATGCTCGGCAACGTCTTCAACATCATCCGCACGAATATCTACAACATCGTCTTCGCGAAGCTCGGCTACCTGCCGAACTACACGGACAGCACCGGCAAACAGGTCAAGGCGATCCAGTCCACGAAAACGCTGAAAGGCATCTACACCATGTTCGTCCTCTGCGGCGTCATCGGCAACTTTCTCGCCGCCATCTCATATCAGTTCGACCGCTATACCGGCGCAAGAAAAGAAGAGATCTACAAAGAGCTGCTGACCATGCGCGAAAAGCGCGCAGCCTACGAAGCGCAGCAGGAAGCGACGGCGGAATAACCGCACCGCCCCAAAAGAAGAAAGGAGACCCGCCATGCCAGCCGTAACGCCCATTTGGAAAACACACCCCTGTATCAAAAAAAGAGAACAGCCGATCGTTGTGCCTGCAGATATCCCCTATCCCTGTTCGCTCGTCTTCAACGCCGGCGTGGTCAAGCACCGCGGCGAATACGTGATGATCTTCCGCAACGATTACGGAACGAACCGGATCCTTTATGAGACCGTGAAAAAAAAGTTCTCCGGCACGAGCGTCGGGATCGCCCGCAGCAAGAACGGGATCGACGGCTGGGTGTTCGACCCGCAGCCGCTGATCGACAGCAACGATCCAAACAAGGACCCGGAGCTGAAACGCTACTATGACCCGCGGATCACCAAAATCGACGGCAAGCTGTACCTCTGTCTCGCGACAGACACCCGCCACGGCATCCGCGGCACGATTGCGGAACTTTCGGACGATCTGACGACGTTCACGCCGATCAGCGCGAGTGTTCCGGACAACCGTAACATGGTGCTCTTTCCGGAAAAGATCGGCGGAGAATATGTCCGCCTCGAGCGGCCGATGCCGATCTACAGCCGCCACAACGAGTGCTTCGATCTTTGGCTGTCGCGCTCGCCGGACCTCGTTTATTGGGGCCGCAGTGCGCTGGTCCTCGGAACGGAGCGCGTTCCATGGATCAACGACAAAGTCGGTCCGACCGCCTCTCCCATCAAAACGAAGGACGGCTGGCTGACGCTGTTCCACGCGGTCGATAAAGACGACGCCCGCGGCAAAAACGGCTGGGAACCGACGTGGAAGAAGCGCTACACGACCGGCCTGATGTTGCTGGATCTCGAGGACCCGTCGAAGGTGCTCGCGCTGTACGACAAGCCGCTGCTCACGCCAGAATTGCCGTTTGAAACCGATAAGGGCTTTCGCCAGAACGTGATCTTCCCCTGCGCCATGCTGCTGGAGGATGACGGCGAAGTCAGGATCTACTACGGCGCCTCCGACACCTGCGTGTGTCTGGCGACGGCAAAGCTGGACGACCTCTTGGGGTTGCTGAAATAAAAAAATGAGCGTGCTCCGGAGAGCACGCTTTTTCTTTATTTAAAGGGGATTTCAGGGCAGCTGATGCAGTTGCTCGAAGCAGCGCAGCGATTCCTCTGTTGCAAAGAACGGATCGTCGTTTGTCCAGTTATCGTCCTGTTCATAGACGATGTAAGGCAGCTCCGCTTCTCGGCAGACGGTGAAACACGCCTCCAGCGGCACAACGCCCTGCCCGAGTGAAACGAACCGCGGCCTGCCGAGTTTCTTGCCATCGTAGTCCTTGAAGTGGACCACCTTGATTCGCGCGGCGTTCTCCCGCAGAAACGCGACCGGGTCAACGCCGGCATAGTGCATCCAGGCCACGTCCGGAATCAGATGGAACAAAGAAGGGTCAGACTCGGCAAGCAGCACGTCCATCATGGTTCGGTCACACCGCCGGAGCTTGTCGAACTCAAAGTCGTGGTTATGGTAATGGAACGTGATCCCGTATTCCCGCAGCTGTTTGGCTGCGTGCTCCATCTCCCGGATGAACGCGCGGATATTTTTCAGCGTGCCGCGGGCCGTCTTCGGCGCGCAGCCGAGCCCGAGCGCGTCACAGCCGATGGTCTGATGCAGCTCGATCAGCGCGGGCAGATCATGTAATATGCGGTCGTAGCTCTGGTGGGTCACGCAGACGCGCATCCCGTAGCGGTCGAGACTTTCTTTCTGCTCCTGCGCGGTCACGTCTTTGCCAATACCGGAGATCTGCACGTCGCGTACGCCCATCTCTGCAAGGCGCGCCAGCGTTTTGTCGAAATCGGCGGCGGTCTTGATATGATCCCTCAGGGTATATAACTGTACGCCGGTAACGGGTTCTTTCATACGATCACTCCCTATCCTAAACTGTTCATCCTTATTTTAACGCATTTTTGCGCGCTTGGCAAGCGGTTTGCGTTGTTCAACAAAAAAGATTTTGTCAATCGCAAGGCAAAAAGGTGATTGACTTTTTGCACCGATTCCATTATGATAATAAAGAAGAAAAAGGGGGCTTTCAAATGAGCGAAAAAGTGATATTGATCCTCGTGGACGGCATGCGGCCGGACGGACTGCTGCAGTGCGGACATCCTTTTGTCAATGAACTGTTGGAAAACGGTACAAGCTATCTGGCGGCGCAGACGGTCATGCCGTCTGTGACTCTGCCGTGCCATATGTCGCTGTTCCACAGCGTGGACCCGGACAGACACGGCATCACAAGCAACACCCATACCCCGCAGGTGCGTCCGATTGAGGGTCTAATCGACCGTCTGGACAGCCGCGGCAAAAAGTGCGCGTCAATCTACAACTGGGAAGAACTGCGCGACCTCAGCCGTCCGGGACATCTGCACTTCTCCTATTTCCTGAACGAGGAGAAAGACGTGGACACAGATACCCGGATCACTGACACCGCCGTTCAGTATATCGAAGCGGAACAGCCGGACTTCCTGTTTTTGTACCTCGGCGAGACCGACACCACGGGCGGGCACGACTCCGGCTGGATGAGCGAAACTTACCTGCAGGTCGTCAACAACGCTATTGCGTGCACCAAACGGGTGTGTGACTGTCTGCCGGACGGCTATACGCTGATTCTGACTGCGGACCACGGCGGTCACGGCAGAGGCCACGGCAGCGACATGCCGGAGGATATGACGATCCCCATCCTCTGTCTGGGCAGCCGCTTCGAGAAAGGGCTGCAGCTG
Organism: Clostridia bacterium; assembly: GCA_017544665.1. Classification (GTDB taxonomy): domain Bacteria; phylum Bacillota; class Clostridia; order Oscillospirales; family Acutalibacteraceae; genus UBA6857. Next base: position 808 of record JAFYDS010000008.1, on the reverse strand, counting down.
CCCGGCGGCTCCATCAAGGATATCGCTGTCACGATCGCCAGGCTGATGGACATCGATCCGGCGAAGGAGTGGGAAGGCAGCGTGCTGCAGATGCTGGACGCGAACGCGTAACGGCACAGCTTGTCAGCAGCGATTTAAATCATACTTCATCCAACGCGCCTGTATCGGCTATGATATAGGCGCGTTTTTCTGTTTTCGGCAGCCTGCACAAATTGCGAAGGAATCTTTCTACAGCCCGTCGTGGTCTCACACATGCCATCTCATCCTTTGTAATTATTTACAAGACGGTTCAAACGTGGTAAAATAAAGAAGCAGAGAGTTCTTGCATATATATAATAAGAAGAAAAAAGGAGAGCTGAACATGAAGAAGCCTATCGCCATCCTCCTCTCACTCCTGCTGATGTGCAGTGTCGCGCTGCCCGCCTTTGCGATCATCTACGGCGACGAAGACGACCCCTACACAGACTACGGCATCGCCAAGGGTTACGTTCGCACGAAAGAAGTCAGCAAAAGCGAAGGCAGCACGCATACGATCGCCCGCACGTTCAACAAGCAGGGCAAAGTGACCAAAGAGACCGACACCTGGAAGAGCGAAGGGTACACGGACAAAACCATTCGCAAATACACCTATGACAAAAAGGGCCGTCTCACGAAAGAAGTCGACTACCTCAGCGACAGTATTTCCACCACGACCTATGCCTACAACAAGGCGGGCAACGTGACGCAGGAAACCCGCGTCTTTACCTATGAGGACGGCAGTTCCTCCACAACGAAATCGACCTACGCCTACGATCAAAAGGGCAACAAG
>JAFYDS010000072.1 GCA_017544665.1 Clostridia bacterium | reverse complement strand
TAAGAATGCAGGTTTTTCCGATGAGGAGAGAGCGAAGATGACACAGCTGCTTGGCTCCGGATTCACGGATACATGGCGGTTTTTCTATCCGGATCTGGAAGGTGTCTACTCCTGGTGGAGTTACCGATTCCGTGCGAGAGAGAAGAATGCGGGATGGCGTATCGATTATTTCATCACATCGAAACGGATTGATGCCAGGCTGGTGGACGCGAAGATTCACTCGGAGGTGTTCGGGTCGGATCATTGTCCGGTGGAGCTGGAGATCGATCTTTAACCTGATCTGAAAGCCGTCAGTCGACAGCGCGCGCCGGCACAACGCAGAAAACAAAGGATGCTCCCGCGCGCAAACGCGTAAGAAGAGGTCTTTCCTTTTTCGGCTTTCCAAACAACTGAAAAATATTTTTGAAAAACTTTCAAAAAAGGGTTGACAAAACCGGCGTGTGCATATATAATAGCATTCGCTGAAACGCAGCGGAAGCGCTGCGGAGTCGGTGTCTATCGCGATGAGGGTCCACCCGTTCCCATCCCGAACACGGCAGTTAAGCTCATCAGTGCTGACAATACTTGGCTGGAAGCGGCCCGGGAAGATAAGGCGATGCCGACACAAAGCAAGCCGCAACCAATCGGTTGCGGTTTTTGTTTTCAACACACAAAGGAGGGCTTTGCCATGGACAACAAGGGCGGACGCGTGGTCTTCATGCCGGACATCGAATATCGCGCGTGGGTCAACCGCAACCGCGATCTGCTCGAGCAGATCGTCAAGGACAAGCAGGTTTCGACGGTCTGGCTGCGCCGGGGACAGAACAAAGCCTTTCTGATCCGCTATTTTGAAGAATGCGGCTATACCATCACGATCGACTGAGGAGGCGCACGGCATGAAAAAAATCATCAAACGGATCCTGAAAAAGCTGCTCGACAAACAGCTCGAAAAGAAGAGTGATGCCCTTTCGCAAAAGGCCGCCGCCATGCTGCCCGCCGCCGCGGAGCCGATCCGCGCCAAGGTGGAGCCCGCCGTGGAAAAGGCAGCCGCCGCCCGCGTCAAGGTCAAAAAGGCGCAAAAGGTCGTCCGCCGGGGCAAGCAGACCGTTGGCACCGTGAAGAAGATCGTCGGCAAGATCAGCGCCCTGTTCGGCATCATCGTCACGATCTACACCCTCGCGCCGAAGATCGCGCGGCTGTTCGGTGTGGATCTGGACAAGTTCCTCGGCGCAAAAGAATAACAAAGAGAAAAACGCCCCGCGGGGCGTTTTTTCGGTGCGCAGTGCACAGAACAGTTGTGACCGCCGGCCGTCGGCGGCTTTTTTATTCGTCCGTTTCCGCCGGCTTCTCTTCGGCGGCTTCCCACGGAAACGGCTTGCCTTTCTTCTGGTAATGCTTTTCAATGAGGTGCGCTTTGTCGAGACGGCGCAGACGGTTCCACAATGCCTCGACCTCCTGCGCCGCTTTTTGCGCGTCCTGTTCGAGCCGCGCTTCCGCGTTATAAGTCAGCAGATTGACGCCGCAGTGCGGGCAGGTCTGCTTGAGATAGAACAGCGACAGTTTGCCGCCGCAAGCCGGACAGGTTTTATCTTCCTTCATCAGACGTACCTCCGTTCGTTGTTGCTTCCGCCGCGAGAGCCAGTCTGCGTTCCTTCATCTCGGCGCGGATCTCCCGCATCTTGTCGCCGCGCAGGGTGTAGAAACGGAAGGGAATGATCGAAAGCAGACTCGTAATTGCCGGGAACACCGTAAAGAACGCCCACAGCCAGAACTGTGTCGGCTGTCCGAACGCCTCGGTGCAGCGGGAGACTGTGACGGTCGTTCCGTCCGGCTTCAGCTGCTCGGTCACAAAATAGCCGATCACGGGCAGCAGCGCCGTACCGAGCGAGGTGGACAGCCGTCCCTGCAGCTTGCCCACGAAGGTCAGCACCGAAAACGCCATCCCCTCGTTGCGGATGCCGGTCTTCCACTCCATGTAGTCCACCGTATCGCCGATAATCTCCGTCGAGACGACGGAATTGTACGCGTCGAACACGCCGCAAAGGATATTCTTCGCCGCAATGATCGGAATCACGATATACCACACGTCGTAGCGCCGGCTGCCGGCGAAGAACGCGAGCGTTCCGAGAATCGCCGGAATCACTTTATTGAGAATCATCAGCTGGCGGTTGTCGAAGCGCTTTTTCACGAGTGCGATCGTCGCCATGCCGACAAGACCGCCGAGCCCGCCGACGAGAGACACGACCGAGTTCCAGCTCATCAGATTGAGCACCTCGGTGTAATAGAACGCGCCGAAGACCCCCGCGACCGCGGAGACCGTCCCGAGGACATTGCTCAGAATGATCAGCAGCAAGGGCTTGTTCTTGCCGAGAAAGCGGAACGCGTCGAAGAAGCTCGTCTCCTCCACCTGCTGGACCACTCTCTCCTTGACGAAGAGACCGGCGAGGCTGAACAGCCCCACGATGAACACCGCGGAGATCACGCCGCAGCAGGCGAAGACCTCTTTCAGCGACCAGCTGATCTTCCCCGTATTGGAAAGGTCGATCATCACCGGCAGCATGATCACAGTTGCGATTCCGCCGATCAGACCGCTGAGAAAGCGCGCCGTCGCGATTGCGCGCGTCCGGTCGGAGGGAGAGGGGCTCAGCGCGGCGGACAGGCTCCAGTAGGGCACGTCGCCGAGCGTGTAGAAGAACTCCCACAGCAGGTAGGAGATGTACATATAAACGATCTTCACCGTCAGCTCCCGCGTGTTCTGCAACAGCAGCGGACCGCCCCAGAAGAGGATCGTACTGACCGCCAGCGGGATCGGCACAAACAGCAGCCACGGGCGCAGCTTGCCGTAGCGGGTGCGGGTCTTGTCCACAATGCCGCCCATAATCGGGTCGTTGACTGTGTCCCAGATCCCGAGGATCAAGAGCATCGTCGCCACCGCGCCGGTCGGGATCCCGAACACCTTGACGAAGAACAGCGACAGATAGGAGCCGGAGAACATCCCGTAGCTGAAGCACTGTCCCCCGTTCGCGAGGCCGAACAGCAGATTTTCCTTCACGCCGACGTAGCGGACCTCTTTTTTCGGTTGTTCCATCTTGTTTCCCCCGTTTCATTCATTTGGATAAACGCCGCGGTACCTGAAAAAGCCGTCTTTCGGGAAAGGCGGCTTTTTGCTTTTTTTCAGTTGTTACTTTTCGCCGAGCAGCTTCGCGAGTTCCTCCATAAACGTATTGATATCCTTGAACTGGCGGTAGACCGACGCGAAGCGGACATACGCCACCTCGTCGAGCCCCTTGAGCTTTTCCATCGCCATTTCGCCGATCCGCACGCTCGTCACTTCGCGGTCGAGCGAATTCTGCAGCTCCTGCTCGATCTCGGAGACCACCGTCTCGATCTGCGCGATCGACACCGGGCGCTTTTCACACGCGCGCAGCATCCCGTTGAACAGCTTGACGCGGTCAAAGGCCTCGCGCGACTTGTCTTTTTTGACGACAATAATCGGCACCGTCTCAATGATCTCATACGTCGTGAAGCGTTTGCCGCAGGCAATGCATTCGCGTCTTCTGCGGATACGTTCGCCCTCATCGGTCGGGCGCGAGTCGATCACTTTGCTTTCGCTGCAGGCGCAAAACGGACATTTCATGGTTGGTTCCTCCCCTTCGGCAGAAGTTATCCTATATATTGTAGCACAAATTATCGCAGGAAACAATATGTATTTCAAATTTATTTTTCAAAAAGTAACTGCCGCATCTCTTCACACGTTTCCGCTTCGCGGCGCAGAGACCACAGGAACGCGCGCGTCTCGCTGTCTCGCAGCAGCTGCTGTCCGGCGCGCCGGACGCGGTGCAGAAACCGGTGACTGAACGCCGCCTCTTTTTCGAGCCGCACCAGCGGACAGACGCCCCGTCCGCGCATATCCAGCCGGACAGAAATCGTTCCGTCGTCCGTCGGCACAGGCAGGAACGGGAACAGCCGACACGAAAGCGGGCGGTCGCTGCGGTCACACTGTCCGCCGCAGACGGCGACGCGGCGCCCGTTCTGCGCCACGACACGAAGCGGCGTGGTCTCGCCGGGAAAGAGCAGCATTCCCGTTTCCTCGTCGCCGCGGCAGCAGGCACGATCGCAAAGCGCGCCGCAGTCCGCCCGGAGCGGGGTACTGTTTTGCAGCAGCCGCGCGGCGTTTCGATAGATTCTTCGTTGTTTTCGCGTCATGCGTCATCACCCGTATCAATGTACCATATTTTTCCGTTTTCCGTCAAGTACCGCCGGAAAGAAACGGCAGACAAAATCTTTTTTTCTATCCCCTCACGCTTCGACAAATCTCGACGCGCCGCTGTGCTATAATAGCAGCGCAAACACAACATCTTGGTAAAGGAGCGATCAATATGTCGTATCAACTACCCCCTCTCCCCTTTTCACCGGAGAAATCCCGCCCGAAGTGCGCAAACAGATGGAGCTCGCGATCCTTTGCGGCAGAGTGAACTGCGCCCTGCGCGGCAGCGATATCTGGGACAGTATCCCCTGCGAAGGCGGCGATCCGACGCCGGAGGACGTCATTGTCTGGGCGGCAGCGGAGGTGCTGCGGCAACTGGCGGAGGAAGGAATCCCGGAAAGCAAATAACTGCATAATCTTGCAAAAGCCTGAAAAATATGCTATGCTACAAACAACCTGAAAAAAGAGGTGTTTGCTTGATGAAAAAAGCTTTGTCTGTTATTCTTGCTCTGCTTCTGCTATCCGGATGCGTTTTGTTTGCTGACGCCATACAGAAGAACGCCGTCACGCGCGTTTCCTGCTCCATGTATCAAAACGGCGCGACCGGCAGAGGTTTTTGCTGGTTCACGCAAACGTCGGGCAACAGCGATCTCGATCTTATGAAAGCGGCTGATTTCAGCGGCGATTTCTCCGGCGCGGTTCGATACACAGGCACGGTCAAACGTTACCGTGAACGTTATTCGCATCAGGTGGCCGTCACAGATCTCGAACCAGGCACGGCATATATCTATCGCGTCGGCGACAGCGCCGCGGATCTTTGGAGTGCGCCTTGTTCCTTTCTTACAGACGACCGGGACGATCGCTTCTCATTCCTTGCGATCGCCGACGTTCAGGCAAGCGGAACAGAGGATTTTCTGCATTCTGCCCAAACGCTGCGTTCCGCCACGTCTCTTCTGCCTGAAGCGGAGTTTACCGTTAACCTCGGCGATTACGTCAATGACAACACCAACGAAGAATGGGACGCTTATTTTGAAGCTTTTGCCTTTGCAAACAACACACAGACCGGCGTACCTGTTGCAGGCAATCACGACGGCAACATCACCAATAAATTCAACACCAACTGCTTTCAGAATACGTTCTGTCTGGACCGTTCCGCAAATCGTGCGTTAGAAGGGGTGTATTATTCCTTCGATTACGGCAACGCACATTTCGCCGTCTTGAATTCCAACGATATGTACCCGATGAGTCAGGCGCAAAAGAACTGGCTGATAAACGACATGACGAACAGCGGCGCCGCTTGGAAAATTCTGCTGCTGCACCGTTCCCTGTATTCAGCAGGTAAAAACATCAACAAGCCGGACACGATCATTCAGCGCAATATGCTGCTACCTTTGATCGACCGGCTTGACATCGACCTCGTGCTTTCCGGTCACGACCACATGTATTTACGCACGGGTCAGATGTACGGCGACCGCCGTGTGGATGACACCGTTTTTCAAACGGAACCGTTTCACGGTGCAGATCTGCAGTTTGCGCTCGACCCCGAAGGCACCGTTTACGCCATGCCTTCCACCGCCGGCATGAAGCGCTATACCGTCAACCGGAACGCCATAGATCCGATTCTGCGCGCAGCGGATACGGTTCTTTCCACAAAGGACAGCGGCGGCTGCTTTGCAACGGTCGAGATCGAAAGCGATCGTTTGGTTTACCGCGCATATACCGTTGACGACAACACAGGAGAGCGCGCACAGATCGACGCCTACGGCATTCACAAAACAAGCGGCAGCAAAAGCCGCGGCACGCATCTGGACGAATCCCTGTTTTCCACTGTGACTGCCTGGCCGCTGAATCTTGCCGTTGCGCTGTCCGGCATGTTGCTTTCATACGGCAAGTTGCTTTTGCAGGTCGTTCTGAACACATTCCGATAAAACAAAAAGCCGTGTATTGACGCCGGAAATCTTGCAAAACGGCAAAGAATATGCTATACTATTCAGGATTACTGGTAAAGCAGGGAAGTGTTACTATGTTTCAGCTGGGATTTGACAACGACAAGTATATCCGTATGCAGTCGGAGCACATCCGCGAACGGATGAGCCAGTTCGGCGGCAAGCTCTATATGGAGTTCGGCGGCAAGCTGTTCGACGACAACCACGCGTCGCGCGTTCTGCCGGGCTTTCAGCCGGACAGCAAGCTGCGCATGTTACTGCAGCTCAAGGACGAAGCGGAGGTCGTCATCGCCGTTTCCGCCGGCGCGATCGAAGCGAAGAAGCTGCGCTCGGACCTCGGCATCACCTATGAGCAGGAAGTACTGCGGCTCGTCGATCTGTTCCGCTCGGTGGGGCTTTACGTCGGCTCGGTCGTCATCACGCAGTATGACGGTCAGACGTCGTCCGACACGTTCAAGGCCAATTTGCTGAAATTCGGGCTGCCCGTCTTTCTCCATTACCGGATCGAGGGCTATCCCTCCAACGTCAAGAAGATCGTCTCCGACGAAGGCTACGGCAAGAACGAGTACATCGAGACCTCGCGCCGCCTCATCGTCGTCACCGCGCCCGGTCCGGGCAGCGGCAAGATGGCGACCTGCCTGTCGCAGCTCTATCACGAGCATCTGCGCGGCATCAGCGCCGGCTATGCGAAATTCGAGACCTTCCCGATCTGGAACCTCCCGCTGAACCACCCGGTCAACCTCGCCTATGAAGCCGCGACCGCCGACCTCAACGACGTCAACATGATCGACTCGTTCCATCTCGAAGCCTACGGCGTGCCGACGGTCAACTACAACCGCGACATCGAGATCTTCCCCGTTCTCAACACGATCTTCGAAAAAATCTACGGCGAATCGCCCTACAAGTCCCCGACGGACATGGGCGTCAACATGGCGGGCAACTGCATCATTAACGACGACGCCGTCCGCGAAGCCTCGCGGCAGGAGATCATCCGCCGCTACTACAAGTCGCTGTGCGACCTGCGCAAGGGTCTGGACTCCGCCAAGGAGATCGAGCGGCTGGAGCTTGTCATGAACAAAGCCGGCGTCACCGTCGCCGACCGCACGGTCGTGACGCGCGCCAAGGCAGTCGCCGCGGAAACGGACGCCCCCGCCGCCGCGATCGAGCTGCGCGACGGAACCATTCTCACCGGCAAGACCAAGCAGCTCTTCGGCGCGACGACCGCACTGATCCTCAACGCGCTGAAGTACCTCGCCGGGATCGACGACGCGCACGACCTGATCCCCTCCTCGTTCATCGAGCCGGTGCAGGCGCTCAAGGTCGATTACCTCGGCAGCAAGAACCCGCGGCTGCACATCGACGAAGCGCTCGTGGCGCTTTCGGTCAACGCCGCCGTCGACGAGGCCGCCGCAAAGGCGCTGCGGTATCTGCCGCAGTTACAGGGCACGGACGCCCACTGCTCGGTCATTCTCTCCACCGCCGACGCAGGCGTCTTCCGCAAGCTGGGGATCAACCTCACCTGCGAGCCGGACTATGAGAACGACAACTTGTATCATATCTGAAAAAAGCGCCCCAATATAATGCGCCGCAGGCGCCACAGAAACAAGGCTCCCCCTTGGGGGAGCTGTCTTTTTGCGCAGCAAAAAGACTGAAGGGGTCGGGGCGCTTTTTTTAGTGTGCAGTGTGGAGTGTGCAGTGTGCAGTTAAATGTGGAATGCGGAATTTGGAATTGTGTTTTGCACAGCGTCGCCGCGGTTTTTTCCCTTTCGGGCGCGCCTGTGCAGTTTGTGCAGAAATTGCAGTTATTCTTCAGTTTGTGACACGTTTTTATTTGTACTTTTTTAAATTGTCCGCGACTTGGAAAAAAGTGCACTGATTGCACAAAAGCGTCAAAACCCGCACCACGTCTGGGTTTTCGCGTTTTGAAAACTGCACCGGAATTGCACAAACTGCACCCCGGGGAAAGCACTGACAACGGACGTCGCCGCGGTTTTATTTTCCCTTTCGGGCGCGCCGGTGTAGAAATGTAGAAAATGTAGTTATTTTTAAGTTTATTATACGTTTCCATGTTAAAATATTACTGACCTGAAAAAAGGTACATTTTCTACACCAAGTACCCGAAACCCGCGCCACGTCTGGGTTTTCACGGGTTGAAAACTACACCGAAACTACACCAAACTGCACCGGACCGGCGCCCGCCGGATCGGTCAGCGTTTCTCAGCCTGCGGCTGAGAAGTCGCCAGTGGCGACCCGCAACCCTTAATCCCTTGTCTCTTGTCCCTACGCAACACCCAAAACCCAAAGCGCAACAAAACATAGCGTGACTTTTTCAACGATTTGTGCTATGATAGAAGCGGAAAGGAGGAAGGTCGCATGACCAAGGTTTCCAAAAATATAAAACGTGCGCGGTCGCGGCAGGGTCTGACCCAGGACGCGCTTGCCGAACGGGTCCATGTCTCGCGGCAGACGGTTTCCAGCTGGGAGACCGGCCGCACCCAGCCGGATCTCAGTATGCTCCAGCTGCTGTGCGAAGCGCTGGACGTCCCGGCGGAAGAACTGCTTTACGGCGAAAAGCGAAACACCTCGCTCGAGCCGCCGCCCGCCTACCGCGGCACGGTCAAAATTGTATTCACGGTTCTGGCGAGCCTGTTTATCGCCGCCGGCGTGCTGCTCGTCTTCCTCAACGGCTGGGAGTCTCTCCCGCTGTCGGTGCGCTACGGCTGTTCCTATCTGCCCTTGCTGCTCGGTCAGGCGTACGCGCTCTGGGTCCTCTTGAAAAAACGGGACAGCGCCGCCCACGCGGAAAGCGGCGGCGTCCTCTGGTCACTCGGTCTGGTCGCGACGCTCGCCATGCTCTGCGTCTTGCAGCAGATCATTCCCGATTACCCGACGCTTGCTTTGCTCGGGTCGGTGCTGGTGCTGCCGGTGTTTGTGCTGCTGCGCTCGATGGCGGCGCTCGTGATCTTCTTCGGCGGTATCACGTCGTTCGCCTGTACGGCGGTCGACGACTGGAAGCTGTTTGAGACGCATCCCGACCTGAACGCCAAGCTCGTTGTGCTGCTGCTGTTCACGGTATTGACCGCCGCGGCTTTCTTTGCGGCGAAGGTGACGTTCCCGAAAATCGACCCGCAGCGGCAGCGCGTCGGGCTCTGGTTCTGCCTCTTCGCGGGCGCCGCCTGGGCGGTCGGCTGCGCGGCGCTGCTGGAAACGGGCGTGTTCCCGATGCTGCTTTCGTGCGCGATCGCGTTCTATGCGCTGGACGGCGCGGGCAGGGACCGCCCGCTGGCGACGCGCTTTGTGTCGCTGCCGTTTGCGCTGGTGCTGCTGCTGATCGCATCGGCGGGCGTGCTGTTCTCGCTGCCGTATGAATGGAAGTTCTCTTCCCTGATGCTGGTCGGCTTCGGTCTGCTGTTTTTGCTGCCCGTCGCTGCTGCAGTGTATAACCGCAAGGTGCTGCGGCACGACCCGCTGCGTGTGGCGCAGCTTTGCATCTTCTACGCCGCCATGACGTTCTATACGGTGATGTTCCTGCGCGAAGACGACGCCGACACGCGGCAGATGGTGGTCTTGCAGGGCATGACGCTCGTGCTCGCGGCGCTGCTGATCCTGCAGGGTGCGAAGGAAAACGGGCTGTTCAAGATCAATCTCGGCTGCCTGTCGATCTGTACCCTCGCGGGCTTCTTGATCTGGCACGCGGATTTCGGGCTCTGGCTCAAGGGGGTCATCCTGCTGTGTTTCGGTCTGCTGCTGCTCTTGATGAACCGGGCGCTGCTTTCGCGCAGACAAAAGGCGCTGCAGTCTCCGACTGAAGAAACCGAGGAAGGGCAGGTGACGGACGCATGAAAGCGAAACGTGTGATTGCGTGGCTGCTGGTCTGCGTGCTGCAGCTCGGCGTCTGTCTGCTGGTGCCGATGACCGGACTGCGGGCTGTGGAAAACATGGAAGTCAACGGCGAGACCTATAACTTCGCCTTTCGCAGTATCCGGGTCACGGGCAAGAAGAACTATACCGCCGTCGAGGTCATGTTCCCGCCGCAGCTGAATATGCCGGAAGACGAGAGATTCCTTGATACCACGGTGTTTGACATCGAGGTCGGAGAAGACGGGCTCGCCCGGGTCCGCGAACACACCGCGACCTGGGAGGAGGCGGCGCAGCATATGAACCCGCCGGTCTGGGATCTTTACAACCAGACGGCGACCTGGCTCGTCTCCAAACGGGTGCAGGACGACTGCGAGATCCTGACGCAGATTATGAACGACCTGCGCAGCTACAACTCCGCCGAGATCGCTTCACCTGCCGGTACCGAGCACTTCAGCGCACTCTCGGAACAGATCCAGGAGCCGGTACTGCGCGACCTTGCCTGCCGGCAGATCGAAGCGCAAAACGCCGACGAGCTGTTCGACAGCTATATTACGGGTGTCCTGTATGAAGGCGAAATCTACTGGCGGGAGGTCTATATCGCCGGTCTGCACATCGCGACGCTGCACAGCTGAAAGTGATAGAAGAAACAAAAAGCCGTCCATCGGGCGGCTTTTTTCAGTGTGCAGTGTGGAGTGTGCAGTGTGCAGTTGAATGTAGAGTGGGGAATTGCGGACAGAAACAGCGTTGTGGGGAGCTGTCGCCACAGGTGACTGAGGTTGCGGCTCGCCGACAACGCCCTTGCCCTCCCCGAAAGCGGGGCGCGGGTCTCCGGTGGATACCTCAAAAGGCGCCAGCCTTTTGAAGCGCCGACCGAGTTGCGGGTGTCCAGTGGACACCTCGCGAAGCGAAGCAACGACCGACGCGGGAGCGGAGAACGGCAGGCGAGACAAGGGTGGCAGTGCGCGCAAGCGCACTGACGGGTGAGGTTTGAACCCAGCCACAAAAGGCTGTTATTAGCAAGAGATCACGGGCGGCCACTGGCCGCCCCTACGGTTTTCATTCTCCATTCTCAATTATTCACTGCACACTGCAAACTGCACACTACACACTCCCTAGTCCCTAGTCCCTGGTCCCTAATCCCTTATTTCTCCGCTTCCGCTTTCTTTGACCAAAGTGTAAAAAAAATGTTTCTCTCCTGTTAATAATTGCTCTCTCTCGTTGACAAATTGGTACAGATTTCGATAAAATGTGTAATAATGAACTTCTATACTTTTTCTTTGGAGGGTTTTCTATGCTTCCCGCTGTGGAAAACGAAAGCTGCTTTGCCTACCTCAAACGCTGCACGTCGATCTATCCCGACGTTTGGATGATGCAGCACTTCGGCGTCCGCTACCGCAAATCGGAGATGTTCCGCGATGTGGACGCGCTCTCCGGCTATTTTCAGAACGAACTGGGGCTGCGGCGCGGCGACGTCTATACCGTCTTTATGACGACGACCGTACAGGGCATCCTGACTTTCTACGCCCTGTCGCAGATCGGCGTGATTGCGAATATCGTGCATCCGCTGATGAGTACGGACTATTTGAAAGAGACGCTCGAAACGGTCCACGCCAAGGGCGTGATGATTCTCGACATTCTTTCGAAGGACCATGTGAAAACAATTAACGACAGCGGTCTGCCGTGCGTCGTCTGCTCTTCGTCCGACTACGCCGAGGGAATCAAAAAATACGGCACGCGGGCGGGCGAAGCGATCGCGAAAGCCGTCTTTCCGAAATTCAAGCGCGCGACCGCCTACCGCGACATCGTGCGCAGACAGACGCCGTTCACCCCGGTCGAAGCGAACGCCGACGACGTGGCGGTCTATCTCAAC
>JAFYDS010000071.1 GCA_017544665.1 Clostridia bacterium | reverse complement strand
GTCGCCGTTGTCAGCCCGGATTCCGCCCCTGTCAAACGCTTGATTCAGGAGAGTCGTGACCGCGGGATGCTGATCAATGCAACGCAGGGCAGACGTACCCGCGCCGTGATCATCATGGACAGCGATCATGTGATCTTATCCTATCTGCAATCGGAAACCGTTGCGAACCGCCTCGGTGCAGAAACTGTGATCGCCGGCTGGGAGGAGGATGCCGATGCGTAAAGAAGGGTTATTGATCGTCCTTTCGGGGCCGTCCGGCTGCGGAAAAGACACCATCATCTCCCAGGTGCTGAACCACCTCGGCGACGACGGTTTTCTTTCCGTGTCGATGACGACGCGCCCCAGACGCGGGACAGAGATCGACGGCGTGGATTACTACTTCGTCACGCCCGAGCAATTCCGCGAAAACGTGGAAAACGATCTGATGCTGGAATACGCCCAATACGGCGCGAACTTTTACGGCACGCCGGTCGGTCCCGTCAAGCATCTGCTCGCGCAGGGTAAGATCGTCATTCTGAATATCGAGGTACAGGGCGGCAAAAACGTCCGCCGCCTGATGCCGGACGCGATCGAGATCTTCGTCGCACCGCCTTCGCTGCAGGAGTTGGAACGCAGACTGATCAACCGCGGCACGGAATCGCGCGACGCGATCGACCGCCGACTGCTGATCGCGCAGGCGGAACTGCGCTGTGCCGCTGATTATGACTATATCGTCATCAATGATGTGCTGGAGGACGCTGTAGAGGATATACTTGCTATCATCCGCGCTTCCGGCTTGAAACAAGAACACGCAATGCATAGAATAAGTGAGGTAATGAATCATGCTGAATCCTGATTTGAGAGATCTGCTCAAGAACAACGTCAGCCGGTATTCGCTGGTGTCCGCCGTTGCGAAGCGTGCGCGCTTTATTACGGAAGACCCTGAGCTGAGCGAAAAATGCGGCACAGAAAAACCGGTGACCTACGCGCTGAACGAATTCTTCGCCGGCGATTTGAAGATTCGCGAACCGGAAGAGATCCGCGATATCTGAACAAAGATTGAATTGTAAGGTGTGAAATGATATGGAACAGAGCCTGGCCCTTGTTGCGGTAGAGCGTGTTGCATATCATTTTGACATTTTATACGGCTATACTGTGCCCAACACGCTCGATGGCGCAGTGCAGCCGGGTATGCGCGTACTCGTTCCGCTCGGCGGCGGCAAACGGCAGGGCGTCGTTTTTGAACTCTGTTCGCCGCAACAGGACCGCGCCTATAAGCCTATTCTTGCCGTGCTCGATAAAGAGCCGATTTTTACGGAAGAGATGCTTTTGCTTGCGCGCTTTTTGAAGGACCGCACGTTCTGTACCTTCTTTGAAGCCGCACGCGCTCAGCTGCCGACCGGATTCCATCTGAAAACGACGGCGACCTATCTGGCGCTGCAGACGGACAAGAACCACCGTTTGAGCGCGGAGGAAAAGATCGTTTACGCGTTTCTGCTCGACCGTGCGCAATATCTTTCAAAGAAAGAGATCCTTTCTGCCTGCGAGTTGCCGGAAAGCAGTGACGCGGTGGAAAAGCTGCTTTCGAAGGGTCTGCTGCAGCGCGGTATCGCTTCTTCAAAGGGGCTTGGCAATCTGAATATCCGCTCAGCGCGGCTTTGTGATACAATCGTGTCTGCAGAAGATCTGCCCGATGATCTGACGGAAAAACAGCGTCATGTTGCCGAAGTATTATTGGACGTCGGTGCCGCAAGCGTCAAAGAGCTTTGCTATTTTACCGGCGTGACGAATGTCGTGATCACGAACCTTGTCAAGCGCGGTATTGTGGAACTGTACGACGCAGATGTGTACCGCACGCCGAAATCGCTGACCGTGAATCTGCGCGCTTCTGCTGAGATCGAACTGACTGATGAACAGAAACGGGCGTATGACGGCTTGTTGTCGTGTTACCGTTCGGGCGGCGGTGTTTCGTTGCTTTACGGAATCACCGGCAGCGGCAAAACGAGTGTGTTTCTGCGTCTGATCGATGAGGTGCTGCGTGACGGAAAACAGGTCATCGTCATGGTGCCTGAAATCGCTCTGACGCCGCAGATGATGGCGATCTTCAAAGGGCGTTACGGCGACAGTGTCGCGATCTTTCATTCTGCGCTTTCCGCGGGTGAACGAAAAGACGAATACCGCCGTGTGCAGGACGGGCTCGTACAGATCGCCGTCGGCACGCGGTCCGCGGTTTTCGCGCCGTTCCGGAATCTCGGCCTGATCGTCATGGACGAAGAGCAGGAGCATACTTATAAATCCGAATCCTCGCCGCGTTACCATGCCCGTGACGTTGCAAAATGGCGCGCCAAGCGCCACGGCGCGCTGCTGCTTTTATCATCTGCCACTCCGAGCCTTGAAAGTTATGCAAAGGCAAAAAACGGCGTATATCACCTCGAAACGCTTTCCGAGCGGTACGGCGAAGCAGTCTTGCCACAAGTAACTGTGATTGATATGAAACGCGAACGGCAGCGCGGCAATAAACATACCATCTCACTCGAGTTGGAGCGTTTGCTTCGTGAGAATCTGGAAAATGGCAAACAATCCATTTTGCTGATGAACCGACGCGGCTACAACACCTTCGTTGCCTGCGACAATTGCGGCGAAGTGATCAGCTGTCCGTCGTGTTCGATCTCCCTGACCTATCACGCAGCAAACGGGCGGCTGATGTGCCACTATTGCGGGTATTCCCAGCCGTTCACCTCTGTGTGTGAGCATTGCGGCAAACCGAACCTGCGCTACGCCGGCACAGGGACACAGAAGATCGAAGAGGATCTCGGACGGATGTTTCCTGAGGCGCGTGTTTTGCGCCTTGACGCCGACTCGACCATGACGCGGCAGTCGTTCGAAAAAAGCATGCTCGCGTTCGGCAACGGCGAATACGATATTATGCTCGGCACTCAGATGATCGCCAAGGGACTGAATTTCCCGAATGTCACGCTGGTCGGAGTGGTTTCACTTGACAAGGCACTTTTCACTGGAGATTTCAGAAGCTATGAAAGGACTTTT
>JAFYDS010000070.1 GCA_017544665.1 Clostridia bacterium | reverse complement strand
TAATAGACTGCCGCCGCTGTGCATGTCGCGTCCGCTTTCTTTGCGGCGTCGCTGACCGTCTGCTTTGTGTAGCTGTGGTTGCCTGTTGCCGGAATCGTCGTGTTCTCGCTCTGTGTCGCAGTGCAGCGGGTACACTTCTGATGCTTGACACCCGCCGTATTGCAGGTCGCTTCAGTGTCGGTCACCCATTGCCAGTTATGTCCGAGGGATGTACCAACAGTAAAGGTATGGGCGTCATTTTGCTCGACTGCATCGCAGGTCACGCAGGAGTAGTAGTAGGTCGCTGCTGTCGTGCATGTCGCGTCCGCTTTCTTTGCGGCGTCGCTGACCGTCTGCTTTGTGTAGCTGTGGTTGCCCGTCGCCGGGATCGTCGTGTTTTGGCTCTGCGTTGCTTCGCAGCGGCTGCATTTTTCGTGCTTCACGCCAGCGGTGCTGCAGGTCGCGTTAGCGTCGACCACCCATTGCCAGTCGTGGCCCATTGCGTTGCCGCTGGTAAAGGTGTGAGAATCATTGTTTTCGACCTTGCCGCAGGTCGCGCAGGAGTAGTAATAGACTGCCGCTTCTGTGCAGGTCGCGTCCGCTTTCTTTGCGGCGTCTTTAACAGTTTGTGCGGTGTAGCTGTGGTTGCCCGTCGCCGGGATCGTCGTGTTCTCGCTCTGTGTCGCAGTGCAGCGGGTACACTTCTGATGCTTGACGCCCGCCGTATTGCAGGTCGCTTCAGTGTCGGTCACCCATTGCCAATTATGTCCGAGGGATGTACCAACAGTAAAGGTATGGGCGTCATTTTGCTCGACTGCATCGCAGGTCGCGCAGGAGCAGTAATAGACTGCCGCTTCTGTGCAGGTCGCGTCGGCTTTCTTTGCGGCGTCTTTGACGGTCTGCGCGGTGTAGCTGTGGTTGCCCGTTGCCGGGATCGTCGTGTTTTGGCTCTGCGTTGCATCGCAGCGCGTGCACGCCTGATGCTTGACGCCCGCAGCATTGCAGGTTGCTTCGGTATCGGTCACCCATTCCCAGTTGTGCCCGGGCGCCGTGCCGTTCGTGAAGGTGTGGGCGTCGTTCCGCTCCACCGCGCCGCAGGTCGCGCAGGAGTAGTAATAGACTGCCGCTTCTGTGCAGGTCGCGTCCGCTTTTTTGGCGGCGTCTTTGACGGTCTGCGCAGTGTAGCTGTGGTCGCCGAGCGGACCCTGTCCCTCGCCGTCGATCAGGGCGCGGCAGGCGGGGCAGATCAGCTGTGCGTCGCCGGGCGTCAGGCAGTTCGCGCCGGGCGTCGCAGAGAGCACGTCGGTCGTCGGATGATTGCAGTAAACAAAGGACTCCGTGTAGTTCGCGACCGTATTCGCGCTGAACTTGCCGGCGCTGTTGTTGGTCGCGGTCACATACACCGTGCCGTCGAGCTGCCGGATGCCGTTCAAAAAGAACTTGGAGTTCGGGAAGAGCGTCCGCGCCGGCGTGAAGACGATGTTGTCCGCACCGGTCGCCGGATCATAGACATGGACGTCCGTTGCCGTCAGATACAGAATCTTGTCGCCGATGGCGCAAAGCTTCGGCTGAAGATTATAGGAACGACCGGTATTATCATCTAAGCCAGACACGGACACGCTTTTTTTTGCTTCCACCGTCCCGTCCGGGCGCCGTTCACACAGCGTGCCGTCCGCTTTGAAGAAGTAGTAATTGCCGTTGATGCGAACGATCTCACTGACAACTTTGTTTTCCGCATCTGCATAGAAGCCGGTTTCATAGATCGTCGAGCTCGGCGTCTGATCGTAATCTTCCGCATCATGTTCCACAGCGAATGCATCATAAGACTGCAGGAAGTTGGCGTGTATCACCAGACCCGGCACATCGTAATTATAGCCCGGGTCGTCCCAGGTGACGTCAACATAATACAACTCGCCGTCCAACTCCACCTTTGACCAGCCGTGATCGAGTTCGTCGGAATTCTCATAGTAGGTCGTGAAACCAAGCTCGTCGAGCAGCCAGTTATAGGCGAGGGCGTAGCCGTTGCAGACGCCCATATGCAGCGCAAGCGGACCGTAGGCGGAATAGTCGTCGTCCCCCAATGTGCCGTTGGCAAGACCCACTGTGTTATAGCCCGCCCACGCGGCAAGCCGGTCGTGCAGGATCAGACACTGTTCCCAGTTGGAAAGATCGCTGTTGTCCTTGACGCCGTATAACAGCTGGCTGATCGCCCGCTCGCAGGCGTCGTACTTTGCGCGGTTCGCGACCGGATCGGTTGCCGTTTTTTTGTTTGTGTCGATATTTCTCAACTCAACTATTTTTCCGTTTAAGGTACCGTACTGGGTAATGCCGGTCCGCAGAAAGCGCGGCGTGTACCAGAAGTAGCTTTCCAGATAACTTCTATTAGAATCCGTGTTTGGAATATGATACTGACTGATATCGACGCTTCGTTTTGTCGTGCCGGTGAACAGCAGCTCCCAGGCGTCATTGACGACGCCGTCCCAGTCGATACCGGGCGTCACGCCATCCAGCATCGGTACCGCCGCGTCCGGCTCCGGCGGCGTCACTTCGACCGTATAGACCCGCGGCGTCGCCGCAAACGCGGGCAGGCACGTCGCCGCAAGCAGCAGGACGCACAAGAGCAGAGACAAACAGGCGTTTCGTTTTTTCATGGGGACCCCTCCATTTGAATTATGCTTGTATTATTCCGTTTTTTTGATATGACCAACGATATCGTTTATTGCGGCTTCTGCCGCACGACTGCCTCCACAACGCGCGCGGCGTTGCCGCAGTCGCGGTAATCGAAATTGAAGCGGACAAAGCGTTCGCAGCGCTGGGCGTCAAACGGCGCGGCAATCGCGCGCAGCGTTTCGTCAAACGTTCTTGTGACGGGACCGGGCACATAATCTTCATAGGAAAAATAGAAGTCCCGTTTGGCGCGGTAGCGCTCGAGGTCGAACGCGAAGAAGACCGTCTTCTTCTGGAGCAGCGCCGCCGTCATACAGATTGAGGAATAGTCCGTCACGAGGACATCGCACGCGAGGACCAGCGCCGCCGTGTCCGGCTCGTCCGTCACATCGAGCGCGCCGGGAAGCTGCCGTTTCGCCGGGTGGATCTGCGGATGCAGCCGGAGCAGCAGCAAATAGTCGTCGCCGAGCGCGGCACGGAACGCGTCCATGTCGATCTGCCCGAGCAAAGCGGCGTCGTCCAAAGGATCGTCGCGGAACGTCGGCGCCCACAAAACGAGCTTTTTGCCTTTCATCGCCGGGTACCGTTCTTCGATCGCCTGCCGCGTCCCCTCCTGCGCGCCGGGCTGCAGCAGCCGGTCCGCGCGCGGCGCGCCGAGCGCGAGCACTTTGGATGGATCAACGCCGAACGCTTCGGCATAGATCGGCGCGACAGATTTCGACGAGCAGACGACCCAGGTCAGCCGTTCGTTGCCCTTCTTTTCCCGCGCCCGGACGGCGGGCGGCTGTTCGATCGACAGCCCGAACTTTTTGAACGCGCCCTCCGCGTGCCAAAGCTGGGTCACGACCGCTTCGGGACGCAGCCGGATCTGTCCGAGGGGCATGAAGTTGTCGTTGAGAAAAATGTATTTTGCCGTTGCGAGCTTTTTTGCGCCGGAAAAGAAAAAGCGCAGCACCCGCAGCGGGTGGCGGGGCGAGAGATCCTCCCGCGTCAGCATCGAGACGCCGAAGCCATCCTGCAGCAGCATCCGCTCATACATTACGCCGAGAGAATCGCGAAAGCCCTCGTTGTGCATAGAGATGAACAGCGCGGTGTCCTGCCGGATCGGAAACAGCCGGCAGCTGAGATTGCAAAGCAGGGCAAAGATTGAATAAAGCAGTCGTTTCATGCGCTGTGCCTCCGTTTCAGCAGCAGGTCAAGCCCCTTCGCCGCGAGCGCGGTTTTCGGGACAGGGAACCGCAGCAGGGTCTGTAAAAGCGCCGGGTCGAGCGCAGGCAGCGACGCAAAGCGCAGCACCGGCGCGCCGTTTGCAGCGTCGGGTCCGCCAATCTGCACGTTTGGCAGCGCGAGTAACGCAGGGGGCAGGTCTTTCGCCGCCGTTTCGGTCAACACCAGCTGGAACAGCGGACAGGTCTGCGCGAACAGCGCCGCCGCCGCTTCCTTTGAACAAAAACGCGTTACGAAAAAGATCGCCTGCGGACGCGACGCCGCTTCGGTCTTCGTTTTCGCGAGATCCGGCAGCCGCAGATCGGCGTTTGCCCGCTGGATCGCGTCCCGTTTCGCGTCGGTCAGCCGCTGCAGCAGCGTTTCCATCTGCGAAGCGCAGAGAGCAAGAGCGTCATCCGTCATGCGCCATAAGGCGCGGTAAAACTGCGACTGGAGAATGTGCAGGTGCTTATACAAAATCTCCTGCAGATAGTCGTCGTCCTGTCTCGCCGCTTCGCGCAGCGCCTGTTCGGCGGAGGCGTAGATCCGCCGCATCGAGCCGTCGAGGCTTCGAAGGTTCTTTTCGCTCGCTGTCTGGCTGACGGAAAGCCCCTCTTCTTCGGTGTGGCGGCGGTAATAGACGACGCTGTCTGCCGCGCCCGCCATCGTCGCGCCCGCAAAGACGGCGTCCATGAAGAACGCGCCCTCTTCGGAAAAACCGGTCGCCGGGAACTGCACGCCGTGCTCCAGTAAGAACGCGCGGCGGTAGCACTTGTTGCTGACGAGGAAGTTCCACAGCAGACGCTTGTCAAAGGTGTCGATCGTCTCTTCCCGCACGAGAACGTCCGCCGCGTCGTGGAAATAGGGCGGCTTCCCCTGCGCGACCATGCAAAGCCGGCCGAGGATCAGATCGGCGCCGGTCTCTTTCGCTTTTTTGCAAAACGCCGCAAGCGTGTCGGGCGCATAGTAGTCGTCCGCGTCGAGGAAAGTCACATAATCCCCGTTTGCTTCAAGAAGCGCCCGGTTGCGGGCGGCGGATACGCCCGCGTTCTCCTGCGAGAAGCAGCGGATCCGTGCGTCGCGCGCACAGTAAGCGTCGATGATCTCCTGTGTGTTGTCGGTGGAACCGTCGTTGACGATCACGACTTCAAAGTCGTCCATCGTCTGAGAAAGCAGGCTGTCGAGCGCCTGCGGCAAGAACGCCGCGCTGTTATAAGCGGGTATGATCACGGAACATTGCAAGGCGCACAGCCTCCTTTCGATTATAATAAGGAATTGGTTTGACAATTAAAACCGGATGCCCCATTTGAGGAAATACAGCAGAATGGATTTGATGTGGATCAAAAGCAGCTTCTTGCTCTTCTTGCTGCCGCGCTCCCAAAGGTGATAGACGTTTGCCATCGGGTAGTGCAGCACCTTGTATTTCTCTGCGGCGCGGCGGGCGATGTCGCAGTCCTCGAGATACATGAAGAAGCGTTCGTCAAAGCCGCCGAGGTCCAGAAACGCCGCCGTGCGGAAGAACATGAAGCAGCCGGTCGCGTTCGTGATCTCGAACGGCGCGTCCTGCGGTTTGTCCAGCATGCAGTATTCGATCATCGTCCTGTTCGGTTCGTCGCCCTTGTGGAACCAGTGGGTGCCGAGGTAGCGCACCGTGGGATTGCGTTTGCCGAGCTGCTGGACGCGGCCGTCTTCAAAGCGGATCTGCGGCGACAGCAGACCGACGTCGTCGTGCGCGTCGGCGTAGTCGCAAAGCGCTGTAATCACGTCTTCCTTCAGCAGGATATCGGGGTTGATCACAACGTGGTACTTCGAACTGAGAAACGGGATCACTTTGTTGTGTCCCGCGCCGAAGCCGCTGTTTTGTTGACTTTCGATCACGACGACCGACGGGAACGTTTCTTTGATATACTGCGCCGTCCCGTCCGTCGAGGCGTTGTCCACGATATAGAGCGTAAACGGCACGCCCTGCGTCTGCGTCAGCACGCTTTCGATCGTCTGCGCGATCTTGTCTTTGTTGTTATAGGTCACGATAC
The DNA here is from genome assembly GCA_017544665.1 of Clostridia bacterium. Taxonomy (GTDB): domain Bacteria; phylum Bacillota; class Clostridia; order Oscillospirales; family Acutalibacteraceae; genus UBA6857. The sequence continues at coordinate 9,616 of JAFYDS010000070.1, read as the reverse complement.
AACCGGATACGGTATAGTCTTTCATGCTTTTCCCCTCACCTGTCAAACACGATTCTGCCGATCAGCCGGCGGATCAGGTACCGCCGCCACTGCAGCTTTTGCTTTGTCGTCGTTTCGCCGCCGGTCACGTTGTTTCCCGTCCGGCGGTAATAGATCAAGGGCGCGTCGAGGAACGCCACCTTGCCGTACTTCTCTCCCATCAGCCCGATCCACTGGTCGTGCATCGGCAGATGCTTCGGCATCGGCATGATCTTTTTCAGCAGACTGCGGTCGAACGCCATACAGCAGCCCATATAGGAATTCTTGACGATATTGCGCAGAAAACCGGGCTTGCTGCCGCGCAGGGCAAAGAACGAATAATCGGTGATATTCAGATCCTTGTCGGTCACATAGGCGTTATGCAGCACGAGCGTCGCGCCGTTTTCAAACGCCTCGGTCACCTGCCGCACCTTGTCCGGCAGCCAGACGTCGTCCTGGTCGCACAGATAGATCTTGTCGCCGCGGCAATGGCGGATCGCATTGACGAAGTTCGCCACAACGCCCTGCCCCTTGCCTTCGACATAGAGCACGCGCGGGTCGTCCGCCATCACGCGCCGGACGATCCGTTCGGTCGCGCCGCCGGGCTTGTCGTCCGAGACAATGATCTCGTCGTCATGGGAAAGCTGCGGCAAAATGGAGCGCAGCTGCGCTTCGATATAGGCTTCGCCCTCATAGGCGGCAAGGGCTACAGAAATCATCAGCGATCTCTCCAAACATCAGTATTATAATTAGTATAGCACATCCACGCGCATTTGACAAGACAAAAACGCGCAGCAAACGCTGCGCATTTCACTTATTTCTTTTTCATCTCACAATGCAAAACAACCCGTGTTACGCGAGCGTCAGTACCAGCTCGATCTCGTCTTCGTCCTCAACGCCCGTTGCGGCAAAGCCCTTGCTTTCATACAGCTTTCTCGCAACCGGATTGTCCTTGTTGCAGGTCAGGGCGACTCTGTCAGAATCGCCGAACGGTTTTGTTTTGATATAGTCGATCACGCGGTCCATCGCTTCGCTGCCGTAGCCCTGCCCCTGCGACGCCGCGTCGATCATCATGTGCCAGACGTCATACTCGGGAACGTCGTAGTCATAAATCACCATAACATAGCCGACCATCTTTTCGTCCGCATAGATGCCGAACGGCTGACACTGCGTTCTGTAAACATACGCCTGCGCGAGACTGCGGATCGGATGTGAGACAAAGCTCTCCTGTCCCGGCGCCAGTTTCAAACGGAACGCGTCCAGAAAATTGTCTTCTGTGATTGCTTTGAGTTCTACCATTGTATCCTTCCAAAATATCTGTTACTGATTTTGTGTGTCCGTATTGTTTTGCGTCGCCGCGCACGCCCCGTCCGTCCACGGGCGCAGCAGCAGCCGTTTTGTTTCGAGTATCATCGTGTTCTCTCCTTTTCCGCGTCGCCGTTCCAGATCCAGTCGTCCAGAAATCGCAGCTGTTCTTCTGTGTGAAACCAGTGTTCGCCGCTTTTCATCACGGTCAGGGCCGCGCGGTGCTGTTTCGCGAAAGCGTCGATCATCTCAAACGGCGTCAGATTGTCCTGTTCTCCATACAAAATCGCCGTCGGCGCCATCCAGCGGACCGGGTGGCTGCGGACATAGCAAAGATAGTCCCACGACAGATCTTCGCCGAACGGCGTGGAAACGGTCCCCGCGCGCTGCAGCTGCGCTTCTGTCACGCCGGCGCCGCGCATCATGGAAAGGATCAGCGTTTCCATATCGACCACCGGAGAGATAAAGTATGCCTTCTCGATTATACGGTCAACGCCCGCGTGCAGGGTAAAATACGCGCCGATGCTGTTCGCGATCAGGATGACCCCGTCGTATTTGTCGCGGAGCGCTTCGACCGCCGCTCGGATCTCCTGCCCGGTCTCCCACGGCGTGAACGTCCGGTAGTCCAGCCCGACGACAACGCAGCCGGGAAACAACGGCTGATAGCGTTCGCTTTCCGCCGCAGAGCCGCCTTTGCCGTGGATGTACAGGACCGCGTTCATACCTCGGTCTCTTCCGTTGCCGCGGGCGCTTCCATGACGGCAGGCTCTTCGACGGCCGCGGGTTCCTCTTTTGCCGCGGCAAGGTCCGCGCCGTATTTACAGATCTGCGCCGTCACGATCAGCATGATGCCGAGCGACACGGAGCCCACGAAATCCATATCCAGCGGTCCCACATCCGGAAGAACCGCCGCGAGGATCTCGTGCAGGATCTGCGCCAGGATCTGCGCGCCGAGGGGCAGACAGATCGACAGGATGCCGAGCCACTGCAACTCTTTTGCGCCGTCATGGGTGAACGGGGTGCCGTCCGCCTGCTCGCGTTTGAAGTAGCGCACGGCGAACTTTGCGGTGACGCCCATGCCGATGCAGACGATCGCGCCCGCCGCCAGCGAGGCGTACAGCGTACCGTTCGATAAGCCCGTGTGGTCAGCGAGAAAACTTTCAATCGTCACACCGCCCAACTTGAGCACAGGTGCGCCAAGCGCGAGACTGACGATACCGACAACGCAAAGGCAGAAACCGACGACACAGCAGACAAAGACGATCTGACTGATAACTTTTGCGATTTTGAATAAAACCTGTACTGTTTTCAGTGATTTCATGTTTTCATGTCCTTTCGATTTTTCTTGTTTTTGTTTTGGTTGGTTTCTTTTTTCTAAAAACAACGCCGCTCCCTCGCGGAAGCGGCGTTTGGGATGATTGCCTGATATTCTGTTGGATCAGACCAGTTCGCTGACGGACACCACGCAGGTCGCCTGCACCGTGCCGTCCTCGGTCGAAACCGTGATCACGGCGTTGCCGCGGTCGTTGCCGGTCACAACACCGTTCGAATTGACCGAAGCGATCAGCGAATTGTCGGACGTCCAGACGAGCGTTTTGTTCGTCGCGTCGGCGGGATCGATCGTCGCAGTCAGCGTCGCGGTCTCCCCCTTCACCAGCCGCAGCTGGCTGTTGCTCAGGGTGATTGACTTCACCGGCACAAGCACGGTCAGCGCGCAGGTGGCGACAAACTTGCCGTCTTCTGTTGTGGCGGTGATCACTGCCACGCCGAGCGACTTCGTCGTCACGACGCCGGTCTCGGAAACGGTCGCGACATTCTCGTTGCTGGACTTCCAAAGCACCTTTTGGTTGGTGGCGCCGGCAGGAGCCACGGAGGCGATCAGCTTTTTGGTCTCATCGACGCCGAGTTTCAGTTCCTTCTGGTCAAGCGTGACGCCGGTCACCTTGGTTTCGACCGTAATGTGCATCGTCTTGGAGAAGCCGCCTTCCACGGTTTTCGCGGTGACGGAGGTCTTGCCGTTCTTGAGCGGCTGAATCTCGCCCGTGTTGGAGATCGTCGCGATCGTCGGGTCGGCGATCGTATAGGTGATGGCGCGGTTGGTCGCGTTGGCGGGATCCGTCGTGATCCCGAGCGGCGCCTTGATGCCGACGTAGAAGGTCTTTTCTTCCGGAGCAATGATGCCCTTGACGGGTACCGTCACGCTGACGGTACAGGTTGCTTTCAGCCCGCCGTCGGTCGTCTTCGCGGTGATTACCGCTTCGCCCGGGCCAACCGGGTTCACAACGCCGGTCTCGCTGACTGTGGCGACCGTCGGGTCGGAGGAGGACCACTTCACGGTCTGGATCGTCGCGTCCGCGGGCGCAATGATCGCTGTCAGCTGCGCCGTCTTCGGCGCGACGAGTTCGAGCGTCTTGTCGCTGAGCGCGATGCTCGAGACCGCCTTGCGGACAGTCACCTTGCAGACGGCGCTCACGTCGCCGGCGAGGTTCTTGACCGTGATCGTCGCGGCGCCGGGCAGTAGCGCAGTCACAACGCCCTTATTCGTGACCTGCGCGACCTTGGTGTTGTCGCTCGTCCATTCCAGCGTCTTGTTGGCGGCGTTGGACGGGCTGGTCGTCGCGGTCAGGGTCGCGCGCTCGTTCGGGGAAAGGGTCAGGGTCGATTTGTTCAGCTTAATCTTTTCCACAAGCTGCTGGACTGTCACGCGGCAGGTCGCGGTCAGACCGTTATCGGTCTGCGCGGTAATGACGGTCGAGCCGCCCTTGATCGCGGTCACAACGCCCTTGCTGCTGACAACGGCAACTTTCTTGTTGCTGCTGGTCCAGGTCACGCTGCCGGTCGTATCTTTCGGCGCAAGCGTCGCTTTGAGTTTGAGCGTCTTGCCGGTATTGACCGTCGCGCTGTTCTTGTTCAGCGTGATCGAGGTCGGGTTGACCGTGACGGTCACGACGCAGGTTTTCTTGAAGCCGCCGTCGGTCGATTTCACGGTGATCTTCGCCTTGCCCGCAGCAACCGCGGTCACAAGACCCTTCGAGCTGACGGTCGCGACCTTCTTGTTGCTGCTCTTCCATTTGACCGTGCGGATCGTCGCATCGGTCGGCTGGACAGAAGCGGAAAGCTGATAGGTGGCGCCGCGTTCGATCGTCGCCTTGCTGCGGCTGATCTTCACGCCGGTCGCTTTTTTGATGACGTTGACGGTGCAGGTCGCGGTGTAGCCGCCGTCCACAGTGGAAACGGTGATCGTCGCCGTGCCCTTCGCGAGCGCCTTGACGACGCCCTTGCTCGTCACCTTGACAATGCCCTTGTCGGAGGACTTCCATTTGACGTCCTTGTTCGTCGCGTTCTTCGGTGAGATCGTCGCCTTCAGCGTCAGCTTCTCGTCCACTTCGAGCGTCGCGCTCGTCTGGCTCAGCTTCACGCCGGTGACGCCGTAAACCACGTTGACGCGGCAGGTATCGACGAAGTTGCCGTCGTTCGTTTTACCGGTGATCACTGCGTAGCCGACCGCCTTCGCGGTGATGACGCCGTTTTCGTCCACCGTTGCGACGTCGTTGTTGGAGGAGGTCCACTTCAGCGTCTTGTCGGCGGCGTTCGAGGGTTCAATGATCGGTTTGATCGTCGCTTTCTTGCCTCTGGCGACGGTCAGCGCCGCTTTGTCAAACTTCATGCCCGTCACGCCCTGCAGAACGCTCAGCTTGCACTTCGCCTTTGCGGAACCGTCCGCGTTGGAGACCGTGATCGTCACGGTACCCGGGGCGATGCCCCTGACCTTGCCGGCCTTGGAGACTTTCGCGATCTTCTTGTTGGAGGACGTCCAGGTGAACGCCGTTTCACTGGCGGTTTCGGGCAGCATGGAGACGGCGAGCGTCTTCTTCTTGCCGACCTTGACCGTCGGGTTCGCGTCTTTGAACTTGATGCTGGTCACGCGCTGAATGACAGTGACCTTGCAAACGGCGGAAACGTTCTTGTCGCCGGAAACGACCTTGATCGTCGCCGTGCCCGCCTTGATACCGGTGATCTTGCCTTTGCCGTCCACGGTCGCGACCGTCTTGTCGGACGTGGTCCACTTGACCTTCTTGTTGGAAGCGCTCGAGGGCTTCATCGTCGCGGTCAGCGTCTTCGTCTTGCCGACGTCAAGCTGCAGCGCGTTGTAATCGAGCGTCAGAGACGTCGCAAGCTGGACGACTTCCACAAGGCAGGTGTCGGTGAGCTTGCCGTCGCTCGTCTTGACGGTGATGACGGCGGAGCCCTTCTTGATACCGTTGACCTGGCCGGCCTGATTGACCGTTGCAACGGCGGTATTGTCGGACGACCAGATGATCTTCCGGTCGCTCGCGTTTTCGGGGGTAATCGTGGCGGTCAGGACTGTTTTGCTGCCCTTGGCGACCGTCACCTTGTCGGCGTTGATCTTGATCGCGTTCTGCGCGACATAGATGTTGACCGTACAGGAATCGCTGTAGCCGCCCTCGTCCGTCACGGCGGTAATCGTTGCGGTACCCGGGGCGACGCCGACCACAATGCCGCGGCTGTTGACCTTCGCCACATCCTCGTTCGAGGTGTACCAGGTCACGCCCTTGCTGGTCGCGTTGGAGGGCTGGATCGCCGCGGTGAGCGTCTTGGAGGAGCCGACCGCGATATCTGCGGATGCGGGAGAAACCGTCACGCCGGAGACCGTCTGCGTCACCGTGATGGTGCAGCGCATGGAGTGATTGCCGTCCACCGTCGTCGCGGTGATGATCGCTGTACCGGCGCCGACGGCCGTCACAACGCCGTCTTCGTTCACGGTCGCGACAGCGGGCGCGTTGGTCGTCCACTTGATCGTCTGGTTGCTCGCGTTATGCGGGAACACTTCCGCGTTCACGCCGTAGGTCATGCCCCGCGAGAGGGTAACCGCCTTGTTCGCGATATCGATACCGGTCACATCGACCTTCGGCACGACGTTGATCGTGCAGCGGTCGGTGAAGCCGCCGTCCGTCGTCACAACGGAAATGATGGCGGAACCGGGCGCGACAGCCGTCACGGTGCCGATCGCGTTGACCGTCGCAACGGAATTGTTTGTCGATTCCCAGGTCATGCTGTGATCCGTCGCCGTTTCGGGGCGGATCACCGGCTTGAGCGTCCGCACTTCGGTGACGTACAGCGTCTCCTGTGCCTGCGCGAAGGAAACCCCCTTCACATGTTCGATGACCGTCACGGCGCAGGACGCCGTCTTGCTGCCGCTGTTGGTCGTGCAGGTCACGGTACAGGTACCGCCGTGGACGGCGCGGATCTCGCCGTTGTCGGAGACTGTCGCGACGTTCTCGTTGGAGGAGATCCACGTCACGGTCTTGTCGGTCGCGTCTTTCGGGCTGACCTCGGCGGTCAGGGTTTCGACCTGTCCCGCTTCGAGCGTCAGGTTGTATTTGGAGATCTTTACGGATTTGACCGGAATGATAACGGAAACCACGCAGTCCGCCTTGATCGCGGGATTCGCCGCGCTGGCGCAGGTGATGACCGTGTTGCCTTCTTTTTTACCGGTGACAACGCCGCTGGCGTTGACCGAAGCGATCGTATTGTCGAGGGACGTCCAGGTGACGCTCTTGTCGGAGGCGAACGACGGCGTCAGCGTCGGGGTCAGCGTCAAGTTGCCGCCCACTGCCACTTCTTCCTTCGCGGGAAGGGAGATCTCCTGCAGATCGGCGGTGACCGTCACCGTACAGACGGCGGCCTTGTCGGTACCGTCGAGCGAGGTCGCCTTGATCGTTGTCGTACCGGGGCGGACGGGCGTCACGAGACCTTCGGCGTCCACCGTCGCGACGGCGGTGTTCGCGCTGCTCCACGCCACTTCGTTATACGTCATGGTGCCGGAGGTGCGGACCGTCGCTTTCAGCGCGACCGGCGCTTCGCCGACCTTCAGCGTCAAAGTCGTTTTATCAATGGAAACCGAAGTCGCGGGATCCGCCACGCGCACGAAGCACGAACCGGACAGACCGGAGCCGTCGGTCGTCGTCGCGGTGATCGTACAAGTACCGATCATCTTCGGATTCAGTTTACCGGAATAGTCAACTTCGCAGATATTGGTATTGTCAGATTTCCAGCTGAGCACCTGGTTGCCGGCGTCGGCGGGGGTCACGGTCGCATTCAGTTTCACGGACTTGTCGTCAACAGTGACAACGGTCTTTGCCGGAACGATCGTCACGGATTTCACGGCGGGCGACACGATCACGTTGAACGAGCCGAAGATGCCGCTGCCGTCCGTGGTGCTGTAGGTAACGACGGTCGTGCCTTCCTTGACGGCGGTCACCTTCGCGCTGGATTCGGAGCCGGACAATGTCACGCCGGAAATGGAGGCGACCTCCGGATCGGCGGACGACCACTGCAGCGTTTTAACGCTCGCGTTCGCGGGCTCGATGCCGATACGCACGGTATCGGACGCGCCGACAGACAGACGCAGATCTCCGCCTTCTGCGATCGTGAGCGGCTTGAGGCGGGTCACTTCCGTCGGCTTGTTGACCGTCACGGAGCAGGACGCTTCCAGCGTTTTGCCGCCGGCGACCATCGTCACGGTGATCGTCGCGTAGCCTTCGGTGACCGCGGTGATCACGCCGGTCTGCGACACAGTCGCGACGCTCACGTTGCTCGACGCCCAGACCGTGCTCGTCACGGTGTCGGACATCGTTGCGCTCTGGTCGGCGCCGTAGGGCGTCGCTTCCAGCGTCGCGGTCTGTCCCTTGAAGATACTGAGCGTCGTGCTCGAAAGCCGGATGCCGCCGAGCGGGTTGTTGACACGCAGCGTACAGGACGCGTTCTTATTGTTCGAGATCGCGGTGATCGTCACAGCCTGCGCGCTGTATTTGAGAATCTTGACTGTACCGACCGCGCTGTTTTCACCCGAACCGGTCACAGACGCGACGTCCGGCGCGTTGGAGATCCACTGGACCGGGTCGCCCGCCTTGGTCGGCAGGAGGATCGCGTTCAGCGTCACCGTCTCGCCGACGGCGCCGTTGGCGCTCGTCTTGTCGAGGCGGATATCCGTCGTGTGATAGCGGACCGCGTCCCACGCGCTGCGCAGACTGGTCGCCGTATTGTCAACGACAGTCTGGGTATAGTTGCCCGGATTCTGTAAAATATCCGTCGCGGCGTCATACGGTCCCGCCAGCTTGGAAGAATCAATGAACTGACCCCATTGGTCCTTCGGAGGGATCTGGTCATAGACCGCCTTCAGGTTCGTCACGTCCGCCGCCGCGGCAGCCGTCATCGCCGTGCCGAACGAAAGCGGCAGCACGGGCACCGAAGACAGCAGCATCAGGGCGCACAGTGCGAGTGTCAAAATTCTTTTTTTCATACGAACGATACCTCTTTCTGCGAAAAGTATGCAACTTGGATATTGCGTCAAAATAGCGGATAGTACACTAATCATAGTATAAGTTCGCTGGTTTAAACGGACTTTAAGGTGCAAATATCCATACTAATAGAATATTATAGCGAAAACAAGCGTCCGTGTCAATAACAACCGGCGCATTATTTCCCCTTGCGCTTGCATTCCGGACAAAAATATGATACCATACAACCATCACCAAAGTATGTTGAAAATGTGAAAGGAAGATAAAAAATGAAACGCATGATCAGCTGGAACGTCAACGGCATCCGCGCCTGCGTCGGCAAGGGCTTTCTCGACGCATTCGCCGCGCTCGACGCGGATATTTTCTGCTTACAGGAGACCAAGGTGCAGGAAGGACAGCTCGACCTCGCGCCCGAAGGCTACCACTGCTATTGGAACTACGCCGAAAAGAAGGGCTATTCCGGCACGGCGATCTTCACAAAGGAGGAGCCGATCGCCGTCTTCTGCGGAATGGATATCCAGAAACATGACACCGAGGGACGGCTCATCACGCTGGAATTCCCCGATTTTTACTTCGTCACCTGCTACACCCCAAACGCGCAGGACGGGCTGCGCCGCCTGCCCTACCGGATGGAGTGGGAGGACGACTTCCGCGCCTATCTTTGCTCGCTGGACAAAACAAAGCCGGTCATCTTCTGCGGCGACCTCAACGTCGCGCACGAGGAGATCGACCTCAAGAACCCGAAGACCAACCGCGGCAACCCCGGCTTTTCCGACGAGGAGCGCGGCAAATTCAGCGACCTGCTCGCCGCCGGTTTCACCGATTCGTTCCGCTATCTTTATCCGGACAAGACCGACGCCTATTCCTGGTGGAGCTACCGGTTCCACGCGCGGGACAAGAACGTCGGCTGGCGGATCGACTACTTTGTCGTCTCGAACCGCATCGCCCCACTGATCAAAGAAGCGAAGATC
>JAFYDS010000069.1 GCA_017544665.1 Clostridia bacterium | reverse complement strand
GGCAAAAAACGTCTTTATCCGATCATTGCCAAGTTTGAATACGCGGCGGTCAACACCTATGCGCCGGTTGCAAAAAGCTTTCCGGAGGTGCAAAGCGTGAAAGACGACGAAAAACGGCACGGCGATACCGTGATGGCATTACTGGAGCATTAAGGAGGAAACAACCATGGCAGAAACCCTGACAACCCTCAAAACGCGGCGCAGCTGCCGCGCCTACAAAGAAGACCTGATCGAAGAAGAAAAGCTGAACGCCATCATCGAAGCCGGCACCTATGCCGCGACCGGGATGGGCAGACAGTCGCCGATCATCATCGCGGTGACGGACCGGGCGCTGCGCGACAAGCTTTCAAAAATGAACGCCGCCGTGATGGGTGCGCAGAGCGACCCCTTTTACGGCGCGCCGGAGCTGCTGATCGTGCTGGCCGACAAGAGCGTGCCGACCTATCTCTATGACGGCAGCCTCGTCATGGGCAACCTGATGAACGCAGCGGCCGATCTCGGCGTTGCCAGCTGCTGGATCCATCGCGCAAAGGAAGAGTTCGAGAGCGCCGAAGGCAAGGCCATTTTGAAATCGCTCGGCATCGAGGGCGACTATGAGGGCATCGGCCACCTGATCCTCGGCTATGCCGCGCAGCCCGAAGCCGAACCGAAGCCGCGCAAATCCGACTACGTTTATCGGGTTTAACCAAACAATTTGACAGAAACGCAAAGAACAGCCCCGCCAATCACCGGCGGGGCTGCTTTGTGTCCGAATCGTTTGGTTACCGCGTGATGCGGGGGAAGGAGAACAGCCTTTGGAAGAAGTCTTTGAGCTCGACAAAAAAGGCGACGACGGTAAAGAGTGGGATATAGAGGCTGAATCGCGGCACGCCGATTTCTACATAGTCTTCCACCGTGGGCAGACCCCGGTGAAAAGCAGGCTCTCGCGCAGGTTGCGCCGATACATCTCCTTTGAGAAAATGACCGTCATCTGCCGCGCCGCGATTGTTTCGCCCTGCCGGCGGGCCTCCACTGAAACGTGCAGTTTGCGTTCAAAATGAAAGCAGATATCTTCGAGCAGACTTTCCGCGGCAAGCCGGCAGCGCAGCACGTTTTTGCGGTTGACCTTCGCCTGCGTCATCCAATCCTGCAAAACGCCGGAGACCTGATCCACGCCCGCTTTGTCCAAAACCAGATCGTCAATCAGTAGGTTCGTGGGGTTCATGGAGATTCCTCTCTTCTGCAGTTATTTCTTCTCTTTCAGTGCGAGCGCCTGTCCGGGCAAAACGGTCAGCTGTACTTTGCCGTTCCGGATCTCCGCACTGCCGCGCGGCACGTTGCCGTTCGGGGTGATCTCAAAGACGTCCGCACTCGAAAATGCGGCGTCCGGGATGTTCCATTCGCCCGATTTACCGGTTTCGGAATAGGCGACAAAGACCTCGTTCGTTTCGTCCAGCGGCAGCAGCACGTCGCCGCCCTGTTTGAGCAGAATACCGTTCTTTGCGATGGACAAGTCTTCCCCGCGGCTGACAACGCCGTCGGAGAAACATACGGTGTAGCGGCCGCTCTCCAGCGCCGGATTGTCTTCATAGCGCAGGCGCTGATAGCGGTTCAGGTACACGTAGGGCACATGATAGGTACAGAAGTCGCGCAAAAACGCGGGCGCCCAGTCGGCGGCGCAGTTGCCGTATTTCCGCCAGATTTCCTCACCGTGCATGGTGCCGTAGAACACCTTCATCTGCGCCGCGTCGGTCAGGTGGCCGGCGTAAATCGCGGGCGGGATCTCCATGCAGTCTTCCATCGTCATATTGCTCGTCCACCACGAGGCGGGGATCCGGCCGAGCGTACGCAAGGGCGCGTCGCGCCAGTCGCCGTCAGGCAGCGGAGAGATCGCCGTCCCGTAGAATCTGCGGATCGGATGCTCGGGCGAATCCGCGCGCCACTGCAGCTCGCGGTAGGTGTATTCCGTGGTCACGTCGATGCCAAGCGACTGGATATAGTCGAGCATGTTGTTGCGCGCCGCGTCCTCTTCCTCCACGCTCGTGCGTGGACCCAGACTCTGCGCGATGCAGAAATTGTCGAGATGCACGGTGCCGCTTTCGCGCACAGGCGTCACGGCGCAGAAGCGGTCCCAGTTCTTTTGGAACAAGCCGCTTTCATAATAGCCTTTATACGAAACCTTGTAGCCGTCGCGGCCGTTGAAGATTTCGATCGGCGTCGCTTTGCCCGCGGCGTCTTTTACAACGGCGTTGCCTTTGACCAGATCGGGAAAGCACGGCGTCTGGGTGTAGGCGTCGGATTGGTTGACGTGAAAACTGACGATAGTGTGGTACTTTTTGGCTTCTTCAAAGAGCCACCAGAGGCTGTCGCACGCGGTTTCGTCTTCGGGCCGTTTGAGCGCTTCGTTGACGATCTCCATTTCCGGGTAGCAGTCGTCGTGCCCGAGACCCTGCCAACCGACAAGATAGACGATCTTCGGAATACCCTGTGTGAGATGATCCATGGCTTTGATGATCTCGAGCGCCTGCGCGAACGTGATGAAAACGACGGAGCGGCCCTGCGGAAAATCTGGTTCCGCGAGGTACATTTTCATCCACAGCGTTTTACTGTAATCATAGTTCCATTGGTAGGGTTTCATGCAAGCAGCGCCTCCTTTTTCCGCCTGATACAAAACAACTATTCTATGTATTGTCTGCCCGTTATGATGCTTTCGCTGCCTGCTGCAGCGCTTTGCAGGCCTTATATTGCGGGTGCGTCGGGTCGGTAATACCGTCGTTGGCGAGTTTTCGTTTGGCGTCTGCCGCCATATCGAACAACAAACTGTCGTAGATCTCTTTAGAATCGCCGCCTTTTTCCAGGCCCATTTCAATGATCTCCGTTGCAAAACCGAGCGTCGCCGTCGTATAGAGATTGCCGCTGTATTGGTTGAGGGTCGTATCGCCGGGCACAAGACGGCTGTGGATCTTGTTCGTCAGCAGCACGATTACCAGATTCTCCTCGGGGTCGATCACCGTCAGCGTTCCGGTGAAGCCCTGATGACCGAACAGGTTCGTGCGTGACGCGGAGCCGAAGTAACGGTCAAACTGGTGTTCTCCCTCGCGCCACCAGCCGAGGCCGTAGTAGGTATAGTCCTCGTGCTTCGGCGCGGTGAACATATCGATCACGTCGCGGGAGAAGAATTTGTATTTTCCGTAGCCGCCGGTCAGCATAACGGACGCAAGCTTTGCGAGATCGGAGGCGTTGGCAAACAGACCGGCGTGACCGGAAACGCCGTTCATGCAGAAGAAGGCGTTCGGGTCATGCACCTCGCCCCGCAGCGTATTGGTGCGCACGTTTGTATAGTGCAGATTGCCGTCGCGGCTGTTGCCCATCAGCTCCGTCGCGGCGCAGTCGTCTTTGGAAAAGCCGCTCTTCAGTGGGTTGTAAGTGATGTGCGTCAGGCCCATGGGCTTCCAAAACGTCTTTTTCAAGAAGGCGCTCAGCGACTGTCCCGTGACCGCTTCCACGCAGAAGCAAAGCACCATGTAGTCCACGTCGCTGTAAAGCGTTTTGGTGCCGGGCTCATACATCAGCGGCGTGCGGAAAACCTGCTGCAGTGTATTCTTCCGCGTCGCGGCGTCAGCGCCGGTCCCGGCATAGAGAACGTTGCCGTTATCGGAATCGAAATACTGTGCAGCGCAGTCATAGCGGTCGTTGAAATACTGCGGTCCCGCCGGAAAGCCGCCCTGATGCTTCAAAAGATCCCGGAGCGTCAGCTTCGCTTTCCAGACCTTGTTCGTTTTGAGCGAGACATGGTCATAGCCGTTATAGCGGATATCGATCGTTTTTTCGGAGAAAGCCTTGCCGAGAATGTCAACGATCTTTGTATCGAGGTCGATTTTTCCCTGCGTCAGCAGATACTGAATCGCGTAGTTCACGCTGTACATTTTGGTGTTCGAGGCAAGGTCATAGAGCGTGTCCGTCGTCACGGGCGCGGCGCTGACCGGCTTGCCTTTTTTATTGTAGGTCTGCACATTGCCCCAGGCGTTTTCATAGACGAGCCGCCCGTCCTTCACAACGGCAAGCTGCGCGCTGGAAAAGCCGTTTTTGATATCGCTGGTGATGATGCGGTCGATCGTGTCCAGTGCGTACTGCGACAGGCCGACGTCCGCCGGCTTTCCTTTTTTGACGGTCGGATAGGAAACGCAGACGCGCACCGTTCCTGTTTTGATATTGCTGACCTGCAGCGAATTCAGTCCGTTGACCGTAAGACTTGCGATGTTCAGTTTGTAAGCAGTGCCCGGAACGGCGTTTTTGGTGGAAATACGCGTTCCGTTGACATAAAGCGCGAACGAACCGCAATTCCGATCCGGCTGCAGATACAGCACGCCCTGCCCGGCGTAGCTGTAAAAACCGATCCGGTTGTTGACGGCAAACGACGTGTTGATGCTTCCTTTCCAATCCGGAAAGGTGACGTCGAGCTGCCACTGGCGGGATGGGATGTTTGCTGTGACAAGCGCGGGCGTGCCCGCTGCAGCGCTTTTCGCTGTTGCTGTCAAACAAAGCGGAAGCAGTATGACTACTGCGGCGAGCAGCACGGAAATCATTTTACGAAACATAAAGGCGCCTCCCTCAAAGCTTTTTCCTAATTATCTGTTATCTCATTTGGTCACGCAGTTCTTTTGCGCAGTCCAGAAGGCGGGTCAGGATTGCGTCCCGCTCTTCATCGGGCGCGACAAGCGACTGGTGGTGCGCTTCCATGACGCAGTCGCCGAGATAGCCGACCTCCTGCAGCGTCCTGGTGAACAGCGTCCAGTCAATTGTTCCGTCGCCGGGAATCAGATGCTGATCCCCGCTGCCGTCGCCGTCCTGGATATGCAGGGACAGCGGCACAACGCAGCAGTCCTTGAGTATGGACGGCTGATAGCCGGAGAAGTATGCGTGCCCGGTGTCAAAGCACCAGCCGAACCACGGGGAATCGACCTTTTTGACCAGCTGCGCGATGATGCGCGGGTCCTTCGGCGCGCCCCAGAGGATGTTTTCCGAAATAAGGACCACGCCGCATTCCTTCGCAAGCGGTAGCCACTTTTTGATCGCTTTGGCGTTCACGTCCAGAAAGCGCAGCTTGCTATCAATGATTTTGCCGTTCTTGTCTTCATGAATCGGATGTACGACAAGATACCTTGCGCCGATTGCGGCAGTCGCTTCAATGGAACGGCTGACATATTCGGAACCCGCGTTGCCCGGCGCGTGCGCGTGGGTATAGACGATGCCGGTTTCGTCGGCGCGCGCCTTGAGGCTCTTCGCCCAGTCGAGATAATCGTCAGAGAGGAAGGGCGAGCCGTCAAAGACCCAGTAGTCGAAGCCCATGTCGATGCCCTCAAAGCCAATACGGGTCAGTCGGTCGATGGCCTGCTCGGCAGGATATCCCTCTTCAAACACGTCCGTCGTGGTGACGATGCGCGGGATCATGCCGATTGTGGCCGAACCCTCGAATGATTTGTATTCCTTTTTCACACCGAGTTCCTTGACCCATGCGCGGGTTTCGTCCGTTTTCAGATTGCCGTTTGTGTTTTCATAGACCCAGCTGGGCGTCGGCCAGAGACAGATCTCCGGCGAAACGGCTTCATAGAAGTTTTTGTCCACACCGTCCTGCCCGTGGTGCGCCATCTTGCAGATGTCGCAGTCGAGCAGACCGCTGTCTCCCCACTGTTCGATCGTCTTGTTGCCGGCGTTTACCTGCGCGTCGCCGGTGAACATGATGCTCGTGCCGCCCAGATCCATGCGGAAAATGACAGAGTGCTCGTTGACGTCGATAAAAGAGGTGTCCGCGGTATAGAGCACGGTGATCTTCGCGGCGCCGATGTTAAAGATGTCCCCGGTGTTGAGGACCTGCACCTTCTCCGGGAAGGCCTCGCTGATGCGGTTGAATTCGCTGACCATCTCCATGCCTTCTTGCTGTCCGCGGGCTTCGTAAAGCTCATACGGTACATAGTGGAGCATGACCTTGTCGAATGTGACCTGCGTCGTGCGGTATTCCGCGACCTCATTGAAGACCTGCACATGGTCGTTATGGGGATGCGACAAAAACCACGCGTCGATATGCGGCACGCGCTGCCCGGTGACGGCTTTCAGATATTCGATAAAGTAATCCGTTTCCGCGGTATGTCCGCCATCGATGGCAATGACCTTGCCGTCCTCCGTGGTGATGATAAAGCTGTCGCAGATCGTATTCTCCACCGATTGCAGCATATGGATCGCGTTTTGGTTCATCGTTGACTTCACCTTCTCCTGTTTGACTGCGTAATAGGCTTTGATCCACGCCGGCAAACCGACGATGCGGTGATACAGCATCCGGAAGAATGCGACGAACCGGTTGCCGAAGTCCTTCGCCGATTGGACAAAGAGGTTCTGTTGTTCCCCGCTTCCCGCCGCAAAGACGGGCATGGCCGCCGCAAAGAGCAGCACACAGACCAGGAAGATACTCAAAGAACGTTTTGCTTTCATGTTGTGGTTTTCCTTTCAAATGTCATGCAGCTGTTTATGCAATCACGACAGACACGGTATCGGTCTCTCCCAGATCGACGGCGATCATGCCGTCCGGACCGGGTTCGCGTGTCGTCGTAAAAGTCTTTCCGTCTGCTGCCGCAGCGTTGTAAAGCGGTCCATGCCGTTCAGCCTTCCTTTTTCAGTCTGATTGTCAGGATTTCACACGTGCCGCCGCCGTCGTCCGCAATCTCCAATCGCAGCGGCGCAAAATCGGCGTCCGCGGAAAAGCCTGTCGTCTTGTTTTGTATTTCAGCGCACGCCGGCAGCGTTTGCTCCGCGGCGCAAACCGTATCAACATAGAGCCGGACGCGCGTCAGCGCTGTCGCCTTGTATCGCAGCGTCAGCTCATAGGTTCCTTTTTCAAAGCAGATCGGGCTGAACGCGAAGCCCGCACCGGTCTGCAGCCCCACGCAGGGGAACGCGCCGGTCTTTGTCTGTGTCACATACGCGCCGCCGAAGAACCGGCAGGCATTCACCGGCGAGACAATGTGCGCCGGCCGCAGCGTTTTGACAAAGCCGTTGGTGGTCGGGGTTGCCTGTTTGATCACGCCGGCAGCTTCATCCACGGCCAGTCGTTCCGCCCGCGCGCGGCGGGAGAAGGCGCTGTTGTTCGAGGATGCGTGATAGAATACGTACCAGTCTTCGCCCGCGTGAATGACGGAGCCGTGATTGTTCCAAGAAGCAGGATCGCAGCCCTCGTTGTCGATCACCGTACCGCGGCGCTCGTAGGGACCGAATACCGCATCGCTGAGCGCGTAGTTGAGCTTGGTCGGGCGCGCGCCGCTGTTGGGTGCGGCTTCGGTGTATTCGGAGGCGTAGATCAGACAGAAGCGGTCGCCGAGTTTACGCAGCGACGAGCCCTCATGGAAGCCTTCTCTGCCCGGCGCGTTGGAAAGCACGTCCGTATGTACGCTTTCTGGTTTCAGCGTGCAGAGGTCGTCGTTCAGTTCGCCCATGTTCAAATGGAACTGCCCCCACGTATAGTAAACGTGTCCGTCGTCCTCCAGTACGGAGGGGTCAATGCCGGTGATCGCTTCTCCGTTCAGCGTGATTTGCCGCGCGTTTGTGAACGGTCCCGCAGGGAACGCGCTTTCGGCGACGCCCTCGGTGCCGTCCGACAGGCAGAAAAACAGGTAATAATTTCCGTTATGATACAGCGCGTCCGGCGCGTACAGGTCGGCGTCCGACCAAGGCACCGCCTGCGTCGTAAAACTGACGCCGTGATCCGTCCAGTCGGTCAGGTCGGCAAGCGGGGCGGACACAACGTGGTATTCCTTGCTGCAATAGCCGCAGCCGAACCGGTCATAGGAGCCGTAGAGATACAGCCGGTCGCCGAACACCTTCGGCTCGCCGTCGGGGATATAGGTATCGAACGGCAGAAACGGGTTGAGTCCCGGAATTTGATCCTTCATCTTACTGATTCTCCGATTGAAACGCTATTCGTTCTCAAATCTGTGTGATGTTTAGCAAAACCGCTTTCCCGTTTTCAACACGAACAGAGATGCGCTTTCCGCCGAGTACGACGCTGCCTTCGGCCCAGTCGAGAACTGACGCGGGGCACGGTTCGATCGTCACATCGGAAAAACCGACGCTGTTTTCTTTTTGCCGGATGCCAAGGATATACTTGAACAGGTATTCCACGACGGCGCCGAACATCGGATGGCTCGAGGAGTCTTCGTTGAACCACTCTTCCCAAAGCGTCGTTGCGCCAGACTGCATCATGTGACAGAACGAGACTTCGCCGCGGTTCGCGAGCAACTGTACCGCGTCGTTTGCAAAGCCGTTTTCAAACAGTGCCTTCACGACCAGGGGCGTACCGAAAATGCCGGTATCGAACACTTTGATCTCGCGGTAGTGCATAACGAGGTTTTGCAGCGTGCGCGCATCGCCGAGGCCGAGATCGAGCGCAAAGGCGTCCGCGCCGCAGACCTCGCCGCAGAACGAGCCCGTCGCCGGGTCAAAATAGCGGTTTGTCAGGGCGCAGGCCGCGGCTTCCTCCCGCTGCCGCAAGGCAGGCAGATCGCCCGCTTTGCCGACGAGCGGCGCGATCTCCATGACCTGCCGCAGGGAGCGGATATAGAAATAGGTGTTGACGAACGGCTCCGGAATCGGAACGCCGCGTTTGTCCTGCCGCGGCGTGCACCAGTCGCCCAGACACCATCCCTGCGGTTCCTCGCGCACGACAAGATGGTCGTCGCAGTGCGCTTCCATATAGTCGAGATACTTTTTCATGTGGGGATAGTATTCCCGCAGCACAGACGTGTCGCCGTAGAACTTCCAGTATTGATACGGTACGGCAACGATCGCACAGCCCCAGCCGCCGGGACCGCCGCCCCCGCCGTAAAACGGCGCGGTATGCTGTACATGACCGCCGTAAATGTCCTGACAGTCCGCAATATCGCGCATCCATTTTTGATAGAGCGCTTTTGCGTCAAATGCGGTCATCACCGCTTCAGCGGTCAGCTGACCGTCTCCGGTGTAACCCAGCCGTTCGCGGTGCGGACAGTCGGAGGGCACGCAGGTGTGGATGTTGCTTTGCTGGGTGCGGATATAGGCGTCAAACAGCCAGTTCAGTACCTCGTCGGAACAGCGGAACGTCGCCGTGACCGGCACGTCGGACGCCGCGACGCAAAAGCAGACAAAGTCCGCTTTGCCCGTGACCTCCACATAGCGGCCGGCATGCCAAAGAAAACGCGGCGCGAGCAGCTCGTTTTGACGCGTTGCGCCGTCGCCCGCGCGGAACACGTCCACGCTCAGACGGTGCGTGCCGCCGGTGGAATGGAAATCCAGCGAACCGTCGGCATGCAGGTTTTCGGCATAACGCACCGCGACGCGTTCCCCGTACCTTGCGTTTTCGCTGAAACGCAGCACGGCAAAGCCCGCCACGTTTTCACCGAGGTCGTAGATCGTCCGGTCTCCGAAAACCGAGAGCACCTTTGCGTCCGTGATACGGCGCAAGACGCGATCCGGCGGGCAGGGCTGCCGCTGTACAAGCGTATAGGGGCGCGGCACCTTCCTGACCGGCAGACACGCGGGCGCGTCAAGCGGACAGGTGAAATAGTCTTCGGTCAAAAGGCGAAAATCCTGGTCTTCGCCGAAATACATGCTCGAGCGTGTGATAAAGCTCGGACGGAACACGCCGCCGTCGCCGGAGGTAAACACCGCGTTGCCGCCGTCTTTCGTATTTACCGTGATTTTGAAGCACAGCTTCTTTTCGCCGTAGGGCAAAACACCCTCGTTTTTGCTTTCCCGCTGTCCGTACCAGCCGTCGCCGATCTGTACCGCGAAAGCGTTGACGCCGCTTTTTGCCGCGGCGGTCAGGTCGTAACGCAGGTAATAGGAGCGGTGGCATAACGTGTCGCGGATCGGATAATTCAGTTTTGAAAAATCCTGCGCGTTATAGTTCGTCCAGGCGGGAACGTACAAATCGTCCGAAATCTTTGTGCCGTTGAGATAGACTTCAAAAAAACCGTGGGTCAGAATATCCGCGCAAACGCTTTCGATTTCATCGGGAAAGACGAAGTCGTTGCGGAACAGAACAACATTGTACGCGCTGTCAAACGCCACCCAGTCGATCCCTTCGAGCGCAGTGGACTTTGCCATCCGGATATGGTCTTCGCCATCTTTCGGGAATACCACGGAGCAGCGGTAATACCCCCGCTTTTCATAGGCCGGAACGTCCCGCAGCGCAGGTTCTGCAAAAAGCAGATCCGCTTCTACCTTTTGTATTTCAGACAAACGATCCATTCTTCATCCTCTTTCCTGATTTAATCACGAATTGCAAAAGTCGGTTTTGCCGACGAATGAAACGACAGTTTGTTCAACGCGAAAGCGACAGGTTTTGATTCCTTCAAATCCACGTGCTTTACTGCATCAGCCGCGTGTCTTTGATCTGCAGTTCAAAACGCGCGCAGATATCTTCCGACGATGTGCCGATCAGCAGCGTGTGACAGCCGTCGTGCAGGCCGTAACACATCGCGGCGTCATAATAGCAAAACGCGTCAACGGGCAGGCAAAGCGCAGCGCGCGTTGTTTCTCCTTTTTTCAAAAAGACGCGCGTATAAGCTTTCAGTTCTTTCACAGGGCGCACGACAGCGCAGTCATGAGAGGCAAGATAAAGCTGCACCACCTCGGCGCCATCGCGGCCGCCGGTGTTGATGATGTCGAAAGACACTTTCGCGCCGTCTTCTGATATACTGAGCGACGCGCCTGTGAGCGCAAATGTCGTATAGCTCAGCCCAAACCCGAAGGGATAGAGCGGCTTGCCGTCGTTGTCGCAATAGGCGTAGCCGCGGCCGGATGGCTTGTGAGCATAGAACAGCGGCAGCTGACCGACCGTTTTCGGAATCGTGATCGGCAGCTTGCCCGATGGGTTCGTGACGCCGAACAGAATCTCGGTCAGCGCTCTTGCTCCCTGTTCGCCGGGATACCATGCCTCCACAACAGCCTTTGCGGAACCGATCCACGCCGTCATATCGACCGGTGCGCCGTTGAGCAAAACGACGACGGCGTTCCCGTCTGCGGCGCACAGGCGCAGAATCGACTGTTCCTGATCTTCGCATACGCGCTGTTCGGCCTTGTCCACGATCAGGCCGCCGGTTTCTTCTTCCGCTTTTACTGCGGCAACGGAGGGCAGACGCAGATTGCTGCGGTCGCTGCCTTCCCCCTCAAGGATCGTTGTAAAATAGAGATTGACGTCACACGTCGGCGCGATCTGTTCGATCTCGCTGTTTTCGCCGAAAAGCACCTCGGCGCTGTCGCCGAAGTATTCACGCAGCGCTTCCAGCGGCGTCGGCGCGTCTTCACCCTGCCACGGGGCTTTGTAGGGGCCGGAATAGTTTGTGCCGATCGGGATCAGCTTTGCGTTTTGCCCGAACACGCCGATGCGCAGGACTTTTTCTTTTTGCAGCGGCAGAACGCCTTCGTTTTTCAAAAGGACGATAGATTCCCGCGCCGCCTCCAGCGCAAGCGCTTTATGTGTTCGGCAACGAACGACCTTGTTTGCCGCTTCGCCGTCCGCAAAGGGGTGGTCAAACAGGCCGAGGCGAAACTTCGCCGTCAATATACGCAGTACGTTTCGGTCGAGCTCCTGTTCGGTCAGAAATCCTTTTTCGATCGCTTCCTTCACCGCTTCGAACCGGTTAAAAGGCAAGATCACATCGAGTCCGGCTTTGAGCGCCAGCGCCGCAGCTTTTGCGTTGGAATCAACAAGATTGTGCGCCTCGCGCAAACCCTCCACGCCCCAGTAATCGGAAACGACAAAGCCGGAAAAGCCCCAGTCTTTGCGCAGAATATCGGTCAGCAGCCGTTTGTTCGCGCTGCAGGGCACGCCTTCCCAGCCGTTGTACGCCGCCATCACAGACTGCGCGCCCGCGTTGAAGCAGGTCTTGAAAGGCGGGAGAATCGTCTCGCGCATAGTGCGCTCGCTCGTTTCGCTGTAGTTGGAATCCCGCCCGCCGAAGCTGTAGTTGTCGGCAAAATGCTTGGGCGTGGCAATCACGCCGTTTTGCTCCAGACCGCGGCACATGGCCGCGCCCATATCGCAGGTGAGCTTCACGTCTTCGCCGAAGGTTTCGACCGTGCGTCCCCAACGGCAGTCGCGCGCGAGGTTGATGACAGGCGCGAACACCTGCCGTACGCCGACCGCGGCGCACTCTTTGCCGATGGCGTCGGCCACACGGCCGACAAGCGCGGGGTCGAACGACGACGCGAGCCCGATCGGCTGCGGAAAGTTCGTGCACATGCCCCACTGCGCGCCGTGCAGCGCTTCGCCGTTTTCAATCGGCGGGATATGATGCGGCTGCGCGTCGATGCTGCGCTGTACGTCGGCGTTGATCTTTGCGGCCACTTCGGCGGGTGAGGCCGGGGTTTCGCGATCCTGATGCATAAAATGACCGGGGTTGCGGTAGCTGCCGCAGAGAGGGTCGCGTCGCGCGTCGTAATCGCCATCCACGTCAAAATACATGTCGGCGGTCACCTGATAGATCTTTTCGTCAAGCGTCAAATCGCGCAGCAGCGCCGCCGCGCGCGCTTCGGGTGATTTCGTGATCATGAGGTCTCCTTTGTGCTGTGCCACCACTCCGTATAGGCGTCCGGGTAGTTCGTTTTGAAGCCCGTTACGCCCATCTCGCAGATCTGTGCCCACCATTCGGGATAATCGCCGAGGTTGGAAAACACCTTGATTCCCATATCGGCAAACATATCGACGTCCGCTTTGGTGAAGGCGCCGTCGTTCAGCCCGACTTCCCAGAGATCGGCAGCGCGGACGAACGCCATTGTTTTCTCGTTGATGAAGCGAATGTTCGCGCCGAGGCGCAGACCTTCCGGCTTGCCCTTCGCGCGGTAATACGCCTGCATCTCCTCGAGCACGGCCCAGTCGCCGGAAAAGAAGATGTAGCGCGACACGTTGGAAGAGGAGGCAAGAATCTCGTCCATGCGCGGGCACATTCCCGTGGTTTTGAATTCCACCTCGACGGTGAGGTCGTAGGGGACCGTCGCCAGCCACGCGTCGAATTCCGGGAAGGTGATGAGGTGCGTCACGCGGTCCTCGACGTAATCCGGCGGGGTGATCATGCGCCGTCCGCCGAAGTGCTCCGTCCAGGGATAGGGCGGGTACTTGAGTTTGAGCGCGTCGCGGTAGGGGATGTCAAATTGTTTGATCTGTTCCGTCGTCATTTCTTTCAGCACGTCGCGGTGCCGTTCAAAGGTCATGTAGCCCATGTTGCCGTTGTGCGTGACGATGATTTCGCCGTCGCCGGCGATCTGGATATCGAGCTCGATGCCCTCGAAGCCGAGCTCCGCAGCCTTCCGGAACGCTTCGAGCGTGTTTTCCGGCGCAAACTGGGTCACGCCCGTATGGGCAAAGCGCATCGGCATGCCGGGATAGTCTTTTTTCATTTCGGTTGACCTCCTTACAGGATTGCTCAGAAATTCAGAAACAGGCGAACGGATTGCAGGTTCAAAGCGTAGATGCTGGTATAGATCCAGTTCAGCCGGCCGTAGGGAGCGGCGTCGCCGCGGGTATAGAATGAATAGAGATCGCCATCGGTGTAATTGTCCGCCCATTTGAATTGCAGTGACGCGTCCGCGCCCGGCGCGAAGCCCAAAAGGGACTTATCTACTTTGAGCATCAGGCGGTTGCCCTCATACTTGATCTCGGCGTCTCCGAGCGCGGTGTATGCGCCGTCTTTGA
The DNA here is from genome assembly GCA_017544665.1 of Clostridia bacterium. Lineage (GTDB taxonomy): Bacteria > Bacillota > Clostridia > Oscillospirales > Acutalibacteraceae > UBA6857. Next base: position 19,517 of record JAFYDS010000069.1, on the reverse strand, counting down.
CCGCTTCCACAGTTGTCTTGCCGTCTTTGGGTGCCGTGCGGTTGACGCAGAAGTCGTAGCCCTCGCTGCCGTTTTTGTTGAGGAACAGCGTCATCCAGCCTGTGTCCGCGGGGGCGGTCAGGTCACTTGCGGTCTCCACATAGAAATACAGGTTGTTCTTGTCCTCGGCGACTTTGGCACGCACGATATCGTTCCGGCCGGAATCGTCTTTGTAATAGGTGTCTCCGTAGCCGCGGTGGTCACGGTCGAACGTGTCGTTCTGATAATCCTTATAGACGGCGGTGATTTTGCCGTCGTCCCACTGGTCAAAGGCGCCGCCGATGTCGATCGTCCGGCTGCCGCCCTTCGGAAGGGTTGCCGTGGTGCCCTTGTACTTCGCGATGTAGTTCACCATCTGCATATAGTAGTTGTCGCCGAGCCGGCCCGCCGCGGGCTCCAGGTCGCGCGAATACTCCTCGTCGCAGGTGTCGATAAAGGCGATTGGTTCGCCGGGCTCGTTGAGGCGCATCGCTGTCCACTCGTTGAAGCCGGTGACAAAGACGATGTCGGGGTCGAGCTTGATCGCGTATTCCCACTGCTCCGCGAAGTTGTAGCCCTGCAAGACTGCGTCCTCGCGCGTGTCCTTGTGCCAAAGGTGCCAGCTGCGGCCGTGGTCCGCTCTGCCGTACCAGGCGGAGGCGCTGAAACGGCAGCTTTCTGTGTGCTGCGCGACGGAAACGTTCATGATGCTCTCGTCCTGCAGCGAGTTCTTATAGTACCCGCCGACGGTGTGCAGCGTGGTGCCGAACTCGATCCACGGGAAGCCGTCGCTGTGCTTGTCGTCCGTGGGCCACTGTACGGCCTTGATGCGGAAGTAGTCTTTGACTTCCGGCCGCATCTCGGGGTCGTCCGCGTTGCCGACGATCATCGGTTTGCCGTTCATCCGGAACCAAAGCTTGTCGATATCGGGATATTTCGCTTTCAGTTCAGCGTTGTTATAAAGCGTATCGTAAAGCAGGTTCGCGATCGCGCCGGAGGCGCTGTTGGTGTAGAACGCCAGCTGCGGCACCTTCCAGCCCTGCTGCAGGTAGCCGTACCAGACGTCGATCAGTTCGAGCACACGTTCTGTATATGGCACGGCGTTCGTTGTGTCGAACACCATGAAATCGACCCCGGCGTCCGTGAGCATCTGGCAGTGAAGGCTGACGACCCAGCGGTCGGACTGAAAGTAGTAGCCGAACAGCGGCTCGCCCCAGTGGTGCCACACGGCGTAGGGGCCGCCGCCCGCGGCTTCCCAGCGCTCGACCGAGGTGTAGGCGAGCGGGTCGTTTTCGATGATCTTCGTGATGTCATAGGGACCGCTTTGCGAGTGTTCGCCGTTCCAAAGAAAGTAGAAGATCCCCACCTTCTTTTCACTCTGCCCGGCGGAGACCGCCTGACGGCCGAGCGCGTCCGTCGCGGCGAGCGAGCCCGTTTCGGCCGCAGTCGTCTGGCGGATCATGCCAAAGGGGAAGATCGTTTTGAAAATCAGGACGAATACCAAAACCACATAAGTCAGATACTGTATCATTTCGTTTCCTCACTATAGTCTGTCAGCGGGGCTTTTGAATGTATAAACTAATCATATCAGAAATCTGAAAAGAAGTAAAGACTATAATGTATAGTTATACAATTTAGACTGAAAAAAATGCTGCTGCGGTGAAGCTCAAACCCGGTGCTTTTGTGTTCTCTTTCGCGACTTTTGGTTCTCTGCAGCAAAGAAGATCATCGGCGCACAAAAAAGTGGAAAAGTACCGAAAAAGACTGCCGTACGATTCCAAAGCTTGTTGGGTCAACACTTTTTGAAAATCCATTGAAAAAAGTATTGATTTTGTGTGAAATTTATAATATAATAATATTTACTGTATTGCGTCAGGGCTTTTGCCCTGTAAAAACGGACCGGCGTTTTTCGCCGGAACATAGAGAAAGGGGGGATCTGAAACGTGCAAACGAGGATCATGAGATCGGTTTCGGTTGTGTTGGCGCTTCTTCTGTTGATGGCGACTGTTTCCATGTGTGTGACGGTGGCGTATGCGGACGATGCGGTGGACGCTGTGATCTCGCAGCTGGAGGCGATCGATTCGCTGCAGACGATGCAGAACATGAGAAAAAACAGCGCCTATACCACCGAATACGCTTGGTTCGGCGAAACGGACGCTGCCGTGATTGCGTCGCATGAGGATGCGCGCAGCCGCTATAACGCGTATGTTTCCGAAATGACTGCCGCGCGACTGGCCGCGCAGAACGCCTACGACGCCCTTACCCCCGAACAGCAATCGCAGATCCCTGCGGCGCTTGTGGAAAAGCTGACGGCTGTTCCCGAAACGGTTTATAATTTCAATATCAGCAAAACGCTGCACACCACAACGGATGAATATCCTTATGAAGCATTTTTCAAGAACAACTACGTTTATGAGATGAGCATGGCCGTTTCTCCCGCGCTGGATATGCCCGCGACCATCCTGCTGGTGGATACGGACAAATACAGCGGCACCTGGAGCCCCGACGGTCCTTATGAGCTTGGTACAAACAACTATGAACTGACCTACTGCTGCGACGTGAAGACCGCAGTGAAGGACGGCGAGCATTACAAACGCTCGAATCTGGAAGACGCCGGTTACTATTCTGTCGGCGCCGCCGAACACATCCGCGCCATCGTACAGAACGCATATCCCTTTATCAGCATTGACGAGATGAAGGCGAAACTGAAAGCCGGCGGGCTGAACGCCGATTTTGTTAACAGTCTGACCCGCAGCGATATCATCGCCGGCGTCCAGATGGCCATCTGGGGCTATTCCAATATGAACGACGAGGCCGAACGGGATCTCGCCATGCAGTACGGCGGCACCATAGACCAGGGACTGAACAGTGTTTTCCGTCTGGCGCACGACTATTCCAACGAGCTGTCGCACTGGTGGCGCGCCACGGGCAGCCGCAGACCCGCAAATAAACGCGCTATCACGACCGACGCCGAAGAAGCCTACCGCGTGAATACGCTTGTTTACTACCTGACGCGGCTTGACGGCGTACAGGCCGAAGAACGGCAGCTTGTGATTTCGAACGTGGAAGTGACGCGGGCTGAATTGCAAAGCGGCACGAACGACACATATGAGCTCGGCGTTTACGTTGTGCTCAACGGCACCGTGAAGCCCGGGGACGACGTGCGGATCAATGTGACCGCGGCGAACGAACTCGGCGAAGTGACCGGGACCACCACCTTCCAGGCGGACACGCGCGACAAATACCCGATGACGGTCACCGCCAAAGCGGGGGATACCGTGACCGTTACGGTGTCCGGTACGCAGAACCTCGAACGCGGGGTTTACCTTTACGAGCCGCAGGAGGGACGTGAGGTCTCGCAGACGCTGGTGGGCGTCGCCGAAGGCAAGACCAATATCCGCGCCAGCCGTCAGTTCACTTTCAACCAGGATATCGAACAGGGCCTGCGCATCTATAAAACCGCGGCGGAAACCGGCCGGCCCATCGGCGGCATCTCGTTCGATATTTACAGAATCCCCGAAAACGCTGCAATCAGCGATATCCCCACGCAGGAAGAGATTACGCAGTACGCCGTTGCTGCGAATCTTGTTGATACCGTCACGACGGACGAAACCGGCTACGCGTCGCTGACGCTGGATATCGGACGCTATATGGTGCTTGAGCAGCCGAATCCGGAACTGGTGGAAGAACCCGCAGATCCGTTCTATATCAGCGTTCCCTTCCCCGTTGAAAAAACGGACGAGGAAACGGGTGTTGTTACGGTGGAATATACGGACATCGTCTCCGTCTATCCCAAGAACACGCCCGTCACACCGCCGCCTCCTCCGCCGCCCCCGCCTCCGCCCGATAACGTGACCGGACAATTCAGTATTCTGAAATACGACGGGAACGATCAGGCAGAGCAGAAAACGGCCGTGCTGGCAGGCGCAGAGTTTATCTTATACCGTCCGGCAACGGCGGATGATACCGATACCAGGATCCTGACCGTGGACGGTGTGGACTACGCCGTCGTGCCCGTCTGTGACGACAACGGCGAGCTTGTGACGCTGGTCACGGATGAAAACGGTACGGTGCTGTCGCCCGCGCTGCCGTGCAGATCGTACTTCGTCGTCGAATCCAAGGCGCCCTCAGGCTATTACGCTTCGGACGAGATATTCCGCGTGACAGTGGTCTCCAGCGAAATCGTGGAGATTTCCGATCACCTGGAGGTAGCCAACTTCCCGGGCAGCATCCTTCCCTCCACCGGCGGTATCGGTACCGTGCCGATTTACGCGGCGGGGACTGCGCTGCTTCTTGCTGCGGCAGGCGCGCTGATCTGGAAAAAGAAAAGGCGTTCTCACGCTGCCAGTATCTAAAAAGTCAAATCACGACTCTTTGGTAAAGAGAAAAAAGTCCATATAAAAAGAGACTGCAAACGCACTTCATGGGTGCGAATGCAGTCTTTTTTTAGTGCTGTTTTATCAGCGATCATTTCGTAATACGGGTGAAGGAGAACAGCCTTTGGAAGAAGTCCTTGAGCTCGACGAAAAAGGCGACGACAGTGAAAAGGGGAATGTAGAGACTGCCGGCCGGTACGCCGACCTCGACAAAGTCTTTGACCGTGGGGATACCACCGGTGAGGAGCAGGCTGCCGCGCAGGTTGCGTTTGTACATCTCCTGCGAGGTGACGACCGTCAGCGATTTCGCCGCGATTTCTTTTCCGTACTGACGGACGGCGACGTTGAGCGCGCCGGTTTCGGCCACGTCAAAGGTGAACTGCTGCATCTCGCCGCCGGGGAAGGCCGCGACCTGCTGTTCGTTCACGAAGATCTCAACGGGGTAAAGACCGCTGTATTCCACGCGCAGGGTATCGCCGACGGCAACAGTGTCGTCTTCGCGGTCATAATCGGTTTGAAGCAGACCGCTGAAAACGTCGATATCGACATAGCCTTCGGCGCTCCTGTATTCGACTTCTTCGTCGAACCAGATCCGCGCGTTGCCGTTGCCGGCGTCATCCAAAAGACTCCCGGGTGAAACGGCGCACGTCACCGTGTGCCCCGAGAAGGTCCCGTCGGGAATCGTACAGGTGGCTGTCAAAGTCCAGCGGGTCTCGGTCTTGCCGCCGAAAGAGAACTGGATCTGTTCGGCAGTGGCCGTCAGCACACTGTTTTGCGTCTGATCTGGGGCATAGATCGTTTCGATCTGCGGTCGATCGGCAACGCGGGTGTACTTCGCCGGCGCCACAAAGACCGCGTCAAAGGTTTGCCTGTTCTCGTTGGCGCAGTAGATCAGCCAGCCTTCTTCCGCGGGCTGTGCGCAGACAAGCGGCACGGCGCCGATCAGCAGAGTCAGCACAAGCATGACCGCCAAGGCTCTCTTTGGGAAACGATTCCGTTTTGTTTTGTTCATGGGTTTTCTCTCCTTTTTCCCTCTCATCAGGAATTGCTGTTGTTGCGTTGGCGCCGGACGCGATCAGGAGATCGCGAACCCGCCGATTTGATACGGCTTCCACTGTACGCCCTTGCCGCGTTTGGCGGTACAGTCGTCGAAAAAGATCGCGCCGGTGCCGGACCGCCATTTTCTGGCGTTGAACTTGAGCTTGTTCGCCGTGCTGTTTCCGTGCTCCGGTTCTGTGATGGAAAACAGCGCGCCGTCTTCCCAATAGAGCATGCCTTCCTTCAAATAGCCGTTTTCCGCGAGCGCCTCAAAGCTGAGCTGCAGCCCCTGCGCGTTGTGCCGCCCCGAGAAGAGCCACGCGATCGCCGCTTTTTCGCCGTCGGTGAGATCGCCCGGCGCTTCGCCGAGATCTACGCTGATATACGTGATATTCTCGTTCAGTCCGCTGTCGTTTGTCCAAAGGTCTTCCAAAACCTGCAGATAGACCCCGCAAAGATCGCCGTGATCCGCTTGATTTTCGGTCTCACTCTGCGCGCGGACGACGGCGTTTGTGATCTGCATCGGCCAGGTTTCCAGCAGCGTATAGCCCGTGTCAAACGTCAGGATCATCCCGTTTTCCAGGTCGGCAGGAGCGGCGGCTTCTCCGTCCAGAAAGACGGTCAGCATGGCGGTCTCGACGGTATAGACGTCGCCGCCGGCTTCTCCCGCCAACACGAATCGCTGTGTTCCCGCGCCGTCAATCAGGCGCAGCGCAAGGGCCTCGTTGTTTTCGGGGGTCTCCGGTTCCGTTTTGCGGCTCCCGCAGGCCGCGCAGGAGAGCAGGAGCGCGAGAACACAAACAATGGAAATTATTCTTTTCATCATTACCAAAACCTTCCTTTTCGTCTTTTCATCCTATTAGACGCGCAGGAGAGCTCAAGTGTTGCGTTTTTTGAAAGTATTCTTTTTTCTGAATCCATTATACCTGAAAAGTTCACGTTTTGCAACTGTATTGGCATAACAATATAAGATCAATCGCTCACTTCGGATTGCAGCTTGATTTCTCTTTTTTTGAGCGTGAAAATTAATCACGCTTTACTTCGCGTCTGAAAAGCCGAGAGGCGTCCTTCTGCGACTCAATGATACAGCAGGAGAGGGGGAACTCCAATCTACCTGTATCTGCAAAGAAGTATCTCAAATGGCGGTGTTGAAACGCCGGAACAGTCAATGTAAGTATTTCCGGATGTTTTTGCCCGGAACACGCAAAAGCCAGAACAAACAACCTTCAAGTGAAAAAATACCACTTAAAAGAAGACGATATCCCACGCTTTTTTCAAAAGCGGCAGCACTTTGGCGGCTGTCGTTTTTTTGCTTTCGACTGCGCACGGACGCGATCGAAAAATCATGTTTGCCCGGCTGCTTTTTTCTTCTTTTCCACCTTCTCTGACGGCAAACGATAACCGCCGGCAAAATGCGCTTCGATTCCCTTTTTTTCGTGTTCACTCCGAAAAACCCTATTTTCACTCTGAGAAAAATGCGGCGCCGATAATTTTCGTCCAAAAAAGTTCCATTTTGGAATAAAAAACTACTTTTCTCTATTGACTTTACAGTTGTATTTGTGCTAATATTTAGTTTGTATGATTATAGTGCTATTTATCCTCATTTTCAGGTTAGTTTTGGACTACTTCGATGTATATATAATTATTTATATTATTTTTCTATGGAGAAGATGTTATGACAGATCAACAACTCAAACGGCTGAACCGCAGCAAGCTTTTGCAAATGCTGCTGGAGATCGAGCGCGAAAACGAAACGCTTCGCGCGCGTAACAAGGAGCTGGAAGAAAAGATGCGCAAACGCGAGCTGCAGCTCGCTGAAAGCGGGTCGATCGCGGAGGCTGCGTTGAAGCTGAACGGCATTTTTGAAGCAGCGCAGAAGGCCGCCGACCAATATGTCTATAACGTGCAGCGCCGTGCTGCGCAGCAGGAAAAAGGAGGAAACCGCGATGCTTGAAGAAAACCGGAACGGACCGGTCTTTGAAGTGACCGATCTGCCGGAAGAGACCGCGGCCTCTCCGCCGCGCGCGTCACCGCCGCACGAACCGCCTAAACCGCCGGACGGCGCAAGACCGACCCTGCAGCAGATCGAACGCGAGATCGCGCGCGAATCGGGCAAGTACCGTTTCCGCCGCGCCCTGCGCGCCGCCGCCTACACCATTCTGGTGATCGCCGCGCTGGCGGTACTGATCTCCACGTTCGTGCTGCCGGTGATGAAGGTCTATGGCAACGGCATGGAGCCGACCATCGGCGAGGAGGAGATCGTGGCGCTGGTCAAACGGCGAAGCTACAAACCGGGCGACATTGTGGGGTTGTATTTCAACAACCGCATTCTCTTGCGCCGCGTGGTCTGCGTCGGCAGCGAAAGCTTCGACATTGACGAAGCGGGCAATGTGTTTGTGAACGGGGAATACTACGATGAGCCGTATCTCAGCGAAAAATCCTATGACACCACAGACATAGAGCTGCCGTTCAAGGTGCCGGAAGGACACTACTTCGTCCTGGCCGACAACCGCGCCAAAGCGCTCGACAGTCGTACCGTCGCGGTGGGCACAGTAACACGCGAACAAATTGCGGGCAAGGTGCTGTTCTCGGTCTGGCCGCTGCGCACCGTCCGCGCCATTCATTAACCCACGGTTATAACCGACACGGGTCCGCCTGTGCCGATGTAATAAAGCAAACGAATGCTGCAAGGCGTTGACGCCGAATGCCGCGCAGCAAATCCACGCGTAAATCCAAACGTAAACCCACAAACAAAAAATCGAAAAAAGAAAAATCTCAGAAAGGAAAATCACCATGAAAAAGTTCTTAGCAATCCTTGTCAGCATGATGCTGGTGCTTTCGCTGAGCGTCTTTGCGTTCGCGGAAGGCGGCACCCCCACGCCTGACACAGACCAACCGTACGACGCTGCCAACGGCGGCTTCTCCATCACCATCGACAACGCACTGAAGGGCGAAACCTACAACGCATACAAGATCTTCGACGTGATCTATGCGAACGATGTGGATCCCGCGCCGACAGTGACTGCGCCGACCACCATTCCCGGCGCTGCAGACGGCACCCACTTCCACAGCAACTATGCGTACACCATCAGCAACACCAGCCCGTGGTTCAGCATTGTGACCGCTGCCATGAACAGCACCTATGCGGCTGCCTCCACAGCGGACGGCGTGATTTCCGTGAACGGTCTTACGTTTACGCCGAGCCAGGCGGATTCGACGGTCTATGCAGTCGCTGTTGACGAAAATGCAGCCAAAGAATTCAAAGCGGACGAGTTCGCTGCATATCTGAGTGAAAATCTCGGTACCCTTACCGCGGACGGCACTGTGACGCCGAGCGGCAACGTGGCTTATCACGAGAACACGGATGTTGCCAATTCCGACGATCCGGATGCACCGCACCACAACGAGGCGAACAATCTCGATAATAACGTCGGTTCCGTTACGATCAGCGACCTCGACGCCGGTTACTATTTCGTCACGACGTCCCTTGGCACGATCTGCTCTCTGGACACCACCGAGCCCGTTGCGCACATCCGTGAAAAGAACGACGTTCCTTACATCTGCAAGGAAGTGTCCGACGATGACGAAGGTCCGTGGAGCAAGCGTACCGACATCGACATCGGCGACGACGCGTGGTTCCGCATCACTGTTGTTGACGGTAAGGCGACTTCGCTGCCGATCACCGTTCACGACGAGCTGGATTCCCAACTGACGCTGGATCCTGACAACTTCATCGTGAAAGTCTATCAAAAGGCGGAAGGCGCCACAGAATACACTGCTACAGCGCTTACTGCGGGCGATGACACCTACACCCTGACCACTTCCGGATTGACGGACAGCTGCACATTCGAGATTCTGATTGCCGATGACATCGTTGCCGCTATGAACGAAGGCGACTATGTGGAGATCATTTACTCTGCGCAGCTGAACGAAACTGCGAAGATCTACAAGACCGAGCATCAGGAAAACGACGCATGGCTGACTTATGCCAACCAGACCTCCGTGGTCCACACGGTTGAAGTTTACACCTACGCGTTCGATATCATCAAGACCGACAGCAACGACAACGTGCTGCAAGGCGCGGAATTCACCCTTTCCGACGGTACGAACCCGCTTGCGTTTGTCTATGACGCAACGAACAACTACTACAGACCTGCAGTGGATGCTTCGGAAACCACCACAACGACGCTTGTCAGCGGCGCGGACGGCCTGATTCACATTCACGGTATTGACGGCGGCGACTATCTTTTGACCGAAACGAAAGCCCCGACCGGCTACAACATGGTGAAGGATCCCGTTCACATCTATGTTTCCCCGCTGACGAAGGAAGATAAGGATCAGACCGAATTCCCGTACGGCGATCAGTATTCGACTCAGGAAACCAGAAAAGTTGCAACAACGACCGGTGACGCGTTCCAGGATGCCACGTTTACTACGCCCTGGACGGCTGATCTGAGCAACAACGCCAGCCTTTCGGCTGAACAGCAGAGCCTTGCCAACACTGTTGAGGTCGTCAATAACACCGGTTCCGAGCTGCCTTCCACCGGCGGCATCGGTACCACGATCTTCTACATTGTCGGCGCGGTCCTCGTGCTCGGCGCTGCGATCATCCTGATCGCAAAGAGACGCTCCGCAGCTGCAGAAGCGTAAACGGAGATTTCTCTTGAACCGGTATCAACCATGAAGCCGTGACAAGACCCGCAAATGTCGGCGTCTTTGCGCAATACGGAAGGGCGAGCGGATCGCCCGCCCTTCCCGGTCTGCCCGGCTTCATGGATATGACCGTGATTCGTTTCAGCCACCCAACAACGACAGGGAGAATCCCGCAATGAAATCGAAACCGAAGAAATCGAAATCGAAATCAAAATCAAGTTCCCTGAAGACTTCAATTCTTTTCATATTGATTCTGCTTGTGGGACTGTCCCTGCTGCTGTACCCGAGCGTCAGCAACTATTGGAATTCCCTGCACTCCTCGCGCGCCATCTCCAGCTATCAGGAGGCGGTGAGCAAGATCGACCAGGAAAAGATCGACGCCATGCTTGCAGAAGCGAAGGCGTATAACAAAAAGCTGTTTGATGAAGGCTATACGCTCATCCTGCCCGAGCCGCGAAAAGAAAGCTACTTCAAGCTTCTCGACGTGACCGGCACCGGCATCATGGGCTATATCGAAATCAAAAAACTCGGCGTCTATCTGCCGATCTATCACGGCACCTCCGACTCCGTGCTCCAGAACGCAGTCGGTCATATCGAAGGCAGTTTCCTGCCGGTCGGCGGCGTCAACACCCATACCGTTCTGTCCGGGCACAGAGGGCTTCCCTCTGCCAAACTGTTTACCGACCTCGACAAGATGCTTGTCGGCGACACCTTTTCGCTGCGCATCCTGAACGATGTGCTGACCTATGAGGTCGATCAGATCCTGACGGTGCTGCCGCAGGAACTGGACGCGCTCGATGTCGTGCCGGGCGAAGACCTGTGTACACTGATCACCTGCACACCCTACGGCATCAACACGCACCGTCTGCTGGTCCGCGGCCACCGGATCGAAACCCCTGAGGACGCAAGAACCATTCGCGTGCCGGGCGATGCGCTGCGCGTGAATACGGCGGTTGTGTCGGTCTTCCTCGCGGCGCCGGTGCTGCTGGCCCTGTTTGTCCTCGTGCTGCTGCGAACGCCGGGGAACAAAAAGAAGAAACCAAAGCAAAAAAAGGAAAACACTAAGATACAAGAAGACAAGAAAGAAACCGAAGGAAAGGAGTGAGATCCATGCGAAGGAAAACGGCGCTGCTGCTTTGTGTGCTGTTGTGTGTTTGCTGTGCATTGTCCGGCTTTGCCGCCGCACCGCCGGATCTCACGAAAGAAGGCAGCATCCGCTTCCGCATTCTCTCCGATTACGATCCCGTGCCCGGAGGAGACTTGTGGCTGATGCGCGTCGCGACGGTTGAGACCGACGCAGCCGGCAATCTGCGCTATGAGTGGGTGCCGGAGCTGTCTCACCTGACCATCAAGCCGGAGGACGCGTTCAACTATGAGAGCGCAAAGCTGATCCGTGACGAGGCGCTGAAGCACGGCGTCACCGCCGAACGCGTCTGGATCAACAACGACGGACGCGCCACGTTTGAACGTCTGAAACCGGGCGTCTATCTGTTCTATCAAACGGTGTCGCCTGAAGGCTACGAAGTTATTCCGCCGTTTTTGGTAACGGTGCCGATGCGCGACGGCGACAACTGGATCTATGACGTTGACATTTCGCCGAAGCAGCCGGTCGTGCCGAGCGTGCCGACGACCCCAACGGTTCCGACTCTTCCGACTGTTCCAACCGTACCGGTCACTCCACCTGAAACGACGACGCCGACGAATCCTACGACGCCGACAAATCCCACAACACCGACAAACCCCACGATGCCGACGAATCCTACAACACCGACGAATCCCACAACGCCGACCGAGCCGACTGTCCCGACCGGGTCAACGACCCCAAGCGAACCGACGACTCCGACGAAACCGTCAAAGACGACGGAACCATCTGTGCCGGAGGATACCACCGACCACAGCAAAACTGAGCCGCCGACCACGCAGCCGCCCTCGCCGGAGCTGCCGAATACGGGTCAGCTGAAATGGCCGGTTGCCGTATGCGCGGGCGTGGGAGGGCTGCTGATCTGCTGCGGGCTGATCCTGTACGGCATCGGGAAGCGGGAAGAGGATGCGCCATGAGCCGGAAACGAAAACTCGGCGAGCGCCTGATTGCCTGCGGCGGCGTGCTGCTGCTTGCGGCGATCGTCCTGCTGCTGTATAACCTGAACCGCGACTGGGACGCGAAAAACGCGGGATTTGAGATCCTCTCCGAACTGGACGAAGCGGTTGCGGCAGGGGAGTACCACGCCGCGCCGACCGACCGGACGCGCGTGTTTCCCGACGATATGGACAGCGTTTATATCGGGGAGTATGAATATGTGGGCTATCTGACGATCCCGTCTTTGGGCGTGGAACTGCCCGTATGCAAAACATGGAGCTACCAAAAGCTCAAAACGGCGCCCTGCCGCTACGCGGGCACGCCGGACGGCAACGACCTTGTGATCTGCGCCCACAACTACCGCAGCCACTTCGGACGCCTGTCACGGCTCGCCGTCGGCGCGGAGGTCCGCTTCAAAGATGTGCGCGATGTTGTGACGCGCTATAAGGTGACGGCATCCGAGGTGATGGAGCCTACGGCAATCGACGAAGTCAAACAGTCCGACGCCGATCTGACGCTTTTCACTTGTACCTACGGCGGCCGCACCCGTTATGTGGTGCGCTGCGAAAAACAGGGTACCCGCTGAATCACTCGGGCGCGCAAATCTTGGCGGTATATTTCCCGCCATTTTGCACAGAAATCTCTTGCCAACCGACAGGGTGGCTGCGAGATTACTGTAACATCTGACGCTAAATTTCCTCGCCAATCTTCACACCCCGAATGAATCATCGGGTACCTGCAAAAAAAATAACAGGCTGCTGACCTGAACGAAACTGGAAAGAAAGGAGGTTGAAAGCATGTCTGTATCGATGACTGCGCGGCATAGCCGCGGTATGCTCCATCGTCGCCTGATTGCGGCGCTGCTTTGCATTGTTCTGCTTTTGACCTCCCTGTCTTTCCTGAGCGGTGCGGAACTGTTTGAAGAAGATATCCATACGTTTGCCCGCGTCTGCACCAACGCGAAAGGAGAACGCTTCGTGGTTCAGGTGTTCAGCCCGGCCGAAACGCTGATTCCGGCCGACGCGGTGCTGCAGGTCGAAGAACTGACCTATGCCAGCGCAGCCTACGACGACTATCTCGAGCGCGTCGAAGCGGTGTTTGATTCGGAAAACAGCATTGAAAATGCGCGGTTCTTCGATATCAGTCTGGTTTCCAGGGACGACCCGACCGTACAGTATCAGCCGGCAGAAGGCACAAGCGTTGAGGTGAGTATCCGGCTGGAAGAGGCGCCGGACGTTGGCATGAGCGTTGTTCACTTTGCCGAAGATGAGGAACCCGAGGTGCTGGACAGCTTAACGGACGGCCACACCGTCAGCTTTGAGACAACGGGCTTCTCAATCTATGCGCTTGTGGATGCACCTTCCATAGACGATTTGAACGACGCCCTCATTGTGCATTCGCTGGATGAGCTCGGGAGCGAGGGATACTTTATCAGCGGCACGAGCAACAACGGGAATACCTATTGGATGACGACCGGAACGGTGAACTCCTCCAATGCGGGCTATGTCATCAACCGTACAGCCGCTAACAACCCCGCCGGCGCGGAACGTTATTACTTCGAGCCGGTGACGGGAACGAACGATCAATTCTATCTCTATTATATTGACGCAAACAACGTGCGGCAGTATGTCAAACTGACAAAGGACACCAAAGCGGAGCTTGTGACGTCGCAGGCACAGGCGACTGCGCTGACGATAGCGCCTTGCGGTACGCAATATCCGGACAAATTCTATCTGTCCTTTGTCCAGAGCAACAAAACCTACTATCTCAATCTCCGTAAGGATGATAACGGAAAAGGCTTCTCCGGCTCCACCTATAATACCGGCGGCAGTATGCTGACGCTGTGGCACGATACGAAACTGCCGGACGACCCATTTGGTCTCAGCGGCAAGAGCTTCGGCATCGTGCGGTATGCCGGTTCCGACGCCATAACCGTCAACGCGCTGACATCGTATGCGTCAACCAGCGCCAGACTCGCAGGTGAAACGGTTCAACTGCATTTGAATCCGCTTGATTTCGAGAGCAATCTGCTGGTCACGGACGGCGACCTGACGATGTGGAGCTTCCATCTGTGCGGTGAACAAACCTATCATATCACGATCGATGTGGACGGCGTTACAAAATATCTGCGCATCAACGGCAACGCCGCGCAGCTGGTCGATACGCCGGATGAAAACTGCGAGATCACCATCACAAGCGGTACCGGCAGTCATCTGGGCTACTACAAGTTTACGAGCCCGGGTGGTACGCTGACGAGTGCCGGCAGCTCGAATAACCCCTATTTCTACGGCAGTGGGGGAACCAGCAGCAACTGCTGGCTGAAGCTGGCAGAGCCTTCCAATCTGAACCTGGACGACCTTGTCAGTTACTCGGCGGAAAAGGTCAGTATTGCCGGCAACGCAAACGAAGTTTCAAACGGCGATCAGGTCGTGATCTACACCCGTGTCTGGAACGAGACGAATAAAAAATACGATTTCTATATCGTCAATCACAACGGCAAACTCATCCCCGCTTACGACGAAGGCGACACGATCCGCTGGGAGGGCAGCTCGATCAACACGGCACTCTGGGACTTCACGGAGTATTACTATCCCGGCACCACAACGCCGAACTACTACTACGAACTGCAGAACGTCTATTCTCACAAGTATCTTGCCCCGCAGATCCAGGACGGACAGATCCTTTACAACCACACCATCGGCGTCAAACTGAACGGACGGCGCTGGAACGACTATTATACCACTATCATGGCGTGGGACGATCCGCACTATGACTACGCTTCCTTTGCGACCGACGGCACCGAGCGTATTATTCCGGTGACGATGTCGCAGGGTATGGCCTTCTATTTCGCGAAAATGGAGCCGACACAGCAGGAACTGACGACGGCAGACACGGTGGACAACAATAATTACGGTATCAATCTGAAACTGGTCAAGTTCCCGGCAGACCAGGTTTACGGCAACACCAGCACCAACGGCGGCCGTAACCGCCTGCAGACCGACGTCATCGGCGCAGGGACCGACTATGTTAGCGGTGATGCACTGAAATTCCCGACGCTGGATCTTGTGTCGACCGATCTTGACGCAAACGGCTACCCGACGGCGCTGCTGACCAACCGGTCGCTCGAAGATCTCTTCGGCAGCGCGACCGACGCAAACCATCTGTTTCTGCAGAAGGTTTACGACGAAAGCGGCTACTTCCAGTACGACTGTACCCAGACGTTTGCGACCCTCGGCGACGATGGCGACTTCACGGTCTATAATCAGCTTGGTACGATCAATGTCAATGCGAGAAGCCAGGGACACGGACAGTTCATGCCTTACAATGATCTGAATCCGAATCTGGTCTCCGATTATGTCAATATTTCAGACGTTTATAACAATCCGATTTCTTTGGATAATCCCCGCTACGGCGAAGAACTGCTCTCGATTCCGGTCTCGGAAGCGCAGTACCATTTCGGTATGGAGATGGAAGCAACCTTTATCCAGCCGCCGGATGGTCTCGACGACTGGGGACACGACATTATCTTCGAGTTCGCCGGCGACGACGACATGTGGCTGTATGTGGACGGCGAACTGATCCTCGACCTCGGCGGTATCCATTCCGCGCTGGTCGGCAAGATCAACTTCAGCACGGGCGAAGTGTTGATTCCGTCTACTACGGAGTCTTCCGGCAACTCTGCAATATCTGTGCCCACCACACTGCGCGCGCTGGTGAAAGAAAACTACTGGGGCCGCAATCCGGAAATGAGTGAAGCTGACGTAGAAGCCTATCTCGACACCGTCTTCAAGCCGGGCACCTCCGTCTTCCCCGACTATTCGTCGCACACGATGAAGATGTTCTACATGGAGCGCGGCGCGAGCATGTCCAACCTGTATATGCGCTTCAACCTGACGACGGCGACCGACGGTCAGCTGCTGCTGGAAAAAACGGTCAGCGGTACCGACAAGCAGGAATACTCCAACGCCCGTTTCGCGTATCAGATCTGGTATTTCGATAAGGAATACAACGAGTGGAGAACCGTTTCCCGTACGGAGGTTCCGGGCGAAGGCGACGAAGTCACCTATGAGTACACCGGTGCATCGTCTGTGAATTACGTTGGCACCACGACGCCTGTGGAATATCAGAGCAGCTATGAGAATCTGTATAACAACGTATTCTTCCTGACGCCCGGACAGATGGCGGACATCCGCTTCCCGGACGATACGACAGAGTACTTCGTCAGGGAGTGCTATATTGACACGAGCATTTACGACACAGTTCATGCAAATAACGTTTTACTGACAGGAACGCCGGTTGACCCGAACGATCCTGTGTTCCAGGACTTCCAGACGCAGCCGGAGGTCATTGGTAAGCGAAAAGTGGTCAACTACAACAACCATGTCGATGAAGATTCGCTGAGCCACCTGCTGATTACAAAACAGCTGTTTGATGCCGATGGCTATCCGCTGCACTACGAAGACGACCCGACAGGATTCCGTTTCCGTGTCTATATGGGCAGCGAAGAGCCGCTCGACTATTACCGGCTGGACAAGTATCATGTCAAGGATCCGAACGGCAATTACTGCTACTATGACGCCGCTACGGCCTCTTTCGCCTCGACCGGTATCTCGGATTTCTCGCAGATTCCCGAATCGCAGTTGGCGTCGGTGACGTTTACGACGTCGCCTTCCGGCGCGATTGACAAGATTCCTGCGGACTACACCGTGGAGATCCGCAACCTGATGTGGGATACAAAATTCTGTGTGGAAGAGCGCTTCTCCGACATCCCGCGCGGCTACAACCTGATCAATTATGAGCGGGCACAGGACGACAATTCCTATACCCCGGCGGAAGGCGATACGGATAATGCCGGCACCATCCGCAACGGCGAAAATCCGCATGTCGTTGTCAATAACCAGCGCGGCTGGGGTCTGACCGCAGTGAAAAACTGGTCCGACAAAGACTTTATGCAGTCGCACGACGATATTTACATCGCGGTTTATAACAGCCATATCTATCCGCAGATCGACAGCTCGTCCGAGCCGATCGAAGGCACCATTCGCATCTATACCGCTTCAACCAGCTCGCTGTATTACTACTTTGAAGACCTGGAGGATGACGCGGAATTCAGCGACTATGTCATACGTGAGGTGGTGCTGACCGATCCGGTTGTGGACGCGGACGGCTACGTGATAGATTACACCAGCATCACGCCGGTCAATCCGGGCGGCATCCTGCAATCCGGCGGTATTCCGTATGACAGCAATGACCACGTGAACTATGACTATTCGGCACGCTATACTGTCGGTCAGCCCACCGGTGTCAATCTGAACATCCGGACCGATACCGTCACGAACGAACGTCCGGGTATCCGGATCGTCAAGACCGACTGGCTCGGCAACCCGCTGCCGGACGCCTACTTCACATTGGAGGACGAAAACGGCGATCCGGTCGGACAGCCGCGGTACAAGTCGGGCGCCGACGGTCTGGTTACCATCGCGTATCTGGAACCGGATGCACCGTATACGCTGACCGAGCAGAGTCCGCCCTACCAGTATGTCGCGCTGATGGACAGCGTGACGATGACGCTCAACAACGGAACGGTGACCGTGACCGGCGCGCCGCAGGATGTGGTCACCGTGGTACCGGACGATCCCTCCGGGATGCAGACGGTGTATGTCAAGAACCGCCGCACCTCCATGCTGGTTCGGAAGGTGGACGCCGCCGATCACACAGTTGGTCTGGACGACGTACACTTTGCGCTCTATCCGCAGGTGATGGGCGTACACGGCCCGCGCAAGGACTACTTCCCCATCGAGGGTATGGGCGACCTTGTGACCGATATGGACGGCTACCTGACGGGCTTCCCGGACTGGCTGTCCGCCGGAACCTATTATCTGGAAGAGACCGTTGCGCCGCGCGGCTATACGCCGCTGTCGGAAGATCTCGTCTTTACGGTGGAAGAAAACGGCGAGATCACGGTTCACAACGAGTCCATGCAGTCCTGGCTGACGCCGGTCGACGATCCGCAAACCGGCGAACGCACGTATGTCTTCACCATTGAAAACAGCGGTACAAAATCGATCGCGCTGTTGAAGACCAACATGGACGGAACGCTCTATCTGCCCGGCGCGCAGTTCTCGCTGTATCATAAGAACGATTTTGACGACAGTACCAACACCCCGCTGCCGAACGCACAGGCGATCACAAGCGGCGAAACGGACGAAAACGGCATCCTGCAGCTCGGCGATCTGACGATCGGCGAATACCGGCTGGTGGAAACCCGCGCGCCATTCACCTATGTATGCCTGACGGAACCGGTCCGCCTGTTTGTGTATGCGCATAACGTTGAGGTTCTGCAGGATTCAAACTACACAAGCGCGATCATTCAGCAGGACGGCACGTATCTCGTCACCGTCAAGAACCATCAGGGCTATGAGATGCCGTCTGTCGGCGGAATCGGCGTGGTGTGGTTCTACTGCCTGGGCTGCATCCTTGTCCTGACCGGAACAGGCTTGCTCCTTTCGGTCGGCAGACGCCGGCGCAGGAGAACAAAAACCTGACGGTGCGGTGAACTGCCCTGCGTCATGAACAAATGAAGAAGCCGCTCAATCGAGCGGCTTTTTTCATTGGTTATTTTCCGTCGTTCGGGGTGATGACCGAACCGGGCGATGTCGCATTGCTTTGCTTTTATGTACCGTTTTTCTGATAGGTATAGGTCGTGACCTCTTTGCTTGCGGGTGCGTCGCCGGCGGGCTGGACGGTGAAGACGACCTTGGTCAGATTGCCTGCCTTGTCATAGGTGAGGGACTGGACCGTTTTTTCCGTGCCGTTGCCGTCCTTGTAAACGCGCGTTTCTTTTTTCAGTCTGCCGCTGCCGTCATAGACGTAGCTGATCGTGTTTTTGCTGGAGCCCCAGAGCGTTTTGTCGGTATACACTTCTTTGATCAGATTGCCCTTTTCGTCGTAAGTTGACGTGACGGTACGCGTCGCTTTGCCGCCGTCACCGAACGACTGCTTATCGACTTCCTTGATCTTGTTGCCGTTTTTGTCGTAGGTATAGGTGATGACTTCTTTGCTTGTCTCTTGGCTGTAGGAATACGCTTCCGTGTATTTGATCAGCCGTCCCTTTTCGTCGTAAACGCAGGTGACGGTGCTTTTGGTGACGCCGTCGACGTTGTCAGACTTCGTGACCCGCTTGATCTCGTTGCCGGCTTTGTCGTAGGTATAAGTTGTGACGGTCGTAAAGCTTTCGTTGTTCTCATAAGCGGAAACGACCGTTTCTTTTGTCAACCGTCCCTTCTTGTCGTAGATGCTGGTTGTGGTCACGATGTGGTCGTTCAAATAGGTGACTTCTTTGATCTTGTTGCCCG
>JAFYDS010000068.1 GCA_017544665.1 Clostridia bacterium | reverse complement strand
GCCGCTGGCGGACGTTTCCTTTGACGACATTGAAACGCTTGGTGGACTTTCAGAGAAAAACGTCGGCTTGTCGGACGCCGCCGGTGCGAGGCTGATCACAGGGCGGTTCGGGCTTCGCCGCGCACTGGAATTCACTTCGCCGGAAACATACCTGACGTTGCCGGACATGGGCGCGCAGGACGCACTGACGATCTCCCTGTGGGTCAACGTAAAAGACCTGCAGACGAGGGCAAATACGGACGAGCCGCGCGTCAGCACCCTGCTGGACACCGCCACGGGCACGGGGCGCGTCACGCTGCAATTCGTGCATACCGGCACACCGAGCTATGAAAACGAAGCGGGCGAAGCCGTGATGGGCACGAACAGCACGAAGCTCGTATTTTCGGTTCAGGGAAACATCGGAGGGCAGTATGACAAAAGCGCCGTCTGCGCGAACAATACGCAGTTCTGCAATTTTGAATATGACATGTGGGAAGATTATATCGGCCATAACGACGATTGGGTCGTACACCCTGAGGGGCACTGCTGGTTCCATATCGGCATTGTCTACGAGCCTTCAAAGGGCGACGTGACTTTCTATCACTGCGGCAAGTTCGATTCGACGCAGCATTTTGATACGGCGGTCAGGCCCGTCCTCAACGGCGTCAGGATCGGCGCAGGCTATGCCGAAAACGAATATTTTGACGGCATGGTGGATGATCTCCGTCTTTACGGCGAGGCTCTCACGCAGGAGGATATGGACATTCTCGCTGACTATGAGCGGGATATGTGGGTCAACCGTACCGTTTCCGACTGGGCGGAAAGCGATACCGTTCTGTACGTCAACGGTGAAACGGGCAGCGACCGGAACCCCGGCACGAAGGACCTGCCCTTTGCCACAGTGAAAAAGGGCGTGGAATCGATCACAGCCCCCGGCACAAGACTTGTCATTGCCCCCGGCGTATATGAAGAAAGCAGCATCAACCTGAACGCAAGCGGCACGGAGCTGCAGCCCGTCATCATCGAAGCAGAAAAGCCCGGCGAGACCGTTATCACGGCGGCCGTCACCTTCGACGGATGGAAAAAGACGAGTGAACCGGGCGTCTATGTAAACTACTGGCCCTATAACTATCCCTTCCGTTCCGGCACCCCCGGCAACGAGATCATTGGCAGGTCGGATCTGATCATTCTTGACGGCGAACCGCTTGCACCTGTCCTTTCTCAGAGTGAACTGGAAAACGACGCTTATTATATTGACAAGAACGCCGACAAAGTATATCTGAAAACAGAAAAGGACCCCGGAAGCTGCAAAGTGGAACGGGCAACGCCGGGTGAAAACGGCGCGGGAGCGTATATCCTTGACACGAACAGCAGCGAGTACGTTGTGCTGCGCGGACTGACCTTTACGAACTGCGCCTCCATGATCTGGGATAAATCCATGGTGAACATGGGCAAGCCACAGCATGTGCTGGTGGAGGACTGCACATTCAACAACGCCGGCACCACAGGGCTGGGCTTTGACCACGGCTCCAACGACAGAACGGTCGAGGACGTGCTGATCCGCCGCTGCCGCTTTGACAACGACGGTACCGGCGGCATCGGCGCAGGCTTCAGAAGCATGAATTTCGTGGTGGAGGACTGCGAGTTTACGAACATCGGCAACAAAATCGACTGGGGCCAATACGATTCGCCGGACCCCGCCACGACGAAGATGATGGTCTGCAAGAATATCACGTGGCGCGGCTGCTATTTCGCCCATAACATTTCAAACGACCTCTGGTTCGACAACTTCAACTGGAATATCGACGTGGAGGAATGTACGTCCCTTGACAACCGCTCCGGCATCGCGGTCCACATCGAGATCGACGTGCCTGGCGTGCGGGTCAGAAACAGCGTGCTGGAAGGCGGCGTGCGCTTTGCAGGCGCGGAGGGCGCCATTCTTGACAACAATATTATTTTCGCTAAAGGCAACCCTTTGATAGACCACTGGGGCCCCGACTACCGCTTCGGCAGCCTGGGACCGGTCTATTCCTGGAAAAATACGGTGCTGACGAACAACACCTTCTATTGTGACAAAACCGGGGACTCCTTCTTCATCTTTGACCTGCCGCCACACGCCTCCTTCTATGATCTGTACGCCGACGGTAATCGCTTCTATGTGAAGAAGGGCCTGGCCATCGAAAAATCCTACAAGGTGATTGACAACAAG
>JAFYDS010000067.1 GCA_017544665.1 Clostridia bacterium | reverse complement strand
CGTCTTCGTCTTGCCCTTCGCGGTCTGGAACGTCACCTGCAGCCGGGTGTCGAGCGCGTAGAACTGATAATCCAGCACGTCGCGGATCGGGTGGTCGTTGATGGAAAGCAGCAAATCGTCCTTTCGGAGGCCTTTTTTCGCCGCGGGCGAATGCGCCGCGACCGCCGTAATCTTTACCGCCATCAAACCACCCTCCCTTCTGACGTCTTTTTTTGATTAAACATCTGCAAAATTTAAAAAGGCAGAGAAAGCAGCGCGCTTCTCCACCTCTCTAATTCGTATCAAAGACCCGGATCAATCCTCTTCTTTTTCCACGACAAGTCTGCCGTTGTAATAACCGCAGTTGCCGCAAACCTTATGCGGGACCGTATATTCGCCGCACTGCTTGCATCTCACGAGGGTGGGAGCGCTCAGCTTCCAGACGTTGGAACGTCTCTTGTCTCTTCTTGCCTTTGAAACTCTTCTCTTCGGTACTGCCATCACCAGCACCTCCTTCACTAGAATTTAGAATCAATTGTATTGTAACGGTGATCTGTTGTTCAGGAATCGAGCAGATCGAGGAGCGCCGCCAGACGCGGGTCGATCTCCTTTTTGCAATCGCACGGTCCTTCGTTCAGATTCTTTCCGCACTGCGGGCAGATTCCCTGGCAGTCATCTTGGCACAGGAGCTTGCTCGGCAATGACAGAAAAACGTCTTCTAAAGCGAGCTGGGAAAGATCGAGCTTGCCGTCGGGCACGAGGATGTAGCGGTCTGCGTCGTCGTCGCTTTGCAGCTCGGATACGAGGATGTGCTCCATCGGTACATGCAGCTGTCGTTCAGCCGTTCCGGCGCAGCGGTCGCAGATGAACTGCATAACGCCGTCCGCCGCCGCACGCATCGTGACGATACCGGCACGGTTGACGATGTCGCCCCGGACACGAACCGGCGTTGTGAATGGAAACACGCCGTCCAGCTCCTCCTTCGAAAAGTCAAAGGATTCGTCCAAAGCCATCCGTTCGCAGCCGCCCTGCAGCAGGCTTTCCAGATCGATCAACATGACTCACCTCATAATAACGCTTAATATTATATAGACCCGTTTGGTATTTGTCAAGCGAAAGGAAGAAAAAACTGAACATTTTTCGCCGAAAACCGCTTAAATCAGCGGCTCAGCCGCATGAAAGAGATGGACGAACTTCAGCTTGTCGATCATCGAGCAGTAGCCGTCCTCGCTGAGAATGATGTGGTTGACCAGCCGGACGTTCAGTTTTTCCAAAAAAGCGAAGATCTCGCGCGTCGCGGCGACGTCGTCCGCCGACGGCGCGGCGATCCCATTCGGATGGTTGTGGATCAGTATCACGTCCTGCGCCTTCGTTTCGAGCACGACGGCGGCAAGCGAACGCAGGTCGACGGTGACGTCTATCAGTCCCCCGTCGCTGATCTTCCGGACGCCGAGCAACCGGTGGTTGGCGCCGAGGCACAGCAGATACGCCTTTTCCGACACGCTGCCGATGAATTTCGGACGCATGAATTCGACGATCTCCGCCGTGGTTTCCGGCAGCGTCGGGCGACGCAGCAAATCGTCGATATACGCTTCATAGACCGGGAGCACCAGCCGCAGCAGCACAGCAGCATTTTCGGTCACGCCCTTGACGCTCTGCAGCTCGGCGGGGCTGGCGCGCAGCACGCCCGACAGCGAGCCGAAGCGGTCGATCAGCGCATGCGCGATCGGATTCGTGTCTTTATAGGGGATCGCGTAAAACAGCAGCAGCTCGAGGATGTTATGATCAGACTCGCCGGCAAGCCCGTTTGCAAGAAAGCGCTGCTTCACTTTTTGCCGGTGTCCCTTGTGGATGTTCTCTTCCGCCACTGTTCTCCCTTCCTTTCTGTTGTTGGACAAAGCTGCCGCCCCGCGAAGGGCGGCAGAAACTAAATCAGATCGAAATCTCGTTCGACATGGTGTAAAGGCTCAGGTCGATCTCCTTGGTCATGTTGAGCGCTTCAAAGATATCGAAGTCCAGGATGTCGCCCTTTTGAGTGGCGACAACACGGTTGCCGATCCCCTCTTTCAGCAGCTGCACGGCATGGTAACCCATCTGGCTACCCAGAATGCGGTCCGCCGCCGTGGGGCTGCCGCCGCGCTGCACGTGGCCGAGCACCGTGGCGCGGCTTTCCACGCCGGTTTCCTTTTGAATACGCTTGGCCATTTCAGCCACGCCGCCGATCGCTTCGGAAACCATGATGACAAAGTGGACCTTGTTGCTGCGCTGGGTGCGCTTCATACGTTCGATCACGTCGCGTTCAAAATCATAGGGCACTTCCGGGATCAGAATCGACGTTGCGCCGCAGGCGATGCCGGAATTGAGCACCAGATAGCCAGCGCCGCGGCCCATGACCTCCACAACGGCGCAGCGGTCGTGCGATTCCGTCGTGTCGCGGATACGGTCGACCATGTCTACGACGGTATTCATCGCCGTATCATACCCGATGGTGCGGTCGCAGCAGGCAATGTCGTTGTCGATCGTGCCCGGAATCGCCACACAGGGGATCCCGCGCAAGGACAGGTCGCGCGCGCCGCGGAACGAACCGTCGCCGCCGATGACCACAAGGCCTTCGATGCCGCGTTCGCGGCAGACGCGGATGGCCGCCTGCATACCCTCTTCGGTCTTGAACCGTTCAGAGCGGGCGGAATACAGGATCGTGCCGCCGCGGTTGATGATGTCGGACACCGTGCGCAGACCCATTTCGTACATATCGTTTTCCATCAGACCATTATAACCGCGGTTGATGCCGTAAACCGTCATACCAAGCTCACAGCCCGCACGGACGACCGCGCGGATCGCGGCGTTCATGCCCGGCGCGTCGCCGCCGCTTGTTAAAACACCGATTGTTTTGATCATAGTCAGTTGCCTCCATTGTTTCCGGTAGTCATTTAACCTGTATTATACACAACAGCGCGAAAAAAGTCAATAGGGGTCAGTTCACCCGCGGCGGACCACGTTTTCTGCGCCGAAAACGCGTTCGAGTTCCATCAGAACGGGGTCGCAGTCCTCCACCGTGCCGAACAGGCTGTACTTCCCGACGGTCGGATCAAAGGTATAGACAGGGAACTGCCCTTCGAGGAAGATCTCTGTCAGCGTGCGCAGTTTTGTCAGGCGTGGGTCGTCCCTGCCGGAGAGGCGGATGAACAGTCCCGTCCGCTGCTTTTTCTGCGGCGCCGCGGGCTCCACCGCTGCGGTTTCGATCCGCGGCTTCGCGGCGATCAGATCGCAGACAACGGTCGGCTCCTTCTCTTCGCGCAGCGACAGCTTCCCTTCGATCATGACGATCTCCCCTTCGCGCAGCAGAAGCTGTCGCTCGGAAAACTGCTTCGGGAAAACGAGACATTCGATCGCGCCGGTGCGGTCTTCGAGCTTGACGAACGCCATTGTGCCGCCGCTCTTTGTCATCTTCTTTTCCAGATGATCGATGATGCCGAGCAGACGGACGTGCGCGCCGTCGCGATAACCCTCGCGCTGCCCCTCCTCCGCGAGCAGGAGGTCGCAGATCCGGTCGGCGCGCAGCTGTTTTGCGAGGTCGTCATATTCTCCCATCGGGTGACCGGAAAGGTACAGACCGGTGATCTCTTTTTCATCCTGCAGCATCGTTTCGCGCGAGAGCTCCTCCATCACGGGCGCGACGGGATCGTTCTGCTGCGCGAAGAGCGAGCCTTCGTCAAAGAAGCCGATCTGTCCGACGACGTTGCTGCGGGCGTCCGCGTCGAGCAGCGACACGATCTGCGGCAGCATATAGAGCATCTGGCGGCGGTTCATATCGAGCCCGTCGAGCGCGCCGCAGCGGATCAGGCTTTCGACGGCGCGGCGGTTGAAGTCCTTGCCGGACGTGCGTTTGCAAAAGTCGTAGAACGTCTTGAACGGCGACTGCGCGCGGCAGTTCAGGATCGTCCGGATAAAGCCGCGGCCGAGGTTCTTGATGGCGAGCAGCCCGAAACGGATGCTCCCGTTCTGCGCGGAAAAGCCCTCCGCGCTTTCGTTGACGTGGGGCGGCAAAACCCGGATACCGAGCCGGACGCATTCGCCGATATACGACGCGACCTTCGCCGAGGAGTCCAGCACGCTGGTCAGCGTTGCGGCGAGCAGCTCGCACGGGTAGTGGCACTTGAGCCACGCCGTCTGGAACGACACAAAGGCGTAGGCAGCGGCGTGGGATTTGTTGAACGCGTAGTTGGCAAACGACGACATCTGTTCAAACAGCCGTTCGGCGACGGCTCTGTCGATCCCGTTTTCGACCGCGCCGGAGATGAAATGGGAGCGCTCTTTTTCCATCACGTCCCACTTTTTCTTTGCCATGGCGCGGCGGACAAGGTCAGCGGCGCCGTAGGAGTAGCCCGCCACCTTGCGGCAGATCTCCATGACCTGCTCCTGATAGACCATGCAGCCGTAGGTCACGGAAAGGATGTCTTTGACCTGTTCGCACGGGTAGGTCGTCTGTTCAGGGTGGTGGCGGTTGTTGATATAGGTATCGATCGAATCGGCGGGACCGGGCCGGTAGAGCGAGATCACCGCGATCAGATCTTCGAGGCTTTCCGGCTTCAGACGCGTCAGCACGCTGCGCATGCCGGCGGATTCGAACTGGAACACGCCGTCGGTTTTGCCGGTGGAAAGCATCTCATAAGTCGCCTTGTCAGCGACGTCGATATCGTCGAGTGAAAACGACGGGTTGTCGCGGCGGATCAGCTTCACGGTGTCGTCGATCACGGTCAGCGTCCGCAGACCAAGAAAGTCCATTTTGAGCAAGCCGAGCTGTTCGAGCGCCGTCATCGTGAACTGGGTCACGACGCTTTCGTCGTTGACCGCGAGCGGCACATAATACGACACCGGCTCGCGCGTGATTACGACGCCCGCCGCGTGAGTCGAGCAGTGGCGCGGCATACCCTCCACCTTGCGCGACAGATCGAGCAGACGTCGCACCTCTTCGTCGCTGTCATACAGTGCGCGCAGATCGTTCGACTGCTTGAGCGCCTTATCGATCGTGATCTTCAGCTCCATCGGGATCTGCTTGGCGACGGAATCGACCTTGTTATAGGGCAAGCCGAGCACACGTCCGACGTCGCGGACCGCCGCACGGGCGGCAAGCGTTCCGAAGGTGACGATCTGCGCCACATGGTCCGCGCCGTATTTGCGGATCACGTAGTCGATCACTTCCTGTCGCCGAACATAGCAAAAGTCGATATCGAAGTCCGGCATGCTGACACGCTCCGGGTTGAGAAAACGTTCAAACAGCAGGTTGTACCGCATCGGGTCGATGCCCGTGATGCCGATACAGTACGCCGCGAGGGAGCCGGCGCCGGAGCCTCTGCCCGGGCCGACGGGGATCCCCTTTTCCTTCGCGTAGCGGATAAAGTCGTGGACGATCAGGAAGTAGTCCACATAGCCCATTTTATTGATAACTTCCAGTTCGTAGTTGAGCCGGTCAACGTAATTTTGCGGCGGGTTGTCGCCGAATTTCCGGCAAAGACCGAAGAAGCACTGGTTCTTGAAGTATTCGAAGTGATCCATGTGGTTCGGCACTTCGAAATGGGGCAAAATGGTGTTGCCGAAGGTGAAGTCGACGTTGCACTGATCCGCGATCACCTGCGTGTTGTCGATCGCTTCGGGGAGATTTGGGAACAGCGCGCGCATCTCCTCTTCGGTCTTGACATAGAAATCGTCGGTCGAAAACTCGAGCCCCGTCTCTTCGCCGAGCGTATGGTTCGTCTGAATGCAGATCAGCACCTGCTGCGCTTCGGCGTCGGCGCGGTTGAGGTAGTGGGCGTCGTTCGTCGCCACAAGCGGGATGCCCGTCTCCTTCGACAGCCGGACAAGATCCGGGATCAGCGCCAGTTCCTCACGCAGCCCGTGGTTCTGGACTTCGAGATAGTAGTTGCCTTCGCCGAAGAGGTCGCGGTACCAGAGCGCCGTCTCTTTTGCGCCGTCATAGTCTCCGCTTTGCAGCGCGCGCGGGATCTCGCCCGAGAGACACGCGGAAAGCGCGATCAGGCCCTCATGATGCGCCTGCAGGAGTTCTTTGTCGATTCGCGGCTTTGTGTAGAAGCCCTCTGTCCACGCCTGACTGACCATCGCGATCAGGTTTCGGTAGCCCGTCTCATTTTTGCAAAGCAGCACCAGATGATACCGCTGCGTATCCAGGCCGCGGGTCTTATCGAAGCGGCTGCGAGGCGCGACATAGCACTCGCAGCCGATGATCGGCTTGACGCCGGCTTTCTGCGCCGCCTGATAGAATTCGACCGCACCAAACATCGCCCCGTGGTCGGTGACCGCCACGGCGCGCATGCCTTTTTGCTTGACGTCGTCCATCAGCCGGGAGATCCGGCACACGCCGTCAAGCAGGCTGTATTCGGTATGCAGGTGCAGGTGGGTGAAAGACATAGGCGCCTCCGTACTTATTGTTTTTCTTTCTTTTCGTATGCCGCGAACAGATCAGGCCGCCGTTCGGCGGTGCGCTGCAGCGACTGTGCGGCGCGCCAGGCGTCGATGTTCGCGTGGTGCCCGGACAGCAGAACGTCGGGCACGGCTCTCCCCCGCCATTCGGGCGGACGGGTATATTGGGGGTATTCGAGCAGGCCGGAGAAGTGACTCTCTTCGGTGAAGCAGACGTCGTCGGACAATACGCCGGGCTGCATCCGCGCGAGCGCGTCGGCAAGCACCAGCGCCGGGAGCTCCCCGCCGGTCAGCACATAGTCGCCGATCGAAACCTCCTCGTCAACGATTTCTTCCAAGAGGCGCTCGTCCACGCCCTCATAGTGGCCGCACAGCAGCGCGAGGTTTGGCTCCTGCGCCAGCTGCTTCACCTTTTCCTGCGTCAATACCTGTCCCTGCGGGGACAGATAGATCAGCTTCGGGCGTGTGCCGAGTTCGTCGCAGAGCGACTGAAAGCAGTCGTAGATCGGCTGCGGCTGCATGATCATGCCCATGCCGCCGCCGTAAGGCGCGTCATCCACCCTGCCGTGCTTATCGTCGGTGTAATCGCGGATCTGGCGGGTGCGGATGTCCACAAGCCCCTCGCGCCGGGCGCGCCCGACGATGCTTTCCGACAGCACCGCTTCACACATTTCAGGGAACAGCGTCAAAATATCAATCCGCATCGTCAAAGATTCCTTTCAGCGGACGAATCAATATCCGCTCGTTGTCTATATCGGTGTCGATCACGACCGGCGGGATCGCAGGCAGCAGGTATTCTTTGCCGCTGTCATCCGTCACGTGCCAAACGTCGTTCGCCCCGGTCGTGCTGACGTCGGTGAGCACGCCGTACTGCTTTTCGGGCGCGTCCGCGTCGCACACGCGGCAGCCGATCAGATCCTGAATAAAGAAGTGATTGTCCGGCAAGGACGCGTCCGCGCGCGCCATAAAGAGCACTTTATTGCGCAGCGCCGCCGCCGCTTCGACGGTATCGACGCCCTCCAGCTTGAGGATCGCGATATTGCTGTGGGGACGGCAAGCTTTCACCGCGACGGGACGCGCGCCGTTTTTATCGTAATACAGCGTTTTGAACTGTTTGAGAAACGCCGGACCGTCGCACCAGGGATCGACGCGCACTTCGCCTTTGATCCCGTGGGTACTGACAATTTTCCCTACTTCCAAATAATCTCTCCGCATAACGGTTGGCTCCTTCCTGAACCAATTCCGAATTCCGCATTTCGAATTCCGAATTAGAAAAAATGTCCCGCCCTAACGGGCGGGCACAGCGGTCGTTATGTTTTACAGCACCTTGCCGAACATTTCCTGGATCATCTCGTCGTCGGGATCCTGACCGATCATATGGCTCATGAAACGGTAAAGGTACACCCACATCTGAATGAGGAAATCTTCCGCTTTTTGCACAAAGTCTTTCATCTGTATATCCCCTTTCTGTTATCTCCTGTTTGTATTATAGCAATTTTCACGAGAAAAAGCAACACCTTTTTGAAAAAATCACGGGAGATAGCGCTCGATCTCCGCTTGCGTCATTGAAAACGAGCGGATCATTTTCTTTTGGAACAGCGCCGGCATTTCGCCGACGATTTTCCGCAGTGTCGCGACCTCGGACTTCCATTTACTGTAACTCACCGAGGACCACCGCGCGCAGTGCCGTTTCATCTCTTCGTCGATCTCTCCGGTCATACTGTCGAGTAGATCCAGCAGTCTGTCGCGGTCAAAGGTCGTCTTGAGGTGCTTTTTGTGCAGCTGCAACACACGGGTGCGGAACTGGTCGTTTTTCATCAGGCTGCGCATGATCAGCGTGGAAAACGCGTGGTTGACGCCGTGTCCTTCGGGGTTCAGATAGTTGTCGATATAGTTGAGCTTGTAGGTCGTCGGCCAGAACGCCCAGTCAACGTCGAAGAACAGCCAGCGCCATTTGCCGGTTTCGGCGTTTTCGCGCCAGAAGCGGATGTTGCCCGTGTCGGTGTTGTTGAAGAACGATTCGAACATCCAGTATTCGATCAGGTTGTCGATATCGATCTGCGTGCAGAGATAGTCGTAAACCTCCTGCTTTCTCGCGTCATGGGTCTTGAGATAGTTTATCAGCTTGTTATAAGCGTCGATCGAGCCGCTCTGGACGCGGGTCGCGCCCTTGATCATGTCGATCCTGTCCGCGTCCGCGCCGTGGTGGTTTTCGAGATAGTCCGTATCGAGCTTTTCGCGCAGGTCGTAGATTCCGTGATAAACGCCGTTGACATAGACGGCGACCGGGCGGTAGTCCATGAAATCGACCGACGTCCGCCCCTTCATCACCATCGCGCAGAACGCGTCGCGCAGGTGCGCAGAAGAGAAGTCCTGGCCGCTGTTGCGCAGGACGAACGACGAGAAGACGTTGACGTCGTTGTCTTCGAAGAGCGGATAGACGATCTCGCCCGGGCCGTAGCGGTCCCGCAGGAGGATCGACACGCTCTTTTGCTCCAGGGCACGGCTGAACTGGCCGAACACTTTCATCCCGGCATCGAACGAAAGCTGCGGTTCTCCCTGCGCGTTCCAGTATTCCACATGGACGGGGCGCTCCCAGTCCTGCCAGAAGTTCGCGCCGAGATAGGGAAACTCGCTGCTCTTGTTTTTGCCGTCCGCCCAGATGCCGCGGCTTTCGCTGTAAAGATTGGCGCTGTCGGTCGAAAGGCAGACCACGGCCAGGGTGTGCTTGTCTTCCACAAGATAGGTTGCGCTGACGATATCGGACGGCAGGCTCCCCTTGCGGAACGCCCGCGCGCGCAGACAGGTCGTTTTTTTGAGCTTCAGCGGCTCGGTATAAGGCGTCGACTG
The DNA here is from genome assembly GCA_017544665.1 of Clostridia bacterium. Lineage (GTDB taxonomy): Bacteria > Bacillota > Clostridia > Oscillospirales > Acutalibacteraceae > UBA6857. The sequence continues at coordinate 618 of JAFYDS010000067.1, read as the reverse complement.
TTCGGTCGGTTCGCTGCCGTCAAGGGTGTAATAGACCGGATTTTCGCTCGTGATCGTGAGCGTCGTACCCTTTTTGACATAGCCGCCCGGCAAAGACAGCGCCGGGTTCCGGATCGCGCCGGACAGCGCTTTTCCGCTGTTCGCCTTGCCCGGCGTCAGCGAACGGAAATAGACCGGTTTGCTGTCGCCTGCAAGGTCGCGTCCGCAGCTGACGCCCGCGGAAAGGCGGCGATATTTCAGGGAATCCGCGATCACGCCGCGGCTGTTTTTGAGATAGACCGTATCACCGTAGCGGCCAAGGCCGATCGGCACAGTATAGGCGCCTTTGATCGCCGTCTTGCTGCACCAGAGGACGAGGTACTGTCCCGGCTGCAGCGTAACGTCCGGCAACGCAAAAAAGCGCTCCGCCTGTTTGGAATCGGAGAGCTTGTATTTGCCGAGCGCGACCGGCGCGTCGGAGGCGTTATACAGTTCGATGTAATCTGACGTCTTGCCGTTCGGCGCCTTTTCGCTCGTGTTGACGGCAGCGACCTCGGTAATCACGAGATCCTTGCTATTCGTCAGCGCGGCGGAATCGACCGAAGTGAACCCGTCGGTGTTGTTCTCTCTCCCCGGCGT
>JAFYDS010000066.1 GCA_017544665.1 Clostridia bacterium | reverse complement strand
CTTCCAAATAAGCAAAAACATGAAGCCGCCTTTCGAAGGCGGCGTTTTTTCAAGAGGAGTTCGCTGTTATGGCTGTTACGCTGGACCCGCGTCTGTCTTTGGTCGCGTCGTTTGTGCGGCAGGGGAGCGTCGTCGCCGATATCGGCACGGACCACGCCTATCTGCCGGTCTATCTGGTACAGACGGGGCGCTGCCCGCGCGCCGTTGCGTCCGATCTGCGGATGGGACCCTTACAAAACGCAAAGCAGACCGTGGCGGAACACGGGCTGTGCGACAAGATCGACACTGTGCTCTCTGACGGGCTCGATGCGCTGGATGCGCACTGCGCCGACGATGTGGTCCTCGCGGGGATGGGCGGCATTCTGATCGCCGAACTGCTTTCTCGCGCGGCGTGGCTAAGGGACCCGACGGTCCGCGTGATCGCGCAGCCGATGAGCCATGCGGAGGACGTCCGGCTGTGGCTTTACGAGAACGGCTTTTCGATCGACCGCGAAGCCTGCGCCTTCGACAAGCACCACGGCTATGCGGCGATCGCCGCGCACTACACCGGCGAAACGGCCGCAATTACGCCCGCGCTGCCCTACGGCGGTCTGCTGTTTGAAGAAAAGGACGAAGCCGCCGCGCGCTATCTCGAACGGCAAAAACAACGGCTGGAAAAACGCCGCAACGCGCTGCTGCAAGCGGGCACTGACCCGGCGGAGACCGCGCGCCTGACGGCAATACTCAACGATTTTGAACGGAGGAACCATCCGACATGTTAGTCAAAGATATCGCTGCTTTTATCAATACCGTCGCCCCCTATGACACCCAGTGCAGCTGGGACAATTCCGGCATGCTGGTCGGCGACCCGGAAAAGGAAGTTACATGCGTCGCGTTCGCGCTCGATCTGACGAAACGGACGCTTGCGATGGCAAAAGAAGCCGGCGCCGAACTGCTGGTGACCCACCATCCCGTGATTTTTCACGAGAAGAAGAATCTGCTGGCCGGCGATCCGGTCTATGCGCTTTGCCAGAGCGGACTTGCCGCGATCAGCGTCCACACGCCGTGGGACTGCGCAAAGGGCGGCGTCAACGACGTGCTGTGCGGCCTGCTCGGCCTTCAGAACGTCCGCGGGATCCCGTCGGACGAAGGACCGGTCCCGATGGCGCGGATCGGGGAGATTGCTCCCTGTTCGCCGGAAGCGTTCGCCAAAAAAGTCGCCGCGGTGCTCGGTACAACGGTTCAGCTGGTGCCCGGCAAGGACGAGGTCCGCACGGTCGCTCTCTGCGGCGGGTCGGCGATGGACTTCTTTTTCGACGCGGTCGCCCTCGGCGCGGATGCCTATCTGACGGGCGAAGCGAAGCACCACGAAAAGCTGATGGCGGCGGACTGTGAAAAGACACTCGTCGTTGGCGGACATTTCGCGACGGAGTTTCCGCCGATGGCGGCGCTGCAGCAGAAAGTGCAGGCCGCGTTTCCGACACTTCGCACCGTGCTGCTCGACCAGCCGTATCCGGTCCGCTTTATCGCGGCAGAAGGGGAATAAGATGGCGCTTGACGGCTATTTTCTGTCAAAACTGAAGGATGAGCTCGCTTTGCGTGCCGTGGGCGCGCGGATCGACAAGGTACAGCAGCCGTCGAAAGACGAGGTGCTGCTGTCTCTGCGCAGTAAAAGCGGCGCGGAAAAGCTGCTTTGCTGCGTGCGCGCCGACGCGCCGCGGCTGCACCTGACCGCGCAGAGCGCCGAAAGTCCCCAGACTCCGCCGATGTTTTGTATGCTGCTGCGCAAATATCTTGTCGGCGCGCGGATCACCGGTGTGCGGCAGGCCGGGCTGGACCGCCTTCTGTTTCTCGACCTCGACGCGACGACGGAGATCGGCGACAAGACGAAGCTGACGCTGTGCGCCGAGACGATGGGCACCTACTCCAATCTGATTTTGATTGGCGAAAACGGAAGAATCATTGACGCAATGAAGCGGATCGACTACGCCGCGTCGAGCGTACGGCAGATCTTGCCGGGGCTGCCCTATGTGCTGCCGCAGCAGCAGGAAAAGCTGTGCCTTGAAACGGAGACGGCGGACGCCGTGGCAGAGGCGATCCTGCAAAAGAGCGGCAAGCTGCTGTCTTCGGCGGCGCTGCAGACCGTGCAGGGCATCTCGCCGTTGATTGCACGCGAGATCGCGTACCGCTGCACCGGGTCGGACGAGACCGTTGCCGCGCTGACACAGCCGCAGATCCAAAACCTCTTTGCTGTCCTGCGCGAGATGAAAACGGCGCTGCATACCGACCCGTCGTGCTGGATGGTACTGGACAAAAACGGCGCACCGAAGGAAATCGCCTCGCTGCGCGTTTACCAGTATGAGGGCCTGTATGAAGTCAAACGCTTCGAGAGCGCTTGTGCTTTGCTCGACGCATTCTATGCTGAACGCGACCGTGCGACCCGGCTGACGCAGCGCGGCCACGAACT
>JAFYDS010000065.1 GCA_017544665.1 Clostridia bacterium | reverse complement strand
GAGTCTGTGCCGAAATGAACGCCCTTGCTCATTGATTGTATTATATCCGCTTTTTTTCGCCGCGTCAAGAGCAGAACGCAAAAACACTTTTCACAAAAACCGCCCGCAGCGGCTCTCTATTTTTGGTTTCTTTGCAGAAACTTGCAGTTTCTTTGGAATAGCGGTTGACAAAAGGGTTTTTTCGGGTGTAAAATATCCCCCAAGAAGGCAACGGCGTCTTTGGGTCCACATGCACATGTGGCTTTGCTTTGTTGCCCGCAAAATAACAGAAAAAGGCAAAGGCGTCTTTTTCGCGACAGCGCCGCTGTCCGAAAGAGCCGTCTTTTCTGCTATATACAAGGAGGATATTTTATGTCTTACGTCAACGAAGTCATCGAACAAGTCATCCGGGAGAACCCCAACGAGCCCGAATTCCATCAGGCCGTCAAGGAAGTGCTGCTCTCGCTCGAGCCGGTCGTCGCCGAGCACGAAGAGGTTTTCCGCCGCGACGCGCTGCTGGAACGGCTGGTCAACCCCGAACGCCAGGTCAAGTTCCGCGTGCCGTGGATCGACGACAACGGTCAGGTCCATGTCAATACGGGCTACCGCGTGCAGTTCAACAGCGCCATCGGTCCCTACAAGGGCGGCCTGCGTCTGCACCCGAGCGTCAACCTCGGCATCATCAAATTCCTCGGTTTTGAGCAGATCTTCAAGAACTCGCTGACCGGTCTGCCGATCGGCGGCGGCAAGGGCGGCTCCGACTTCGACCCGAAGGGCAAGAGCGACCGCGAGATCATGGCGTTCTGCCAGAGCTTCATGACCGAGCTTTCCAAGCACATCGGCGCAGACACCGACGTGCCCGCCGGCGATATCGGCACCGGCGCCAGAGAGATCGGCTATATGTTCGGTCAGTACAAGCGCCTTTGCAACCAGTTCACCGGCGTGCTCACCGGCAAGGGTCTGCCGTTCGGCGGCTCGCTTGCGCGTACCGAAGCGACCGGTTACGGTCTGCTTTATATCACGCAGGAACTGCTGCGCTGCCACGGGATCGACATCGCCGGCAAGACGATCGCCGTTTCCGGCGCGGGCAACGTCGCAATTTACGCGATCGAAAAGGCCCAGCAGCTCGGCGCGAAGGTCGTCACCTGCTCGGATTCCACGGGCTGGATCTACGATCCAGACGGCATCGACGTGGCGCTGCTCAAGAACATCAAGGAAGTGCGCCGCGCGAGACTGACCGCCTACGCCGATGAAAAACCGAACGCCGTCTATCACGAGGGTCGCGGTGTCTGGAGCACGAAATGCGATATCGCGCTGCCGTGCGCCACGCAGAACGAAGTCGGCATCGAAGACGCGAAGCTGCTCGTCGCCAACGGCACGACTGCCTTCGCTGAAGGCGCAAACATGCCGACGACCGAGGAAGCGACCGCGTACCTGCAGGAAAGCGGTGTTCTCTTCCTGCCCGCCAAGGCGGCGAACGCCGGCGGCGTCGCGACCTCCGCGCTCGAAATGAGCCAGAACAGCGAGCGTCTGCACTGGACGTTCGACGAGGTCGACGCGATGCTCAATAAGATCATGGTCAACCTCTATCACAACATCGACGACGCCGCAAAGAAATACGGCTTCGAAGGCAAATTCG
>JAFYDS010000064.1 GCA_017544665.1 Clostridia bacterium | reverse complement strand
GTTCCTGCTCGGCTTTTGCGGGATGCTCCTTCTGAGCGATCTGCTTTCGCGCAATTGACGCGCGGGCAGATTTGTGCTATACTGGAGCCGAACAAAAAAGGAGGCGTTTTTCATGACCTTTATGAAACGTATCATTTCGGCGCTGGTTTCGTTTTTGATGCTCTTTTCCGCTTCTGCGCCGCACACGTTCGGCCTGCCGCAGAAGGTGTCGGAGAACAAGCTCGATATGAGCAAATTCGTTTTGACGTGGCAGGACGAGTTCGACGGCAATGAACTGGACAGAGAATTCTGGAGCTATGAATGGTGGGTTACCGAGCGCAAGGGCGGCTACTGGCACGAGGATATGGTCTCGGTGGAGGACGGCAACCTCGTCATCCGCGCCGAGTATAAGGACGAGCCGCTGGAAAACTATTACTATGACAAGTGGCACGATCAGATTGACTTCAAGCCCTACAAGCCCGGCTACTACACCGGTCAGGTCGTCACACGCGACAAGTTTGAGCAGTGCTACGGCTATTTTGAGTGCCGGTGCATTCTGCCCGCGGGTTACGGCCTTTGGAGCGCGTTCTGGATGATGAATGAAGGCGTGTTCAACGTCGATGGCTCAGGTGAAGACGGCACCGAAGTGGACGTCTTCGAGTCGATGTATTACAAGGACCACTGGTGGGGCGCCGGGGACGCAGTTGTCACGGGGATTCACTACGACGGTTACGATTCCGCCACCCACAAGGGCGATTCGATCGGCAAGTTCTATATCGAGAACGACCCTTACAGCGAATACAACACCTACGGCGTGGAATGGAACCCGGACGAGTACATCTTCTATATCAACGGCAAGGAGAGCGGACGGCTCTCCACGGGCGGCGTGAGCGACAACCCCGAGTATCTGCTGCTGTCGATCGAGGTCGCCGGACATGACGGGATTGCCGACGCGGACCGCCATGGCACGGGCAAGATCACGAAAACGCCCGCGGAAAATTGGCCGGTGGAGTTCAAGGTCGACTATGTGCGCGTGTATCAATACAAAAATATGATCCCGGAGCTCGGGGAGATTATTCTGAAAGATAACTGATTGTATAAAGAAAAAGGACCTCTTGGAAGGTCCTTTTTTCTTTGCATATTTTACTCTTTCAAAGGCGGAAAGAGCGTACAGCCGTTTTTTTGAAAGCGGCGGATCATTTCCCACGCGCGGTCTTCGGTCAGCTCAAAGTGCTTTGCGGTGCAGCGAATGCAGGCGCATTCCGTCGCGCCGCGGTTGACCAGCTTTTTAAAAAAACCGATGTCATACGCGGAAAGCGGTTTGCCGCAGTGGATGCAGTCCATCAGGCGTCCACGACCTTCGCAATGAAGACGGCGCAGTCGTGCGCTTCGAGCGGGAGGAGCATGTATTCTTTCACGGTGCCTGCGTCTTCGCCGGTGAAGCAATTCGTCAGCTGCAGCGCTTTGCCGGCTTCCGGCGGGATGCCGATCGCGTCGAGCGGGAACCAGACTTCGCCGTGCGGGTGGTCGGACAGGTTGGTGAACATGATGGCGATCTCGTTGTTGGACAGCAGTCGCGCATAGACGTTGCAAAGGTTGTCGCGGTCCTTGTGCGCGATGAACGCCGAGCGGCATTCCGCATCCTGATTGATCCGCAGCAGCCACGGATTCGTGACGAGCTTCAGCGTCGTGTCGTCGATACTGCGCACGTCGCAGCCGAGCATGAGGGGAACGCCGAAGAAGCACCACAGCGCGAACTCCGTGCGGTATTCGAGATCGCTGCAGCCCTTGGCGGCGACGTTGCCGCGGTTGCGCATCCCGACGGTGAGCATGTCCATATCGTTGAAGCAGCCGGGCGCGTTGTATTTCATGTTGTCAAGCTGGCTCAAAAAGATGTCGCGGAATGAGCCGAAGCTGTCGGTGATGTCGCCCGTGGAGCGGTACATCCCCGCGCCGGTGGAGCGGATCCAGCTGTAGACGTCGTCGCAGCCCCAGTTGCAGGCGGACAAAAGAATGTCGCGCCCGGAGCTTTGCAGCGCCATGCTGATCCGGCGGTACAGGAGAGAGCCGTCGGCGTAATCCGGCTTGTAGCAGTAGTCATATTTGAGAAAGTCCGCGCCGTACTCTGCAAAGGTCTTCGCATCCAGAAATTCGTGGTCATACGAGCCCGGATAGTTTGCGCAGGTGCGAACGCCCGCGCAGGAATACATCCCGAATTTGAGCCCTTTTTCGTGCACATAGTCGGAGACCGCTTTCATCCCTTGCGGAAACTTTTCCGGGTCTGCGACGATCTTGTCGGTGACGGGGTCGCGCTGCCGTTTGCTCCAGCAGTCGTCGATCACGAGGTAGGTGTAGCCCGCGTCGCGCAGGCCTTTTTCCACCATGGCGTCCGCGGTCTCGCGGATCATGGCGTCGGAAATATCCGGTCCGAACGTGTTCCAGGTGTTGAAGCCCATCGGCGGTTTTTTCGGTAACATAGTCGTTCCTCCCTTTGACTTTTTTGTTGATTCCAGTATAGCAGAAAACGCCTTGCAAGGCAAGCGAAAACGGCGGCTTTTTTGCAAAATTGCATTGCAGTATTCAAAAAGACCGTCGTCCCAAAATGGAACGACGGTCGGCAATTTGTTTTACGCTTCTTTCTTTTTCCGCACTGCGCGGTGAATTGCTTTGCCGATTTCAAACACCGGCACCGTGGAGAACGCGAGCAGGAAGGAGATCAGCATTTCCAGCGAATCCAAATGGAAGTCGCCCTGGAAGAAGATGTCGCGCAGGAAGGGTACGTAGATCGGCAGCAGCGTCAGCGCAGACGTGATGACGAACGCGCCGATCAGCCACCAGTTCATGTTCTTGAACATGCTCTTAGAGAAGAGGGAGCCCAGACGGGAACGCATGTTGATTGCGCAGAACATCTCGCCGAAGTTGACCGCAAGGAACGCCATGCAGACCGCGTTCGCGCAGATGCCCTTGTCCATTTCGTTCGCGCCCCAGATCATGCGGAGGGTTTCGAAGAAGCCGCCGCCCTGATGCTCCATGAAGAAGCCGATGACGAACGCTGCGATCTCGATCAGCGCGAGATACACGCCCTGCCAGACCATGTCGGCGCCGGCGCCGCCGGAGAAGATACCGTCGGTCGTGGCGCGCGGCTTGCGGTGCATCAGGTTGCCTTCCGCTTTTTCCATACCGAGCGCAAGACCCGGCAGCGAGTCGGTGACCATGTTGACCCAGAGCAGGTGAACAGGGGAGAGGATCGTAAAGTTGAGGATGGACGCCACAAACATGATGATGACTTCGCTCATGTTGGTGGACAGCTGGAACTGCAGCACCTTGCAGACGTTGTCGTAGATCTTACGGCCTTCTTCGACCGCGTTGACGATCGTTGCGAAGTTGTCGTCCGCGAGGACCATGTCGGACGCGCCCTTGGTGACGTCCGTGCCGGTGATGCCCATGCCGATACCGATATCGGCGCTCTTGATGGACGGCGCGTCGTTGACGCCGTCGCCGGTCATGGCGGTGACCATGCCGCGCGCCTTCCACGCCTTGACGATCCGGGTCTTATGCTCCGGCTGCACACGGGCATAGACGGAATATTTCAGCACTTCCTCGACCAGCTCTTCATCGGTGAACTTGTCGAGCTCGGCGCCCACGATTGCTTCTTCGGGGTTGGTGATGATGCCCAGTTCGCGGCCGATCGCCACGGCGGTGTCCTTGTGGTCGCCGGTGATCATGACCGGACGGATGCCCGCCTCGCGGCACTCTTCGATCGCCGCCTTGACCTCCGGACGGACCGGGTCGATCATGCCGGTCAGACCGACGAAGACGAGTTCCTTTTCCAGATCGGCGGCGTCATAGCTCGCCGGTTCTTTCTTATACTGGCGCAAGGACACGGCAAGCACGCGCAGCGCACGGTCTGCCATGGCTTTGTTCGCCCGCAGGATATCCTTGCGGATGTCGTCGGTCATCGGCACGGTTTTGCCGGCAATGATGGCCTGGGTGCACTTCTTGAGGATCTCGTCGGGCGCGCCCTTGGTGTACTGGATGTAGCCTTCCTCCGTCTTGTGGACGGTGGACATCATTTTACGGCCGGAATCGAACGGCGCTTCGCCGATGCGTGGCTGCTTTTCGTTCAGCGCCTGCTTCGGAAGGCCGAGCTTATAGGCAAAGTTGACCAGCGCCGCTTCCGTCGGTTCGCCGACGGCGTTGTTGTTTTCGTCGAGCTGCGCGTCGCAGCACTGTGCCATGGCTGTGGCGATCAGCTCTTCGTCGTCGCCGTAGTGATCGACGACGGTCATCTTGTTTTGCGTCAGGGTACCGGTTTTATCCGAACAGATGATCTGCGTACAGCCGAGCGTTTCCACGGCCGTCAGCTTGCGGATCAGTGCCTGCCGTTTACTCATGGACGTGACGCCGATCGAAAGAATAATGGTAACGACGGCGGGCAGACCCTCGGGGATCGCCGCCACGGCAAGCGCGATCGCGGCGATGAAGG
>JAFYDS010000063.1 GCA_017544665.1 Clostridia bacterium | reverse complement strand
GTCTTTGCTCAAGCTGGGTCACGAACAGGAACCGCGCCGCGATTTTTGCATGCCGCGAGGCCGCGGAAAAATATGCGGAACACTTCAAAGGCCGCGTGATCGAAATCGGGAAAGGAGAAACGTCCAATGGCTAACAACTGTTTTTTCACGATGCACGTCAAAGGCAAAAAGGAAAACGTCGACGAGTTTTTCGCCGAGCTGCGCGACTACGAGCGTGTGCCGCATTTCTGGCGCGTGTTTTCCGCCGACAGGCTCGATCTGCAGAGCGAACCGGACGGCACGGTTGTCGCGGAGATCATCGGCGACTGCGCGTGGTCGGTCTACTGCTGCATGTGCGACGGCGCCGGGACATATGCCAAGGACTGCCCGCAGGTCAGCACATCGCTGCAGAAGGAATCCAAGCGGCTCTCGCTTGCGATCGAAGTTTTCTCCGAAGAACCCGGCGCCGAATTTCAGGAGCATTACCATTACGAACACGGCGAGAGAATCGCCGCGGAGGACGTCAAATGGCACAGCTTTTGGTTCGATGAAGACGCATACGACGCGCCGACGCGGGAGGAAAAATTCGCCGCTTTTCTGAAGGAAAACGACCTGCGCGCATCGGATTATTCCCTTGCGGATCTGGATGACTGCGATTGCGTTCACAGCGGCGGGTTCGGCAACAACGGAGACTTTGCGTTCTGAAAAAAAGAAAACAGCCGGAGAGCCCTTCGGGGCTTTTCCTGCTGTCGGAGCGTTTTCGTATTCGGAACGCATTTCCATCGTATGCGAGTATACCATACGAAGCAACGAAAAGCAACTCATATAGTACACATATAATCAACAAAGATACACCCTGATGATCGTGTATTATCCCGACTTGCTATTCCGCACACCTGACGGTAAGATGGCACTACCAAAACAAGGAGGGAACAACATGAAAACGGTTACAATGGTGAAGATGAACGGGATGGTCTTGTATTCTTGGCGAGAAGAAGACGGCTGCTTTATCAGCCATACGCCGAGCGAGTTTCTCGCATTCGCGCGTAAGTTACAGGGATCTGTTTTTCTGAATCAGTTCGGCAATGACCCGCATCGGTATTCATTCTGGACGGCGCATGAAATCCAAGCGAAGCACAAGGGCGGCAAACCTCTGCATTTCCCGGTTCTGCATGAAGACGCGGTGCGGATTTTCGAGCTGGTCGCCGATGGCACGGATGACTTCGGCCTCGATCACGACTTCCAGTTTTCCTTGAGTCCGTTATACCAGTGGGTTTGGTTTTTGGATTTGACCGACGGAACCTTTTCCGTGTACAGCGCATGCGAGCTGCTCATCGACTGGACGGCGATGCGGAACTACGACATCGGACTGGAACTGGGATGCGACGGCGTTCCGTGCTATCTGAGTGATTTCTGGATCCGCAGAAACCTGCCGGATGCAGAGGCGCTCACGAAAGCCTGCTCCGACGAAGACTACGCATAAGCGTTCTGAAAAAGAAAACAGCCGGAGAGCCCTACGGGGCTTTTCCTGCTGTCGGAGCGTTTTCGTATTCGGAACGCATTTCCATCGTATGCGAGTATACCATACGAAGCAGCAAATAGCAACGCGTATTGTACATATAAAACCAACAAAGATACACCCGAAAGATCGTGTATTATCCCGACTTGCTATTCCGCACACCTGACGGTAATATGTGCTCACAACGAAGGGCACACAGCCCTTGAAAATGAAAGGAGCGCATGACCATGACAAACAAAGCCATCGAGGAAAAGCTGCACGGGATGTTCGAGGAGCTCGTCCCGCCGACGGGAAAGGCGGACACGCTTGCCGGCGAAATCGTCCGCGCCATCTGCCGGATCGGGTACCGCAATTGGAACGACGGGGATCACCTCGGCGTCGGCTACGGCCGCGAGACCTGCAACCCGGCAGGCAGGTTTCTCGCAAAAAAGTGCGACGACAAGGTCGCACGCAGCGTAGCAGACGCTTGGGGCATTATTCTCGACGACCTCTACGACGAGGCGCTGGAAAGGCTGGAGATCGCGGTCTGGGAGTACCTTGACGCGCATCCCGAACTGCGGCAGGCGCCGAATTCGGAAGACATGTGGGACAGCCGTGACCGCTACGAAGACGTCGACGACGAGGAAGACGACTACTACGACGGCTGCTACTGCGACGAACCGGACGACGACGAGGACTGCTGAAGGGAGGGACGAACGATGATCAGACTCAAACAGTTTTATCCGCTGCTGCGGCGCGGCGCGGAGGTTATCATCAAAAGCCATACCGGAACCGAGATCCTTTTCAACGGAACGGTACGCGACATACCCGACCACCTCGATAACCGCGCTGTCGAGGAATTTCTGACACAGCCGGTCGGCGGCGTAATCTTCAAGGTCATGCCGGAGCCGGAATTCCGCGGCTTTGACAAAGGCCTGTGGCGCGACGGCACCATCAGCGTACACGGCACCGTTTACGGATACTGGATGAAGCAGTACGACGAAGGTTCCGAGTACGG